>NZ_BAAJPZ010000023.1:0-83361 GCF_057552455.1 Streptomyces sp. PKA51
TCTGACCTGGTGTTATGCGGCAGTTGATAGATCAACTGGGAGAGAAGCGGGAAATGGGGGGAGCCACTCTGTTCCCTCCTGTCCCATCAGCCTCTCCCAACGCAACTGCAAGGACTCTGCAATGTCCATCTCCATGCGCGGGGTCAGGTTGCTGTAGAGGCCTTTCACGCCTGCGACCTCATGACCCATGCGAGTCTCGACGGCAATCTCTGGGTGGCCGTCCTCGTCGAGCATCTCCTTAAGCCAGTGGCGCAGCAGGTAGATCCGCTTCCCGGCCATCGCGTTCACAGGCGGGATCTCCGCTCGCAACTGGTCCTTACGGGCGCAGCGAGCGGGCGCCCCGTCCCGGATCGGATACCAATAGTCGCGCCGAAATCGGCAATGCAACAGGGGCGAGCCGGTGATGGATGGATAGGTCCATGGCAACGCGTGGGACCCGAGGAGCCGCTGATGCATCTCAGACAGAAAGGGCGGCATCACTAGACTGCGGGACGACTCGTACTTGGGCTCTATGAGCGTGGCGGCGCCATTGATCCATTGATGCTGGTACTGCACGCGCAAGGCGGGCATTGTGGCGTAGCGCTCCATGTACTCCTCTCGCAGCTCAGGATCCGGTTCGGATGCCGGCCAGAAGGGGTAGGCGTAGCTCCTCTCGTGCCCGTACATCTCCCCCGGACGCATGCCCTGCATTACGGCTGTCCAGATGTACACCCAGCCGGTGTAACCCCAGACCGTGTAGGCGTTCTTGGCCAGCGCGTACACGACGCCTAGGTTGTGCGTGGGCTTCTTTCGGCGAGGCTGCTTCGTGTACTTGCCTCGGTGTGGTCGATCCCTGATGACGGGGGAGGTCTTGCGTAGGTGATAGATCTCTACGGCATCGTCCATGATCATGCCGAACACTATGAGGATGGTCCGGGCATAAGTGGACGAAAGCTCACCCTTGGTGGATCGCTCGTTGAGGCTCTTCTTCCAGGCCGCATACTCGAAGCTCGAGATATCCTGGACGGCCCTATTGCCCCAGTATGGGATGATGTGACGGTTGATAACCGTCTTGTAGCTCTTAATGGAGAGCGCGCGAAGATCCTGAGCCTCAAGCCAGCGCCAGCAGTAGTCCGACATCAGGGCTGGCCCACTCTCAACACTCATGTGGCTGCCATGTCGGACCTCGTACTCACGGTCGAGTCCGTGATTCCTGGCGGCTTCCTCGTCGGCGAAGCCACTCGCGCTCTCGTACTTCTTGTTGCCGTTGGGCAGGTACTCACCGGCCCACCACTTGACGCGCCACTTGGTGCCGCGTCTCTCTACGTAAGGCACGCATCCCCTCAGCACAGGAATCTCAGGTCTGCAAGCGAGCAAGGCAGGCTTCTACCACCCGCCTTGCTGGTAGCCGCGGTCTCCGATGGAGAGCACGCGGCTGGCACCTTCCCTGGAGCCATCATGGCGGTCGCCGAGCCGGCACATGACGGCAACAACTCTTCTCCTAGCACTCAAGGGGTGGCGCGGTTCATGAGTTGGAGCGTTCTCTCAGGCTTCGGCTCCGGCCGAAGCGCACGAGCCCCTCGTCGAGGACGAGGGGCTCACTAGCGCCGGGGACCAGCGGGCGGGGCAGCCTTGCTTCGGCCCGACGCTGCTCTGAGCCTGCCGGCGCCCAGCTGCTGTGAGGAGGACTCCGGCGTGGGCACCACTGTGCGTGACCTGCGCACCACACGCCAGACGTTTCGTGTTTCGCATCACACGAAACATCTGGCGCATCACCTCCTGGCCCACGAGACTTCGCTGCACCACCGGCTCCCGATCAGCGAGGTCTCCATGGCTCCTACCGACATATCCCCGCTCGGCGGCAAGCGCCTCTCCGTTGTGATCGACACCGACCCTGGGGTGGACGACACTTGGGCCATCCTCTACCTGGCCGGACTGCCGGACGTGGAGATCGTCGCAATAGGGGCAGGGCACGGCAACGTACCGACCGCACAAGCGACGCAGAACGCCCTACGCGTTCTGGACGTCGCAGGACTGCTCGACGTTCCCGTCGCGGCCGGACACCCCACCCCCCTGCAGCAGCCCCTGAGCACCGCCGAATTCGTCCACGGCCCCGACGGGCTCGGCGGCAATGGCGGACCCGCGCCCTCTCGGACCGCCGTGTCGGAGTCATCGGCGGAGCAGCTGGTCCGCCTTGCACGACAGCGCCCGCGAGAGCTCACGATCCTGGCGCTGAAGCCGCTGACCGACCTCGCTCTCGCCCTGCGGATGGAGCCCCGGCTGCCGCAGCTCATCCGCAAGATCGTGTACATGGGGGGTGCGTTCCGGGTCCCGGGCAATTTCACGGCGTGGGCGGATGCCAATACGGGCCACGATCCAGAGGCGGGCGAAGAGGTGTTCCGGGCCGGCTTCGACATGGTCGTGGTGCCCATGGACGCCACGGAGAAGCACGCGTGGGTTAGCCGAGAGTGGCTGGACGCAGTCGCCCAGGTCGACACGCCGGCGGCCCGCTACGCCACGCAGATCCTGGACGACTACGTCGGTCTCTACACCCAGCTCCAGGGCCGAACGGGGTGTGTCATGCATGATCCCCTCGCCGCGGCCATCATGTGCGACGAGGCCCTGGCTCAGTACGAGGAGCACCAGGTCGTCGTCGAGCTGGCGGGCCATTCCCGAGGGGCGACGCTGATCGACGACCGGAAGGGCTACCCGGCCGAAGCATCGAGCATCCCTGACAACCGGCGTCCCGTGAGGATCGCGATGTCCGTGGACACCGACGTGGCCATGGAGCGCGTGCGCGCCTCACTGGTCAGCCAGCGTGCTGGGCAGGTCACCGGTCAGGCGCTGGCGTAGCTCGGCTGCGCGGGTGTCTCCCAGCGCTTCGAACGCATCTCGAGCTTGCTGCCAGGACTTGCGTGCCGCGCCGTCGTCGCCGATCTGGGCGAGCACGTCGCCGCGGAGGGCTAGGGCCTCCGCGGTGCCCCATGCGTCGCCTACGGCGCGGCGGCACTGCACGCTGGCGTTGAGGCTTTCGAGGGCTGCTTGCATGTCACCTCGGTGTCGGTGAGCGTTGGCGTGCCTGAACCACAGGATTCCCTCGGCGTAGAGGTCGTTCATCCGGCGGGCGAGAGACAGGGCCATCTGGAAGGCTTCTTCTGCCGCATCGGGAGCGTTCAGCAGGTCGTGCGCCTCCGAGAGAGCCGCTAGCACGATGGCCTCCCCGTGGAAGTCGTCCGTCGCGCGAAATCGCTCCAGGGCTTGGTGGAAGTGTGTGAGGGCGAGCTCGGGGGTGCCTTCGTCGATAGACAGAAACCCCAGGCTGGCATGGCACCAGCCTTGACCGTGCTGGTCGTCGAGGTCATCGCGTAGTGCCCGGGCGCGTTGGGCATATTCACGCGCCACCTCATAGCGTCTGGACTGCCTGTAGCCCTCGCCGAGGTTCACGGAGACCCACGCCTGGGCGGCCTGGTCCCCGGCGGCTGTGGCTGCTCTGAGAGCGATGGCGTGGCTTTCCTCCCACAATGCCCAAGGTTTGCGAAGGAGTAGCCAATTCCACAGCCGCGTCGGGATCTGCCACGCTGCGGCTTCCCGGTGGTCCGAGGCCAGCCGGACGATCGGCACGAAGTTGTCGGCCTCGGCATCGCACCATGCAGCGGCTTGTGGGGCGTCGACGAAGTCGAGCGGAACCACATCAGTTCGGGGCGGCAGCAGCTCGATGCGGCGTTGCGGGGCGATGATGTAGTTGGCCTGATCCACGCATGACGCGTACCAGGCCGTCAGCCGAGTGATGGCCGCCTCGCGCCCCTGCTCCGATTCGTCGGCTGCCGCGCGCTCCCCTGCGTAGGTGTGCAGGAGATCGTGGAAGCGGTAGCGCCCTGATGAGCCGGAGCTGATGTCGTCCAGCAAATGGAAGTCGACCAGATCGTCTAGGAGACGCTGGGCCACCGGCTCTGGACGGTCGAGGAGGGCTGCCGCTGCTGGAGTGCTGATGTGGGGACCAGTGTGCAGCCCAAGGAGGCGATAGGTGCGGGCAGTCTCGGAGGGAAGCTCTCGGTAAGTGCCGGCGAAGGCAGATCGAACGGCTAGGTCATCTCCGCCGTCGGCGAGGGCATCCAAGCGGTCTCGGTCATCGGCTAGGGCTCTGACGGCGTCGGATATTGGGCGGTGCGGGTGCGGGGCGAGGCGAACGGCTGCAATGCGCAGGGCGAGGGGCAGGCGTGCGCATCGCTGGACGAGGGCGAGGGCGGCTGCGGGCTCGGCGGCGACCCGCTCGTCGCCGATGATGGAGCGCAGGAGGACAAGGGCGTCGTCGTCTTCCATGGGGGCTATAGGTACGCGGTGTGCGGCACCCTGGACGGTTAGGCCTGTCATGCGGCGGCGGCTGGTGATGAGGACCATGCTGGTGCCGACTGGTCCGGTGAGCAGTGATCGCACTTGCCGGGAGTCTCTGGCATTGTCCAAGATGACCAGTATGCGGCGGTGGGAGACGATCGTGCGGAAGTGCGCGGCGAGTTCATCCAGGTCAGCCGAAGTCACACGCTCGGGCGGGGCTCCGAGTGCCCGCAAAAAGCGTTCCAGGACGCGACGAGGGTCTGCCGCGTGCCCGGCCGTGGAGAATCCCTGCAGGTCCGCGAAGAGCACTCCGCCGGGGAAACGGCTGCTAACGCTGTGCGCCCACTCGATGGCGACGGCGGATTTCCCGGCGCCGGCGGGTCCGTCGAGGGCCACGGTCAGCGTGGTGCCAGCGCTCTCCGCTTGGGCCAGCAAGGTGTCGAGGGCTCGCAGGGTGCTGCTGCGGCCGACGAACGCGGCTGGCCCTGAGGGGAGCTCTGCGGGCTTCAAGTGGCCGGCCCCCGTGTGGCTCACTGCTGCCAGGGATATGAGGGCGCCGCCCGCTCCCAGATGTATGTCCGCAGCGGCAGCCAAGTGCTCTGGCGGCTGGTGTTGCTCGCGTTCGATCCGGCTGAGCCATCCAGGGCTGACGTGCAGGATCGAGGCCATACGGCGTAGCGAGACGCCTGCGGCTTCCCGTCGCCTTCGCAGCTCTGCACCGAACATCGATCCCCCTTGACCGAACGGAGCTACCCGTTCGGTTGCGCCTTCGGTAGGTGCGATGAAGGTACGCCAGCTTGCTGTTCTGGCATATGTCTCCAGCATCACAAGTTGATCTACCAGGGGCACACAGGGGCCGGGTGCTACTTGCGATCTGCCTCGCCCCGCAGCGGGTGTCTGCAGTCGCAGGCGCAGCGTAGGCGCTCTGCCGGCGCCTCCCAGGTGGGGGCTCCCACACGGCGAATGTCAGTGTTTCCATGACAATAGGCATGCTGTCCGAGACGGCATTCGGGGGTGACGTAACCGCGGGGCCCTGACCTTGTCCCTGGGCTGGTGGGCATCGGTTGCGCTTTGCCGGTGAGGGCAGCGATCAGGTCTTTCGCGCTGGTGAGGCGGTGAGCCTGCCCTGGTTGTCGTAGCCAGTACGGTCCGGGTGGGCTGGTCCTGGTCAGGGGTGGCATCACCAGGTAGCTGCCCATGCCGACGGGACGAGTATCGGGGAGAGCCCATACGGCGGCGGTCCCTATCGGGACGAGGAAGTAGAGGAGCTTGGCCGTCGGGTCGACGATGACGTCGCCGAGGTGGGAGCCAAGCCGTTCGACTGCCTGCAGGCCCTGATATCGGCTGGTGCGAATGGCATCCCAGGAGATGCCGGCAGGCAGGAGTCTCGTCCCGTCTCTGCGGGCGAGTGCTTGGTGAATGCTCTCCATCGGTCCCTCGCTCGTGTAGTGGTGCGGCGAGGATAGGCGGGTGCCGGCGTATGGACCCGGACTGTGGGACCGGGTTGTCTACTGGTCCGGGGGTTGGTCGAGGCCGATTCGGTCAGCGAGGGCTTCGATCTGGCGCCGGTAGGTGGGGCGCACGCGAGATCGTAGGCGGACGACGAGTTGGCGGGCCTGGGGGTTTCTGGCTATGTCCTCTGGGGCGATCTGCTCCAGGTCGAGGAGGTGGACGAGGACGGCGGCGTCCTCGCGTCTGAGGTCGTAGCAGCAGGCGACTTCAAGGGTGAAGGTGAACTGGCGCTCTCGGGAGGGCACGAGGGTGATGTCGACGTGGTCGGCGCGGCGGAGGCCGTCGGCAGCCTGGCCGGCGAGCATGTCGATGCTAAGGCCATGGAGCTCGACGTTGGTGGGCCCGAAGACAGTCCAGCCGACGTTTCCCTCCCCCAGGGTTGTGGCGTGCCGCTCGAGGTCCTCTAGGCGCTTGCGGGCAGTCCACCAGTCGCGGCGTTGTGCGGCTGCGGTGACGGTGACGAGGCCGAGGGCGCCGGCCAGGGCGCGGGTCTGCAGGGTTGGGGGTGCGGTGGCGAGTTGTTCCGCGGCGAGGGTGGCGACTTGTTCTGCGCCTTCGGGTTCAGTGCCGAGGAGGACGTGGCCCAGGTTCCATTGAGCGGCGGCGATGCGGAGGGGGTCGTCGGCGTCTTGGGCTGCTCTGAGGGCGCGGTCAGCGACGAGGAGGGAGAGGTCGTGGCGTCCGGTACGGCGGCAGTAGGAGCGAAGGAGACCGTAGAGGTCTGCGGCTGTGCGCAGGATGTCGCGCTTGGTTGGGCTGTCGGCGTTAGAGGCCTGGAGGGCTGTCTCGACGTCGGCAAGGAGGGTGGGCAGGATGTGGGCGGCGTCCGTGTAGCGGGTTCTGGAGGTTTGCCAGGTTCGCCAGGCTGCTTCTACGCGGTCGCGTAAGGCTGCGGGGGTGACGGCTCCCGGGGTGGGTGGCGGGGTGCGGTATCCCATGAGGATTGCGGCGACGTCTGGCGCTGTGGTGGGGGTGGTTCTGGTAGGCGCGTGGGTGTGTTCTTCGAGCAGTGCTGCGATGGGGACGCCGAGTTCTCGGGCGATGGCGAGAAGGACGTCGAGGGCGGGAATCTTGCGGCCGCGTTCGATCTGGGAGAGGTAGCCCTCAGTGATGCCGCAGAGGCCAGCGATCGCGGCTTGGGAGCGTCCGGTACGACGTCTCCAGTGGCGGATGCGCGTGCCGATCGTGGCGGCGCTTGTGGCCATGCAGGCCCCCTACAGGCTGATCTGTGGTTGATGTTCACGGTACTGCGCAGTCGTGGCTGGTAGTGGGTGGGGACGCTCGTTCGTGTGACAGCCTTGAGGGGCTGGCTGGTGGTGGGAGGAGCCGGTGGGGATGCGTCGGATCGTGCTGTGGGACATCGATCACACGCTGATTGATACGCGTGGAGTGGGACGGGAGCTGTCGGCCGAGGCATTCGAACGGACGCTGGGCCGGCGTATGGAGCGCCAAGCGAAGATCGATGGGATCACGGAGCCTGTGATTTTCCGCGAGACAGCCCGGCTCCACGGCATCGAAACAGGCCGCCACGACTTCGAGCGGTTCGCCCAAGAGCTGGCCGAGGCGCATGTGAGGCGGGCTGGTGAGCTTCGGGAGCGCGGTCATGCCCTTGTTGGCGCGGCTGCTGCTTTGGCCGCTGTCGCCGACTTGCATGGGTGGGGGCAGACGGTCGTCTCAGGGAACGTGCGGCCGGTCGCTGAGATCAAGCTGGGGGTTTTCGGCTTGGACCAGTACATTCAGTGGGATATCGGTGCTTACGGCGAGGATGCCGAGGAGCGGCCTGAGCTGGTCCGGCTCGCCTTGGAGCGGGCTGGTGTCGGGGGCGGGGAGGCGGTGCTCGTCGATGACACGCCTGCCGGCGTGGAGGCCGGCCGAGCCCACGGGCTACCGGTGGTGGGGGTGGCGACCGGGCGCAGCAGCGCATCAGATTTGATCAAGGCAGGCGCTGATCGTGTTCTTGATGATCTAAGCGACACGGCAGCTGTTGTCAGTGCGCTCTCCTACGGTGGTGACCATGGGCCAGCTGATAGCGCCTGAGGGGACCACGCGTTCCGCAGCTGTCGTAAATGCAGCGATCCGCGCTTTTCTGTGCGCTCGCCGCGGGCGGAGCCTGCGACCGGAGGAACGGGCTGTCTATGAGGCGCTCCGGTCGGAGTGGCTAGCGGCTCAGTGGCTGGAGCGGTGGGGTCGGGCGGCGTGACTTGCTCGCGCCTGTCTTAAAATCGATAGCATGCCCGATGCCCTGAATGTCCCGAATGAGCTGCTTGATCTCCAACGGGCCTCTGATGACGCGCGCGCGAAGCTGGCAGACCTGGCCGGCGACGAGTGGGATGCGCAATGGCGAGCCTGGAGGGAAGCCGCGACCCGTGCGCAGGCAGCGATCACCCAGCATGCGAAGACCGGCCAGAAGAACCCCGAGGGCCTGAATCGGGCTGCGCTCGAAGCAGCGGTCAAGCGCGCCGTCCGCCATCCCGATGCAGGAGTGGACGCGTGAGCGACCTGCCGCCGGACCTGCCCCGCCTCCGCACCCTGGAGACGTACCTGGAGCTACAGCTGCAGCAGGTTCGTGAGGCCATCCGGGACGCGAAACGGCCGACAAAGCCAGAGCCCGAGGCAGAGGGCGGGGGCTGGGTGCTACAGCACGTCCCCAGCACCCGCGACCAACCGATCAACTGGCTACACCGAGCCGACTGCCCGCTGGCGAAGGGTGCCAAGCTCAACCAGCGCGGGGCTGCGCTTGCGCTAGCCGAGCCCGGCGTGCGGCCCTGTGACGCCTGCCGCCCAGAGCAGGGGCTCAGCGCGACTAGCGCATAACGTTCCCTAAGCGTCGGGGAATGAGTCATATTCACGCGCCTCGCAGGTACGGGCTCGCAGAGCCCTCGTCCGCCTGTCGGCGATGCGCTGAGCACGGTCCCGGCTGTTGCCGCTCAACGCCTTGGGCGCGACTGTTTCATAGGTGTTCGCCTGTGAAACACCGTCGACCGGCGGACGTATCCAGGACGAACTTTGTTTCATGGGTTGTTGCAAACGGCTCGACAGTTTGCAACAACCCATGAAACAGTCGGGTTGTGAGCGACGACTTCAAGCGCGTGGAATCACACGACTGTCCAATGTCCACCTGTGCCGCCCCTGCGGGCTCACCGTGCCGCACAGGCAAGGGCAAGGTAGCCGTCCAGTACCACACCGCCCGCTTCCGTCTCGTGCCCCAGCTCGCCAAGGCTCTCAACGTACCGACGCCCGCCGTTCGCAAGCCAGGATCCACTTGGGCCGAGCTGCCCCGGCCGAGGAACGCTGGCAGCGAAGCCATCGGCCACATCCGCCTGGGGTACGCTCGCGCGTCCACCGCCCGGCAGTCGCTCGACTCCCAACTCGACTCGCTCGCCGAAGCGGGAGTCACTCGGGTGTTCTCCGAAAAGATCTCAACCCGCGCCGCCCAACGCCCCGAGCTGAACAAGGCCGTCGCCCTCGCCGGCGAATTGCGTGCCTCCGGGGCGCGCGTCACGCTCGTCGTCCACGAACACAAGCGCCTCGGTCGCGGCATCGAACTGGCCACCCTTGCCGAGGAACTGAAGGCGAGCGACGTCGGCCTGCAGTTCCTCACCGGTGAGCTCCAGGGCTCGCACGACCCCTCGGGCGTCGTGTTCACCGTACTGGCCGCGCTTTCGGGAATGGAGCGTGAGTACATCCGCGACCGCACCCTCGAAGGTCATGAGTCAGCCCGTAAGCGGGGCACGACCATTGGCGGCGCGAACGTCACTGACGATGCCATGCTCGACATCGCTCTCCACTTCCGTGCCCAAGGGATGAGCCTGCGCGATATTGCCGCCCGCCTCGTCATCTCCAGTGGCAAGAAGAAGGGACAACACCCGTCTCCCGCCACGGTCATGCGCATGCTGCGCGAACACGATGAGCGGACCGCCACAGACTAGACGGCGCGAATGAGGCACAGCCGGAGGCATACCGACCGGCGACACTACCCCACGAGAGTCGAACGTCGTTCGAACGGGCAGCGTCGATATGGCATCTTATCGCGGGCTATCACCTAGGCAGCAGACACTCCAACGCCCCTGTTGCCTGAGCGTTACGCCCCTCCGGGAGAGCATACGCTTGAGCTGACATGCCCGAGCCCCGCGCGGCGCCGGGCGGCGACACCCTCACTCGCCGCTTCGCGCGAGACAGAACTGCTCAACCAGGCTCATCTGTTGACAGCACGCATCGGCTAGGCTGCTCAATCAGCCAACCAGTGCCCGGCATATCACATGCAATCTCCGCCCGGTGCCGGTCAGCGTAAACGAAGCGTTTTTGACACTCGGCCATGTGTTCATCGCATACCAAAGTGATCTCGAAAGGTTGGGTGAGACCCCACGCGATGTGCCATGTGGCGGGTCGCCCGCAAGGCGGATCACTAATGGTCTCGCAGAAGCCGCAGCGGGGATCTCCGATACGGCGAGCTGGCGTGGTCCCTGGCGTGATCATGATGGCCTCTCTTCATCGCAGGCTGCATGGGTGGCTGTCGCATCCGCCATGTAGTTGAACGGTCGCCACCTTGCAACGAGCAGCAGGATCCCTGCTCGTGGATCGGGGGGGGGGACGGCCCCCCTAGGTCGGGATGCAGTGCGCTTTCGCATCGGCCATCTATCACGGGCTATCAAGGGCTGCCCCCTGCACACGAGCCGCGCCCTGACGCCACGCGGGGGTGACAGCTCTCCAGCATCCCCTGCGGCTCAGGGACCTTCGGCGGTACGGTGCGCCGCAACCGCATCAAGGGGGAACCATGCGCACGTCCGGCGCCGCACTGCTACTTGCCGCCGCGCTCTCGCTCACCGCATGCAGCGGAGGCGGCGGGAGTTCGCCCTCCGGGGACAAGCCCTCGGCTGCCACGAGCTCCCCTGCAGCCCCGCCGTCGAATCCTAGCGCTGACACCCCGCTTGGGAAGAGCGCGGACACCGTGGGCAGCGGAGGGACGGGCCGGCTGGAGGTGACGCCGACGAGCGTCGTGTACTCCACGAAGGCCATCATCGACAAGCCGGAGCGCGGCCTGTTCGTCGTGGTCACGGTGAAGGACCGGGCGATGAGCGCGGTTGCGGCGGCCGAGACGGCGCCGATCGAGCGGGGCGGGTGGCAATGGATCGCGCCGGACGGCCAGGTCGTAACGACCGGCGACGGGAACGCCAGTAATGTCGGCATCGACGGCCTAAATCATCATGGCCCAGTTCAGCCGGGTGCCTTCCAGTGGCGCACCGTCGCCTTCGACATCCGCGAGGATCAGCGCGGGGGCACCCTCGTGTACGTCGACGGCATCCGCCAAAGCTACCGGTGGACGATCCCATCTCGGGATGCCGGCCCGCAGGCAGCCGAGCTGAGCAAGGCATTGGCCGGGTGACAGCGGGACACCGCGCTCCGCGGTTCCCTGCCCAGCGATCCACTTAGCCGACGCCGTCATAGGTAAAGGCCCCGCTGTCCCTGTGAGGGACAGCGGGGCATGGCGGGACATAGATGTTTCTTGTCATCACTGGGAAGGTGTGGGAGTCGGCTCCAGTGTGCTTCCGACTGCTGGAGCCGCGAGAAGCGGCAGCTTCGAAACCACGAGCGACTTGATCCCGTTGAACGCCTGCCTGCTGACTCGCCCGCACAAGCGCACGGCTCCCACTATCAGACTCATCCTCGGCCTCCCAGGCTTCAGTGCGACAGGCAACATCAGGCACCTCCGTCATAGCCACTTGTCGGCGGAGGCGGTGGTTCTGGAGACGGCACGGGCTGCTGGTCGACCAGGCCGAGCTGCTGGAGGGCTTCTATATCGCCAGCGGCCAGGTCGATGGAGGGCTGCACCCGTACCGGTGCCGGCTGCTCGGGCATTCACACTCCAGTTCTGTTGTACTCGTCCACCAACGGGGGCGGGTCCGGTGGCTCGACGCCTGAAGCGCGCATCGTCGTCATGAGGTCACCCACGTAGCCCGCGAAGGCCCGCACGATGCCGCGCAGACGTACTGTTTCCGTTTTGAGCTCACGGACTTCTTCTGTGAGGTCGTCCCGGATGGCTTTGAAGGCGGCGAGGTCTGCGGCGCGCTGAGCCGGCTCTGCAGTGGCCTCTGCTGCGGCGCGCGTGGCATCAGCGGTGGCCGCGGCAGCGGCACGGGTAGCGCGGGCAGCGAAGATCCCAGCTACTACCATGCCGACAGTACCCAGGATAGCGACGGCACCCGCCCAGACACTCATGCGCTGTCCTTCCGCCTGCACCATTCCGGCGGCAGCTCATACTCGGGCACCCCGGAGGCCCACAGGATGACCCCGATGTGCGAGGTCAGGTACCACAGGGCCACGAAGCCGCCACGGGAGTAATCACCGGTGACGGTCGCCACCGTGTAGGCGGTGGCCCAGAGCGTGGGCGGCACGAGGGCAGCTACGAAGCCGAGCCAGTCTCGGCCGACTCGGACCAGGGAGCTGCCGGCTGTGACAGCGCCGGCAACGATCCAGACCCAGGCCCACCAGTGCAGCGGTGCGGCGCCGAGCAGTAGGTCAAGCCCTTGTGGGGCGGGTTGACGAACGACGAGGAACCCCAGTCCCCAGCAGATCTTGCCGATGCCGATGAGAAGGAGGAACGTGCCGCGGCGGCCGAGAAGGCAGCGGATCCGCTGGGCCACCGCCCCACCCATCAGCGCTCCGTGGAACGGACCGGCTGCAGTACCGGCTCGGTGGGTGCGGCCGGGGAGACCTGGCCGCGGGTGAGGAAGACGAGGAGTGCGAGGACGAGTGCGTTGAGGGCACCAACCGTCTCTGGGGTGACGTTGTAGTGGTAGGCGGCGAGCAGAGAGACAGTGGCCGCGACGAGGCCGGTGAAGGCTGCCGGCGCGATGGGTCGGGTGAGGGCTGCGGTGATGGCGGCGAAGACGGCGGAGGTGACAGCAACGATGGCGCCGGCCTGCTGACTGCTCAGACCGACGTTGAAGGTCACGACCAGGCTGAGGGTGGCGCTGATGAGGCCAAGGACCATCGCGGGCTCGCGTCCGAAGATTCTCATGAGACTCCCTTTGAGTAAGGTCAGGCGACCTGGCGGCCGACGATGTAGCCCATCAGGGGCGCCGTGGAGTGGATGCGGACCTTGTCCACGTTGCGGTCGGCAGGAAGGTGAAGGACGAGCTTGTCTCCGGTGACCGTGACCGGCGCCGGCTTGGACGGTGTGGCCCAGGCTCCGCCCTCTTCGTGGAAGGCAGTAGTGACCTGGGAATCGGTGCCCTGCGCGGAGAGAATCAGCCAGATGGGGCCGTTGCGGGCTCCGCCAGAAGGCGAGCTGAGCGTCCCGGCGGGTTCTACCGGGAGGTCGAAGTCGGTGCCCGCGGGCACGGTGAAGTAGGCGTACATGTCGTCCTCCGTGAAGCGGGGCGCGGGTGCAGGCGTGGGTGGAGTAGGCGGCTGGGATTGGGACTGGAAGGACAGGGCCCAGGCGCGCAGCGCATCGCGACTTGCAAGGCGGCAGTAGTCACGGTCGACGCCGTTGTCGCTGTACTGGTGGAAGAGCCAGGGAGCCTGGATGCCGGGCTGGCCAGCGGGACGTCCGGCGGTGGCGATCCACAGGAAGTCGCCGCAGTTGGACGTCTGGTCGACGTTGAGCCAGTAGTCGAGATTGCAGTACATGCCGACCGGGTGGCCGGGCATCTTGTCCTTCACGTAGGCAAGCCATGTGTCCCTGTAGGCACGCTGCCGGGACTTCGACACGTCGGCGTTGGCGTCGTCGTAGCCCTCCCAGTCGAGGACGATGATGTCGCCGGGCTGCCAAGCAACCTGCTTCAGGAAGTAATCGGCCTCTGCCACGGCGTTGTTGGCCATGTGGGGGTAGTGGTAAGCACCCCAGACGAGACCGTGTGCCTTGGCGTGGTTGCGCTGAGCTACCCACTTGGGGTTGATGTAGGACAACCCTTCGGTGACCTTGACGAAGGCGAAGGACAGGCCGCTGGTGTCCGGGGTCGACGACTGGTACGAAGCCCAGTCCTGGCCGTATATGCCCATGCTGGGTCTCTATTCTTTCAGGCAGTCTGGTAGGTGCCGTAGATTCGGAAAACGTTTCCGGCAGCTGGTGACCAGGGCACCGACTCCGTCCACACGTCGTAGTCACCGATGACGGATATGTTGGGGAACCAGATGTCATCGGTCGTTGCGGCGCTTGCAAAGAGCGGGGAATCGCCGGGGCCGTGGTTGGGTGACCCACTGCGGGAGAAGCTGGCGCCAAGCACGCCAGGACAGCTCGTGTTGGCGGTCGCGACTGGCAGGCTGAGGCGGTAGGCCCCTGATCCCTTGTTGGTCGTGGATCCGATGGTCAGCATGATGCTGACGTGGCAGATCTTGCCGGTGATCAGATAGCTCCCTACGAGCGTGCCGTTCCCCAATGACGGGTTGGTCGTCGTAGCGGACCACGTGGGCGTGTAGGTGCTCCAGGCCGTGGCCCCGTAAAAGACCTGCCTCCAGCTACTGCCGTCGTAGACCTCGAGCGAGTTCACGTCCTGCAGCCACGTCGTCATGCCCTCGACGGGAGAAGTGAGGGTGGCGTTGCGTGCGGACGCGCTCGCAAAGCGCATGATGGTCCGCTGGACGATTGGGTCGGCGAGGTTGAACGCCAAGGTTGCGGCGTTGGGGGCATCGGTGAGGGTGGCGATCTGCACGCCCTGGCCGTAGGCATCGGTGGTGGGCACAGGTCACCTCCTAGGTGAGCCGGTAGCGGGTGGCGACGTCGAGGGCTGCCCAGCTCGCGGTGCCGCTGTAGTCGGTGATCTGGACCGTGCCGTCGGCGTTGATGTCGAGCACGCCGAAGACACCGACGGCGACTTCGGTGACGTGCCGGGCCCGTTTGGATGGGGTGGCGGCGGCCGGGAGGGTGCCGACGGTGGCGGTGCCGGTGGTCGAGGCGGGCGCCCGGGCGAGTCCGCTGAGGCTCGCCGTGCCGTCGCCGTTGATGCGGTACGCGCAGGTGTAGTACGCCGACGAGAACGTGCTCCAGCCGGAGGCGAGGCTCAGGGTCTGCCAGGTGCCCGCAGTCGTCGCTGGTGCGGTGCGGCCGGGGGTGACCCAGTTCCCGGAGCTAGAGCGCATCAAGACGATCTGGTCACCGACCGTCGGGTTCGTGTAGGTGTCCAGACGGCGGGCGGTGATGCTGTCGCTGGTTGTAACGGTGCCGTCAGTACCGATAGTGGAGACGACCGTGAGTCGCCAGTCCGCACCGCGCACAGCTGGTGTCGCCGCGGCAGCCTGGACGGAGCCGGTGAGGATCGCGTCGGCCAGCTCGGCGTGGACCGCCATCGACGAGGAGGAGGTCATGCGTCCTCCTTCGCGCTGATCGTGGTGATCGGGAAAACGCCGTTTTCCGATAGCGGCACCGTCAGGCCCTGGATCTGGTGCAGCTCGCGCGTACCGTTGGCGTACACGACCCGCAGCACGTCTCCAGGCAGGAGTGCGGGATTGGGCAGCGACGAGAGATCGCCGGTGGCGTTGGGGGCCATGGCCGCCCGCAGCTTGAGGGTGGCGGCCGCCGTGCAGGCGGCGGTGGTGGTGAGGGTCGAGGAGCTGTAGAAGGTCGGCCGGCGTCCGAAGGGACCGCCCCAGTAGGTTGGGCTCGTGGGGTCGTTGTCGGTTACCAGCGCGCTCACTGGCGGCGAGTTGGTCTCGGTGTTCTCCCCGCGGGCCAGGACAGCGTTGTACACCCTGTCGCTCTTCATGCCGCGTGTGGCGTTGATCAGCGCGCCACCTTCTCCCGCCGCAATAGTCCACACGGGCGCCGCGGTGAGCAGGTCAGGGAGGACGGCGACGGTGAAGACGCCGTCGGGGTCGGTGTAGCACTCGGCGCCGAGGGCCGCGGCCAGCTCCTGCACCGCAGCCCACGGGTCGCCCTCGATGTCCCAGGTGCGCGGCCCGATGGCAGTGTCGGTGACGGTGCTTACCACCGAGGCGGTCGGGAGACTGCGCTGGACCAGCGTGGTGATGGCGCCGATGGCGGTGCCACTCGCCCGGTAGGGGGCGGTGAACTTGTCGTCGGCGATAAAGCATTCCAAGGACTTGCCGCTGATGGTGACGGGCCCGTAGTCGGGGTCGCCGGTGACGGAGTCGACGCGGAAGATGCCGAGCGGCACCAGCTCGGTGGAGCCATCGGAGTACTGGATGCCTCGACTGATCCGTAGCTGTGCCCCGTACACGGCTAGCTTGTCGGTGGGCGTCCGTGGAATCAGAGCGGTGTCGGCGAGGGTGACGGTGCAGGTGCGGCGAATGGCCTGCCCGCGGTCGACGGTGACGGATCCGCCGGTGTGCTCCAGGCGCTCGACGCGCCCGTCTGTGCGGAACAGGTCGACGGTGCTAACTACCGTTCCGGACTCTGTCAGAGCTGCTAGGAAGCGGCTGGAGACCGGATACATCGTCAGCCTCCCGCACGGATGTCGAAGAGGACCGCATTCCAGTCGGCGTAGGTGTCGAGAACGCCTTGCCAGGCGGTGAAGCCTGTGAGCACGTCTTGCCAGGTCCGTCCGGCCGAGCCGGCCACGCCGATGGAGCTAGGCATATCGACCTGGGTGAGGGGCAGCGTCCACTCACGCCACTCCTCAGTCGCACGATTCACGACGCGAGGTAGCCCGACGTCGCCGACCGTCACGTACAGGTCGGTCTCGTGCACGCCGGGGACCGACTGCCACAGCAGCGTGTCGCCGGACTCGAGCAGCCAGTGCAAAGCTGCGGCTTCGTCATCCGTGCGCGTCCATAGCACCAGGTTCCCTTGGAGCCCGCCGCGCACGTCAGACAGCACCACGGGGTTACGGCGCCCACGCACCCGGTACGTCGCCTGGGCAATCGGCCGCTTCCAATCCGGCGGCGAAACAACCATGAATCGGGCGTTGCGTTGCGGCTGAGCAGGGTCTTTGAGCCAGCACAGGTTGATATCGCCGGCGGTGAGGGTGACCGCGTTGCTGGTGCGGTAGGCGGGCACGGAGGAGCTGGTGACTCGGGTCTCGATGTAGTAGTAGACCTCGGTCCCGATGGGTGCCTCGTAGTCCTCGATCACCATCTGGTCGGTGGTGATCGGAGTGAGACTGAGCAGGCCGCTCGGGCCGCGTACCAGAGTCCGTGTGCCGTCCGGAGTGACACGGTAGACCGTGATCAGCTGTCCAACGGTCAGCTCGCGCAGGGTCAGGGTGATGCTGGCAGTGTTGTCGTGCGCGTCCACTTCCGTGGGGGGTAGTGACTGCCACAAGGCGGCGGAGTCGATACGCCACACGCTGCTTGTCGAGGTCGCTGTGACGGTGTACTCGATAGCGGCCTGCGTGGCAGTGGCCGGCGCGGTGAAGTTGTCGGCGAGTCGCCACCAGCCCGGGGTGGGGATCGCAGCGACGGCGTTGGCAGTGAGGCCCAGGTCGGTGTTGGCGGCGTCGTACCACCTGATGCCCCTGGACAGCGTGAAACCGCCAGCGGTGACTTGGCTATAGACCTCAATGCTGAACGTGCCGCCGCCGGCACCAGAGGGCAAAGCGAATCTGGCAGACCGGATGGTGCTTGTCGTGGCGGTGCTGGAGGTGACGGTGCCTGTGTAGGCGCCATCCCAGAAGTAGGTGCCCCACGGGGTGGAGCGGGTGACGGTGGCGACGCCGGAAGTGACCGTCCAGCCGGCCACGCCTTGTTCGAAGGAGGCGTCGGCGTAAGGCAACACCGACCCGGTTCGCAGGACAGGCGCGGTGGTGACGACAGCGCCCTCGATCCGCAGCACCTGGCCAGCGGTGGCTGAGTCGACACCAGCGGCAATGGAGCATGAGGCCGTGCCAGCCGGTGCCACCGCCGAGGCGTATTGGCGATACCAGCCGGTCCCCGGGGCCGCGAGGCTACCGCGCGTGGCCTGGATCTGGACGCCGCTAGCGTTGTAGAAGCGCAGCTCGACCCAGGCGTTGGATGAGGACGTAGGTGGGTTGAGATAGCAGTACGCCACGTACTCCACGCCGGGGGTCGCGGCCGGCCTGTCCGTTGACCGCGTTGAGGCGTTGCCGTTGGCAGTGGCGGTCATGGCGATGGTGTGACCGCCGGCGAGGTAGTAGTCGACTGCCCAGGAGACCGGTGGCACCTGTCGCGTCAAGGTGCAATTGACCTCGTTCAACCAGCCGCTGACGTCGATCTCGGACGACTCGGTATTGAAGGCAAAGAGATTACCGGTCGTGGTGAGGGGATAGCCCAGGTAGAAGTTCTCGTAGTAGGAGAAGACGTTGCTGGCTGCGGGTGTGGACGATACGACGACCTGGGCGCGTGATGCGTTTGCTGGGGCAGCTCCGGCTACTGCGATGCGGTGCCAGGTGGCGCTTGCCGATGACGTGATCAGTGACCAGGTGATGCTGAGCTCAACATTGGAGGCGTCGAGCCACCGGATGCCGATGCGCTCGGGCACTGTGGCGCCCGACGCATCGCAGAATGCGTGGTAGACGGTGCCGGGCGTGACTGCGTAAGAGGAGACGGTGCGAGCTTGCATCTCACCGGAGGCGGTGGACTTCACGGCCAGGCAACCGTCACCGTTGCGCCCACCGCTTCCCAGGCTGATGCTGCAGTTGAGCTTCGCGACCCACCCGCTGGTGTTCGGGTCAACGGATTCGGTCGTCGCCGACAAGAAGTTGCCGGGGATCGCCATGCCTCACCTCCGTCCAGCGAGCAGGGTCTGCACCAATTCGCCGTTGGATCGCCTGACTTCAGCTCTCGCAATGTCTGTGATCTCGCGGTCACCGACGTAGATCTGGACACGCAGGTCGCCCACCCCAGCACCGGGGTCGCCTGCGAGCCTCATGAGGGCGTTGGCTTGCTGAGTCGTGAATACCGGCTCTGGCCGCCCGGTGCCGTTGTAGGCAAGGTTCAGACCCGGCTGCAAGTAGCCGCCCGAGTCGTATCCTCCAGCGCGGTTGTAGGCAGCCGGCAGCGATCCGTAGGCAGCAAGGGCATACCTCATCGAAGCCACGACGTTGGCGAGCGGGTTGACCGAGACGCCGTAGAGGAAGGGGCCCGTGTTGCGGAAAGGCCCGGCGTAGGCGTCGAAGGTCGGACCGATGACCTGCATGAGGCCGACCGAGGGTGTTCCGGCGATCCAATTGGAGTCCCATTTGTTGACGATCGCCGGGTTGCCGCCGGACTCCTGCTCCATGCGACGCAGGGTGATTCCGGTATATTCGAGAGGTTGGCCCAGGAGCCGGAGCGCCTGCTGGACAACACCGGTCCAGCGGGTGACGCCGCCGCCCCCGCCGCCTCCGGTGAGGAAATCTCCGATGCCGCCAAAGACGTCCTTCACGCTGTTGACGAGCTTGGCTTCGAGTCCTTCGATCATTTTGCGGGGGATTTTGCCGATGGCTTGCGCCCAGCGACTGTGACCCACCTGGTCGATCTTGGAGAGAACCGGGGCGATAGCCTTCGTCCAGATGTCCTTGGGATGAGTCACCAGGTCCCAGGCGTCCCCAGCCCAGCCGCCGATGGTCTTGACGCCGCTTTTGGCACTGTCCCACAGATCGGAGACGATGCCGCCAAAGTCGAAGTGCTGGACGATGCCGCCGGCCGCGTACTGCGGCATGCCGCCCCGCCCCCAGGCGTTCAACGCGGCAATCGCCGGAGCGCCACCGAGGGCTCGGACCGTTTCCGGTACAAGTACGCCTTCTCCAGGGGAGAGCAGCGCCGGAACGATGTCCTGCCGTGGGGCGTAGCCGGGGACGGTACCGCCTCCGGCGTAGCGCACGACGTCGAGGTGGCCGAGGTCCAGGAAGTCCGCGACTTTGTTCCAGATCGCCCGGATCCCGTTGTTGTATACGACGTCGATGACCCACTGGACTGGGCGGCGGGTCTTGTCGCGGATGGTGTCCCAGATGCTACCTATGTAGCCGACGCCGACGTCGAAGGAGTCTGCCACCGCACTGATGCCTGAGCGGATGGCGCCGAAGGCCGGTCGGATTCCGTCGCGCCACACGGATCCGACGACGTCGGATATTCCATGGAAGGCGGGCGCGATAGCGTTACGCCATAGCCACTCGGCCACGGAGGCGATTCCCTCGAAGGCGGGTTGTAGGGCATTACGCCATAGCCAAAGAGCCGTGTTTGCCAGCCCGCGCAAGAGGCCGCCAATCCCGTTGGCTGCAGGCAAAATTGCGTTTTGCCAGAGCCAGATTGCCACTGCCGCAATGCCTTCGAACGCTGGCTGTATGACGTTCGTCCACAGCCACATGGCGATTGCTCCGACCAGCTTGATCGCCAGGTAGATAGGCGTGAGTACGGCAACGACGACGACAGCGAGCAGAGTCCGAGCCAACAAAGAGATGGCTTCGAACGCTGGCTGAATGGCATTTTGCCAGAGCCATACGGCGGCAGTTCCGACTGCGCGAGCTGCTCCAGCCAACGCCGAGAAGACAGGCTGCAGTACGTTTGTCCAGGCCCAGAGCGCTGCCGACTGGATTGCAGACCAGACAGCGAGTACGGCGTCACGAAACCAAGCCCAGTGATTCCAGGCATAAATGACGCCCGCGACGAGAAGGGCCAGCGCACCCAGCACCAACGACACGACCACGAAGATCGGGTTGGCGTCGAATGCCACGCTGGCCGCGGCGATAGCGGCAGCCCATCCGTCAGTGAGGAGCGTCGCAAAGATAACGAGCCCCTGGTAGGCCCGCATGCCAGCGTTGACCCCAAGTTGAGCTAGCGCCCACGCCTTCGTCGTGAGGAAGAGGACATAGACCCCCTGAAAAACTCCCGGCAAGTTCTGGGCCAGCCAACCAATGTCGTCGGCGAGAAGTCCGACGGCTTTGAGTACCGGCCCACTAAGTGGCGACAGGGCTCTGCCGACGTCGAGGAGTCCACCGCCGAGTTTCCCCAGCGTTTCGCCAAGTATCGGCGCCTGCTGGGCCATATATGCCAGGAACTTCTCGAAGGCGGGGCTGCCTTTGAGTCGCGTACCCCAGTCAGCAAACTTTCCGGTGACGCGCTCTGCACGGTTGCTGATGTCGTCAAGATGGGGCAGGAAAGCCTGAATGACACCTGCCATGCCTTGGAATATGTGTCCAAAGCTGACGCCTAGGCCGACGATGGATGGCTCCACGGAGGCGGCCATGTCTTGCTTGAAAGACTTCCACCACGGCGTTTTGAATCCAGCCGAGACCTTGTCTTGCAGAACGCCCACGGCTCGCGCTGCTGCAAGAACAATCGGGGTCAGCCCCGGCAGACTATTGCGTACACCGTCAAGAGCGCGCGTGAACAACGGGAGCACTGCCGGCTGAAGGGACGCCGACCATGTTGTGAAGGCGCCACGAAGGTTGATGAACGCCTGATACGTCTCTCGTGCCGCTGGCGACAGCTTTGCGAGGGCAGCCTGGTACTTGTCCTGTGCCGTCGCCGCCTTCGACACGCTTGAGGCGGTGGACAGTTGCGCGGACTGAATCTGCCGTTGAGCAGACGCCACCGCATCGGCAGCGTTCTGCTGCGCGACTGCAACGTTGCGGGTCGCCTCAGATACGCGACGCTGGGCCTCTGCCACCTGCCGAGACGTCTGCACCTGCACGCGAGCCGCCTCCGCTTGGGCGTCGCGCACGGCCTGCGCCCGGTCGGCGACCTGCTGCTGGGCCTGGGCCAGCCGCTCCTGTGCCTGCTGCACCGTCTTGGAGCCCTCGACTCCGGACTTAGCCGCGGCGGCCTGCTGGTCCTTCAGGCGCTTGGTCTCAGTGGTCTGCTCCCGCAGCCTCTGTACCGCCTGGTCATAGGCCAGCTGCGCCTGGGCGCGCTGCAGCTCACTGGCCTTCGGGTCGGCTATCGTCCGCTGCAGCTCGAGCTGCGCCTGCTGCAGCGACAGCGCTGCATCGCGCTGCGACAGCTGAGAATCGATGTATCGGTTGGCGAGATCCTCGAGCTCCTGGGCGGCCTGCTTGCGGGCCTCCGTCAGGTCAACCTGCGCCCTGCGGGCATCTTTCTGTGCCGCAGTGAGCTGCTTCTCGGCATCCTGGACCGCACGAGAAGCCTGACCGTTACGCTGCGCCGCCTGCTGAACCGCGTCGGCTGCTGCCTGCCGGGCTTGGACAACCTGCGCCTGAGCTTGAGCGATCTGCCGGGCCCCATTGCGCTCGGCGGTCGCCAGGGCCTGCTGCGCGCCAGCAAGCTGCAGGGCCTTCGACGCTGCCTGGGATGCCGCCTGCCCGCCGGCCTCGTTCGCGACTGTCGCCGCGTTCTGCGCCGCCTTCTGAGCCTCCAGCGCGTTACGGATACCGGACAGAGCGGGGATGGCAACAGCGGCCAGCGCCCCTACGCCGACGCCCGCCGCCGTTGCTGATGCGGCCAGCGCGCCGAGACCGGCTGCCGCTATGGGAATGGCCGGGATGGCGCCTACCGCTGCCAGGGCGACTGACAGCTGAACCAGCGCCGCCATGGCCCCGGAGATGTCGACATCCACACGCACGTCGGGGCTGCGCGCGTCGACGGCCTCGATCGCCGCGAGCACCGCCGCAAGCTGCGCCTGCGCTGCAGCGGTGTCAGCACGGACCTGAATGTTCGGGTGTTCGGCACCGAGCCGGGTGAGCTCCGCCTGGATCAGGTGGATCTCTGCTTTGGCGTCCTCGGCGGAGATGTCGATGCCGATCCGCCGATCAGCCAGAGCCTGCATGCGCACACGCAGCGCCTGCAGGTCTGCGTCTGCTTCGGAGGTATCGGCGCCGATCTGCAGGTGAGGCAGGGACCGAAAGGCGGCCTCGAGGCGGGTCTTCAGGGCACGGGAGAAGGCACCACCGGCTTCGTCGCCCTGGCGGATGGCTGCGGGCCGGGCTTCCTGTCCGGCCCGCGTGATGCCCTCGCGCAGCGAGTCCCGTACTGCGGCCGCGATCCGGTTGGCGACCTGCTGGCCGATCTGCTCCCCGACGCGGAGTCCGAGGTCACCGACCTGGCCCTGCATCGCCGGTCCGAAGGCTCGACCGGCGGCCTGGCCGGCCTCCTCCCCCGCCCGGGTCGCGGCAGGGACGATGCCGTCCCTGAGCCGCTGGTAGATACCGCGCGTGTTGGGGACGACGTCGACCTCGACAGAGCCAACGCTGATCGCCACGGGAGTCGCCTCCCGTCTGCGCTAGGCGCCTCCGTTAATGAGCTCGAACAGCTTCTCCGCGCTCTCTTCGGAGAGCTGCGGCCTCCGTGAACGTGGCCTCGCCCCAGGCCTGGGGACAGGCTCAGGAGCCTCAGGTCGCTGTGATTTGCTGTCGGTGTTGGCGCAGATCAGCACGTATTCCACGCGGCGTACCGCGTCGATGAGGGCGGCGGTGAGCTGCTCCAGCTGGGACCAGCGGGCCGTCTCCGGCTCGCCGCGCTCGGCCATCTCATCCAGCTGCTCGTCGTCCATGGCGTTGCGCAGGGCGGTCATCGTGGCCGACTCAGGCGGCAAGTGTTGGATCACCACCCGGAGCCGGCGCCAGGTGATGCGCCCTCGGTGCAGGTCCAGGACGTCGATGCCCCGCTCAAGGAGGTCGGCTTCTACCGCTTCCGCGTGCTCCTCGAGGATCGACGCGGTCCAGCGGATTTCCCCAGGGCCTCCCCGCTGGCTTCGGCGACATCCGATGCGAACGCACCAATGCTCTCGGCGTCAGGATCCAGTTCCTCGTAACGGTCGTAGTCCTCTTTGTGGAGGACCAGCCGCATAAAGGCATCGAGGTCACCACGGTTGAGGGC
Organism: Streptomyces sp. PKA51; assembly: GCF_057552455.1. Classification (NCBI taxonomy): domain Bacteria; kingdom Bacillati; phylum Actinomycetota; class Actinomycetes; order Kitasatosporales; family Streptomycetaceae; genus Streptomyces; species Streptomyces sp. PKA51. Next base: position 23,494 of record NZ_BAAJPZ010000023.1, read on the forward strand.
GCGCAGCGCCGAGGCGCGCCAGCGGCCGGCTGGAAGTGCGCGGACGTCGTCCGTGGTGCCGTCGTAGCCGGTGAGCTGGACAGTGAGGTAGCTCGGTTCGAGGGCCTCGGCTTCCTGGGCTTCGGCGGGGGTGACGGGAGTGGGCATGGGCGCGGGCCTTTCTCGTTAGGGCGCGGGGGGTGAGGGGAGGTGGGTGGGCCGGGCCCGCGCCGACGGTTGGCGGCCCACCCACCCGTTCAGGACCCGGTGTAGACGGGTGTGGCAGCGACACTGTCGGAGTGGTAGACGGTGTTGCCGGCCGCGTCGGGGTAGGCAGTGATGGTCACCTGGTAGCCGGACATCTCCGACTGCTTGAAGGTCACGTCGGAGCGGTCGGTGACCTCGCCCTGGGGCACGTAGAAGCCCCGGTAGTTGGTGCCGTCGACGACCACGAACCACCAGGCCCGCTTGTCAGGCACCGGTGACGCGGTCTCCGCGAAGCTGGTAAGCCCAGCGCTGGGTGCCAGGCTCGCAATGGGCATTCGATACATGATCGATGCCACCGAAGTGCGGGCCGTCTCCCATAGCGTCACCTTGAAGGTGCGCACCGACTTGGTGATCGCCCGGCGGTACGGCGACGTCAGCCCCCACGGGGTGAACTCCTGGCTCGCCTCGTCAAAGCCGTAGACGAGGCCGTCGTCGGAGATGGCACCCAGCGGCTGCCACGGTGGCAGCGGCTGGGTCTGCGGCGTCGTGGGAGCCGCCGTTCCAAGGTCCGCCACCCATCCGCCGCCGTTGGCTCCGACGATAGACAGGTCGCTGCTGCGAGTGATGTTGACCATGCTGGTCTCCAGACATGCGACGACTCCACGCTCGATGGTGTGGGGTCAGGACTCGGGTCCGGCGCGGGCCCAGGCCGGTCAGGAGACCGGATGAAAAAACAGCTCGTAGGTGGCTCCGCTGCGGCGCAGCCCGGTGTTCTCGTAAGGGCGCCAGGCAGGTGCAGCGACAGTGACCACACGGCCGAACACCGCCGCCGCAGTGGCGGTGCCGCGGAGACTCTCGACAAGGGATGCACGAGTGCGCCGCGCCAGCTCAGAAGCATCACCGCGGCTCGCAGCGTAGACGTCCACATCCACCAAGGCGCGGTCCAGGCGGAAGCTGTCGTCGTCACCCCCGACCCGCTGCACCTGCACGACTGGTAGCACATCCGTGAGGTTGGCCGGCAACTCGGTGAGGACTCGCACTCCGCCGAGAGCGGTGCCCAGCCACGCCACCAGCTCGACCTCGACGTCAGGCCACGTCATCGTCAGTTCCCCGCGGCTTGTGCAGCGCGCAGCATGACGTGCTGCGCAGGGACCCGCTCGGTGCCGTACTCCACCCACCGGGCGTAGAAGGACGTATTGGTCACCGTCGCGGTAGCTCTGTCCCGGCGTCGACCGCCACGGCGTGTGGACGTCACCACCACAGAGGCTCTGTACAGGCCCGGGTGGCGGTCCCCAGGAGGCCGGCCCGTCGGGGCGATGCCCTCGGCGGCGCTCTTGATGCGATGGGCACGCCGCAGCATCTCAGCCTCGATCATTTCCGACCGCAGCAGCTCGCCGACGCCCCTACGCGACATGCTGAATCGTGCAGCCACAGCAGCCCTCCTTCGACCAGTTGTCAGCCTGTAACACGCTTCAGGGCAGCAACCACAGGGCCCGCCGACCCCGTAAAGGGCGAGTGGAACGATGAGGGCGGCCCATCGACGTCATAGAGGACTCCAGCGACGCGGACCTGATCGGTGGCTCGCAGGTCCGTGCCAGCCGGCGCATACAGCGTCAGACCGGTGATGACCGTGTCGCGAGCCTGCAGGACCTCGTTTCCGCCGCTGCCGTTCCCGTCGTGCGGGGCGACCCCGCACCCGATCACGTCCACCTCTATGGCCGGGCCCGGTACGTCGTTGCCGTATGCGTCCTGCGTCGGAGTTCCACGGCGCACGATGGTGACCGTGTCACCGTGCGGCAGCGCGCGCATGCCCCACCGCCTCCACGGCCTCACACCAGGCGGCGAGATCGCCGGCCGGATCCAGCGCCCGAGAGCGGGTCAGTGAACGGCGGGAAGCCGCCCGGTAGGCGCCCGGTTCATCGAGCTTCTCGATCGCCGTCTGCCATGCATCAGGGTCGGTACGGTCACAGAAGACCCCGGCCAGGCCAAGGGATTCCTGGAGGCCCTCTGTGGGGTGCGCGATGACTGGAATGCCGGAGGCCATGGCCTCGACACCGACACGCCCCCACGATTCGTAGTCGGAAGGCATCAGCAGGATTCTTGTGCGCGCATACACAGCGTCCCGCATGGCCCGCCCGGGCATGTGGTCCAGGACGAGCACGTTGTCGAGCTCAGGTGGCTGCTGCTCGCCATAGCCGCCCCGAACAGCCAGGAACTTTCGCTCCGGCATCCGCCGGGCCAGCTCGCCCAGTAGTGCTGCCCCCTTGGACACGGTGCAGTTCACGAGCGTGATGCAGTCGCCGCGGCTGGTGCGGTACTCCCCCGGCCAGACCGGCGGCCGCACCACTAGTACACGGTCAGGCTTCGTCTCACGGCCTGCAAAACGCCCTTCCGCCTCGTCGAGCATCCACTGGGAATTGACCACGGCCAGTGCCGTTGAGCCATCGGTCAGGGGCTGCCAGGTCAGGTCAAAGGTGTTGTGGCACAGGACGACGAGAGGTACGCCGTGCCCGCGGGCCAGGCACGCTGTATGGGGCACGCTCTCGAGATGGCTCACCAGAACGTCGGACCGTGCAGCTGCCGGCCCGAAGGCTGCTGGCTCGTGCGGCTCGACGCGCACACCATCGATCTCATAGGCACCCGAGTCGGTCCACTGCGACAGCCACACCGTGGCCCGGTGGCCACGGGCCACGAGGGCCCGCAGCATCTCGTGCAGCGCCCACTCGGCCCCGGCATTGTGGGTGGGCGGATAGGCGTGCACATGTGCCACCACATGAAGAGCCTTGGTCATCGCTGCCTCACCATCGACATCGCCTGGCTACGTCGATACCGGGCCAGGACCTTCCGGTCCAGGTCCGTCAGCAGCACCTGGGTGCCGACCCCTGAGCCGTCCGTCCGGTAGCTGTAGGGGCCGATCGTCTCCCCGGTGACGCCGCCGGCCATGGTGGGGGCGGTGAGGGTTCTTAACACCATGCCAGCCACGACAGCCTTCACGTCGGCTGGGACGGCATCGCTGCCGTGGCTGTAGGTCACTCGGTAGGTGCCCGGGTATGCGTCGACGTCGTTGTCGTGCCAAAGCTCGGGCAGGTTGATGACCGGGGAGCTGTGCGCGACGCGGATGAGGTCGTCGCCGTCCCACATCCAGCCCACCACGGTGAGGTCTGGTGCGCCGCCGGCCCCAATGGCAACGACTTTGGTCACGGCGATGACCGGGCGCTGCGGCAGTCGGATCTCGCCCTGTTGCGCCCGGACCAGCGCGGTGTCGTTGTCGGTGCGGGTGAAGTCCTGGAGCGTGTAGGCGCGGACGAGTGCCGAGGCGTCGTCCAGCAGGGCATAGGCTCGTCCCTGCTCCGCTGAGGTGAGCGGCCGGCCGAGGCGGTCCTCGAGGGCACCGAGATCAGCGAGGGCGTCCACGTCGAGCCACCTCCTGTGCGGCTTCGCACCAGGCGTCCAGGAGGGGCGCGGGGTCCAGCTCGGCGGCTCGGTTCGAGGCTGCTCTGGATGCCTGGGGGTAGACCTTGGGTGATGTCAGTCGTCGCACGGCGGCCTCCCAAGCGTCCAGGTCGCTGCGGTCGGCGAAGGCGCCTGCTTCTCCGAGGCTCTCTTGGAGTCCTGGTGTCGGGTGTGCGACCACAGGGATTCCGGAGCACATCGCTTCTACGGCGACACGGCCGTAGGACTCGTAGGCGGAGGGCATGAGCAGGATCCGTGTCCGGCTGTAGACCTGCTTGGCCATGTCATAGCCAGGCACGTGATCGATGATGTCGACGTTCAGCAGGTCACGCCGCACGATCTGTTCCCCGTAGCCGCCGATGACGCCGAGGAATCTGCGCTTCGGCATGCGCGCGGCCAGGGAGTAGAAGACCTTGGCGCCCTTCTCCTCTGTCAGGTTGATCAGAGTGATGTGCGTGCCGCGCGTTGCCTGGTAGTCCTCCGGCGACACTGGAGGGTGCACGGTGATGCCCCAGGGCATCGGCCGGTCACCCTGCTGCAGGGCCCACCACTGCTCGACGTCTGACCGCATCCAGCGGGTGTTGTACACCACGAGGGATGGTGTTCCCTTGACCAGCCAGGACTTCGAAAATTCGAAGGTGTTGTGCAGCAGATGCACGACCGGGATGGCATTGATGTCCCCCAAGATCGAAGCGCGTGGGGTGTTTTCCAGATGGGTGACGATGACATCGGCCCGCTCGTCTCCTGCCATCCAGCGCATCGGATCGGCCTTGCCCCGGTAGGGATGGACCTGCACGCCGTCCAGCTCGTACTCGAGGACCGTCCCAGCCGGCCGGGCCCCTGCCGGCTGGGACAGGAGGACGTCAACGTGGTGCCCGCGTCTAGCCAGCTCGCGCAGCAGGGAGTGGGCCGCCCATTCCGCACCCGCGTTGTGCGCGGGAGGGTAGGCGTGGAACATGGCCAGGACACGCACCGAATCCTCCGCTCTCCTGGCGCCTGGCGCCCTCTAGCGTGCGGGCGCCAGGCGATGGGTCAGGACTGGTGCGTCGTCGCCTGCACGACGGCAAACGGGCTGCGGGTCGCCGAGTTGGTGTTGACTCGAGTCGCCGGATTGGCCGTGGCGAAAGCCACCCGCATGACGACACGCATGGCCACCGAGTCCTGCTGCATCAGGTTGAGGATGACCTTGCCGGTGTCGTCGCTGATGACGCCCTCGGTGAAGAGCTTGAAGCTGATGTCCTGCCGGACGCCGATGATGGCCTTCGACCAGTCACCCATGATGAGCTCGGCCTCGGAGCTCACCCACGCGCCGTTGGTCAGCTCCGACATCGGATACCCGTACAGGGTTCCCCCGGGGGTCCCCTGCAGGTCCGGCTGGTAGATCGGCACGCCCTGGCTCGAGCGAATGCCGTTGAGCTTCCAGGTCAGGCCCGGCCGGGAGACGAAGCCGTTGATCGCGAACCCGTCCTCGCTGACCTTGCCCGCCGCGGTGGCGACATCGACGGCGAAATCGCTGCCTGTCCCCGCGACCACCACGTTGCCGGCCGCGACAGCAGACTGGTAGATCGCCGTGGGCCAGGTGGAAGGCTTGTCCGTACCGAAGAGCCCTGCGCCGTCGATCTTGGATCCGATCGCCTCGACGAGACGCGGCCGTACCTGGTCCCAGATCGGCATCTGAGCATCGTCCAGGTACGCCTCGGGGATCGGCACGATTGCCGCGAGCTCCTCGACGATCAGGTCAACGTTCTTCCAGTCCTGCGACGTGGTCTGCTTCAGCCCAGTGTCACCGCCTACGAAGTAGGCGATCGGCAGCACGTCGAGGACCGGCTGCCGCTGGGTCTTCGTCGACAGCGGGATCTGCTTCGCTCGCGTCAGCAGCGCCGACATCGACGGCAGCTCCTGAATGATCTCCGCCGAGACCGGGGTCGGCACCAGCGGATCATTGCTGGCATCCCGACTGATGAGAGAGTTGTACGTAGCCACGGGGTCTCCTTTCGGGTACGCAGCGGCCCCGGCCCCGTGGACATGGGTGAGATCCGGTGCTGCGATTCATTCAGGGCTTACGACCAGCCAGCTGCCGAATCCACTGATCCGGCGTCGCCGCCGGCGTGCTCGACGCGGGCGCCGCCCCAGGAGTCAGCGCCTCAATCGGCCGACCCGGCGCCTGAGGAAGCGGTACAGACGGCGCGGCTGCGGCCTTGAGGCGTTCAGCCAGCAGCTCAGCCCTCGCGTTGATCTCCTCTTCGGTTCCTGCCCCCAGCAGGTCGATCAGCTCGGGCGGGATGCTGTGCATCGCCGCTGCCAGCAGCCGGGCGTTCGCCGACCGCAGGTCCCCAAGTTCACGTTCAGCTGCTTCCTTGGCTTCGAGGACCTTCTGCTGCTCGGTCTTCTGCGACTCCCGCCACTGCTGGTACTCGGTCAGCTGCGGCTCAGCCTCGCGATACTTCGTGCGCCACCCAGCTGCCTCCTTGCGGAGCTTCTCGATCTCCTTACGAGCCACCTCAGGATCCGCCCACGGATCCGAACCGGTCGGCTGCTGTGCCGGCGAAGAGCTTGGTGTTCCGCCGCCAGATTCAGCGCTCGGCTGCTGCATAGCGTCAGCAAGCATCTGCTGCGCAGAGGACTCATCGATGCTGGTGTCAGACTGACCTGCAGCCTGCGGGGTGTCGGCCGTGTCCTGCACGGTCCCTCCTCATGTCGAGCGTGGAAAAAGGGCCGTGCCCAGCACGACCCTTCGATCCCGCTGGCGCGGGGAACTTCGGTTGTCTGGCGCCTCCCGGGCGCCCCAACTCGTCAAGCGGTGAGGAAGAAGCTGCTCACCCAGGGTGGACTGGCGCCGGCCGAGATCACCGATCAGCCCGCCGGCGAGCGCGCGATTCGATCACCACCAGGACAGTAAACCTGAATTCAGAGCGGCCTAGGTATTGACCGACCTGAATTCAGGCCGCATGATGGAGGTATGGACACCACCACAAGCCTCAGGGCGATTCGCGACAACATCCTCGGCGAGCGAGACCTCCTGGTCGAGGAGATCGAGCGGGCCTGGCGCGAGGATGAGATCTCCGCCAAAGAGATCCACCGCATCGTCGCGCCCGTCTTCGGACGCGACCAGGTCCTGCAGTTCCTCGCCGCCGTTGCCCTGCAGGACTCCGCCCGCAAGGCCCTGTCCGAGGCGGGCCTGGACGGCGTCGTGGACGCCACTGTCACCGGCATCGACACCCCCCGCGAAGCTCGGCTCTGTCTCTCGGCCGACCCGAGCGAGGTCACCGACTTCGACTCCCTGCCCGACCGCATCCGAACCGCGCTTCACGACTTCCAGATCACTCTGGCACCGACTCGAGACAGCGACGACTCGGCTGCATCCCCGGACGACCTCATCCTCGACGGCCAGCCGGTTCGCCTCGTTCGAGTCGAGCCCCGCACCTGAACACACGCCCAGGGCTGGGCAACAACACAACCTCAGCCCTGGGTAAATCCCCGCCCACACTTATGCTTGAGGCATTGCCGTCCTGCACCATCGGTCACGTATCCATAGCCGACGACTGCATCAACGGTCACCTTTCTCGGCCGCCTGAGCGTTCCGGCGCCGCGTAGCCAGCCCGGCCTTCGGACTCCCACCAACGGCGAAAGGCGTTGACTGCGTCTCTGCCGCCCGTGCCACGGGTCTCGCGAAGCCAGTCCTCGTACAGCTTGTCGGCGATGCCGACAAACTCCTCCTGCAGCGTGAAAGCCGGCCACGCCTCGCAAGCACAGTGGTCGTGCCAGCGCTCGGCGCCGGCTCGCGGGTCGCCAGCAGTCTTGGCCGTCTTGTAGACCGGGCCGCGGCTGGCCAGCATCGCGCACCAGGCGCACGGATCAGCGTCAGTAACGCGGGCGTAGCCCGTCGCCGCCTCGTCATGCTGGATGGCTCGCTGCATGACGTCCCGGCCGCCCTCGAGAACGAGGTACTGCGTCGAACCGCTCATACGCACTGCAGCTGCATCCATTGCCTGTTGCGGAGACTTGCCTGCTGCGATGGACCTCTTGAACTCGACAGGCCCGGTGACGTCCAAGGAGGACTCAAGACGGGACAAAGACAGCAGCGCAGGTTCTGGCGGGCGAAAGTGCCCGTCCAAGATGCCCGCGTCCCGACGTGCCGCCATGTACGTCGTGCGCGCGAGAGCAGCAGATTCCGCCCTGCCGTGAAGCATCAGGGGAACCAGAGCGGCCCGGACGGCTGGCCACGACGCATCGACATTCGCCGGATTCACCAGCCCGCGCCAGACAGTCAGCATGCGCTGCACCACCCGTGCAGCCACCAGCGCCTGCAGATGCCGGTACCGAAGCGCCGCCTCACCCGAGCCTGCCACGTCACGCCACCGAGGCATCCACCGGGGGAGCTGCCTGGCTACCAGCGGGCGGAGCCATCTGCTTCTCGATGATGCCGTTGAGGCGAGCCATAGCATCTCCCTCCGAGGCAGCCTTCTTCCACCGCTCCACATCCGTCTGCGTTACCCCAGGCACCCGCTCCCACAGCTCCTGCGGCGGCACCCCCAGCATGGTGACCAGCTTGCCGAGTGCGTCGACGGTCTGCGCGAGCGATCGTGCTGACGTGTCTCGCCATACCACCTGAGCAGCGGTGTCCTCCCAGGCAGCAGTGTTGCCTGCAGCGAGGCCTGCCAGGCGCAGCGTCTGCTCGTGGGCCTCGCCGCACAAGCTCTCCCGCTCGTCGGTTTTGCGGTCCAGTCCGTCGCGTGCAGCAGCGAGAGCCTCAGCCGAGAGGTTCACCATCTCGCCCAGCAGGTGATACGGCGGGACCTGGGAGATGGTGGCCGCGTGGCGGATCGAAGACTCCCGAGACTTCAGGTATCCGCCCAGGTCAGTGGCCCCGAATTCCCCAAATTTGGTGTCGGGGTCCTCGGCGACCAGCAGGCCGTCGACACGCGACCTGAAGGGCTCGATCGGATTGCCGTTCTCGTCCTGCGGCGGCGCCATGCCAGTGACCCAGCGCTGCCGGAACGCGGCGTACTGCTGTGCCATCAGCAGGTTGAAGGTGGTCATGTTGAGTTGGTCCTGGACCTCGATCAGCGGCTCGACTTCACCGAGTACTCCGTCGCCGTCGAGGTCGGCGGTGTTGACGTACCGGACGACCGGACACACTCGCAGGTCGTGCGTCATCACTGGCAAGTCCCCGGCAAGCTGCAGCTGCGAGCCATCAGGCTTGCCCACGAGCGTGTACCGTGCGCGATCGTCGTAGACGCGCACCACCCGACGCTTGCCGTCCTGCGTGTTCTCGAGCTGATCCTCGATCGCAAGCATCGGCCACTCGTCGTTCACCGGATCCGCATACAAGGCCGTCATACGCCGCGGCGAAAACGGGGTGATCACTGGGACTGGATCACCAGGCATCACCAGCGTGTACGCCGCCCCGTAGGTCAGTACCGACCGATGGATCCCGTGCTGACGGGCGTCCATCCTGTTGGCCTGCCAGACCGCCCACGGCGCCGCGTTCTCGTCCGAGCCGGCCGGCCGATACCCGTCGACATACATGTTCTGTGCCACGACCGTGACCACCAGCGGCAAAATGTTGACGCGCGCCCGCTCGATCAGCCACCGGTACTCAGCACGAGCGCCACGCGGCACATACACCGAGCTGTGCCTGCCGCACATATAGTCCGCGATCCTCCGAAGGCGCGCCTGCTCCCCGTCCCGCAGCTTCAGCAGACGGCCGGCAGTCGACACCACCTCCGACTCCGACATCACCACAGGCCGCCCACCTCCCTCCTACGAGAACCCGTACACCCGCCCCGACCGCGCACGCCGCCGCGACCTCTTCGCCCACTCCGGCGACGCCAACAGCGCCCGCCGCGCCATATCCGCCAACTGCATCGCTGCGAATCCGTCCACCTTCTTCGGCGACTCGCGCGACTCCTTACCGAACGACACGCCCCACCGGTTCGGCCGCCGACGGCAGTTCCCCACATGCCTGTTCAGCACCGGATGATCCGTGTGCGGCAGCTTGCCGTCACGAATCGCCTGCACCAGCGCCTCAGTCGCCAGCGTCAGCTCCTGCTGCCGACCCCGCATGTCGAAGCCAACCAACGACTTCGGCGAGGCCTTCACCAGCAGCTCATCGCGGTAGGTCTCGGCCCACTCGTCGATGTACGACTCCCACAACTTCACGTCACAGAAGAAGCCACGCACCTGGTAGCGCCCGAAAGCATGGGCAACCAGGTCCGACACCTGGCGACGGTCGACCTCCCATCCCTTCGCGAGCGGGCCATCGGGCCGTTCCCAGATCCCCAGCGGCTGCACCAGCCGATCGGACACCCTCATGGCCACCAAGGCAGTCGCATCGTCGGTCTTGCCGCCGTCAAAGCCCAAGACGATCTCGTCGCCGTCCTGGAGGCGCAGCTCGGAGGAGGCATTCGCCGCCCACTCCCCCGGCGTCAGCAACGCATCCTCGGCTGCCACGGGCTGGTTCAGCCAGTAGCGACGCGACTCCGACGGGGCCGACTGCGGATCCCAAATCTCCGCGACGATCCCATCCAGATCCATCCAGCCTGCGGCCGGCCCATAGGCTGCGCGCAGACCCTCGAGTAGTTGCTCGCGGTCTGCGAGGTCCGTGCCGTCCGGCGCCTGGCGGTGGTCGAAAAGCAGGCCCGCCGCATCCGCGTCACGGATCCGGCCCTCACGGATCGCCTTCCAGTACAAGTGCGTGGCCTCGGCAACCGAGTCCTGACCCGGCTCGTACATCGTCGACGTCTCCAGGCACCACGGCTCGGCCTCCTTCCGCTTCCGAAGGTTCCGACGCACCGTGCTGTGCATCCGCCGCAGCTCCGGCAACACGTAAAGGTGCGTCTCGTCGAAGACCGCAAAGGTCTCCTTGCCACCATCCTTGGCAGCGGACGACGCTGTAGAGGGAGTGATCTCGCCCCGCTGGTGGTGCAGGATGATGCGGCTGGACGACTGGGCGGACTTCCCAATGTCGATGCCAGGAAACGAGTCACCGTGGTGCTCGACAAGGTGCTCGAGCATCGTCGAGACGTTGTCGTAGGTGTTCCCGGACTGACCTTCTTCCGTAGCCAGGCAGCGGATGTAGGGCGACCGCACCGGACGTCCTACGGGCTCTCCAGCCGCGTCCCATCCCTCGAATCGGACCGGAGCAAGGGCCTCTGCGCACACCAGCATGCCGGCCAGCTCCGACTTCGCCCGTCCCTTGGCCCGCGACAGGAAGGCCCTGCGATACACCCTCCGCCCTGTCTCAGGGTCCAGCCGGTATGCCTTCACGATGAAGGCATAGAACTCGTCGTCGAGCTCGATCGGCTCACCGATCACGTCACCAGGGCCATGGCACAGGTAGGTCTCGATCCAGTCCACGATCACCGGTCCGAGAGAAGGGAACTCTCCGTCATAGCCCGGTCCTCGCCACGGCATGACACCCCCTACATGGCGTCTTCCGTCACGATCCGCAGGCTCTTCCGGCGATCCGACGTCGACCGCGGCGTCTCCGCCGGCGACGGCTTGTCACCCGCTGTCTCCACCTTCAGCTTCAGCCGCATCCGGTCCTCGGGCGTCGCACCGTACTTCGCCGCCCGGAGACGCACCTCAGAGGCGAATTCCCAACGCCCCTTGGTCCACATGACATGGTGCAGAAGAGCCGTATCGAGCAGGAAGTCCCAGTCGGTGTCGATGAACACCTGAGCCTGTGCCGATCGCCGCCAGGTCTCCCACCACTGCCGGGTGCGCGGGTGCCAACCCTCGCCGTCCGGGAGGACGCCTTCAGGGAGCACGGGTCCGCGGATCTCACCGTCGTCGTCCACCCGCTGCATCTCGGCGTCACGAGCCTTGCTGTCCCGAGCTCGAGAACGCGTCGCCTTCGGCGCCATCCCACGACCGGCCACGGGGATCACCTCCTCCACGCAGCTCGGCAGGTCAGAGCACTACGCCGCCGTCGGAACCAGGTCCGCAATGAAGTCCGACAAGTCCGCCAGCACTGTGGGGGCTCCCTCGAAACGCCGGCCAGTCATGGTGATGTACCGGCCCTGGCCGTAGACCTCGATGGCGGAACCGTCAGACCGTCGAATCTTCCGACCCCGCGGCACGGAGCCGTGTCCAAACACGTGCAACCCAGCCCCCGACGGGGACACCTCCACGAAGGTGGCAGGGCACCGAGCTAGGAGTTCCCGCGCCCACGGCACAAGCCGGCCGTCCTCGAGGCAGTGGTCAAGGTCGACGCAGACAATCCCGTCGCCCTCGGCAAGGACATAGCCCAGCCCCACCCCGGCCGAGGACTGCAAGGCCTCACGGTAGGTGGACCAGGTCGCAGAGTTGGTGCTGGAGGCGGCAGACCCATTCGCCGTGAGGGGCATCTTGGTCGCCGCGCGGCGGACCCACCGCCGTTTCGCCTTCATCTCGGCCGGCGCTTCGATCGCACGCCGAGCCCTGGACAGAGCCTTCCGGCAGCGAGCCGAGCACGTCCTCGCCAAGCTGGATGCAGCCAGCGTCGTCTCGCAGGAGGGGCTAGCGCAACGGCGCGGACTGGGCTTCGACATGCCTTCATTCTACCCGGGTGGTCACACTTCACGCAGCCTGAACTGGGCATTCTCTCCCAGCAGTCGATGACCCAAAACGCCGTCCTGATACCTCATCAGGCAAGCCCTCGAAGCCGCAGGTCAGACCTTGATCACAAACCCCCAGTGTCGCGCGGACCGCCCAGAGCTAACCAGCCCGATCCGGCGATTCTCAACGATCAAGAGGCTCCCCCCAGGGTCCGCCGTGGCGGCACCTCGTGATCAAGAGCGGCAGCTTCCGGGACGTCCAGTCGATCACACTTGCGACTGTTGCAGCTAAGGTGCGCTGCCTGAACGTTGCCCATTGAATGCACCCCACCCTTGGCCAGCGGAATGATGTGGTCGATTGAGGCGCTCATCGGGTCGGGCCACACTGTGGCCGGGTCGATGGCACGTCGGCACAGCTGGCATTGCCATTCATCGCGTGTGTACACGTCTCGTGGCGCGAAGACCTCGACCCTGGCTGCCGCCACACGCATTCGTCGCTCGGCGTCAGCTCGTGCCGCTCGCTCAGGGTAGATCACACGCCAGTGACCAAGGACGTCCAGGCGCTTACGCTGCGCTTTGCGGTCGTACTCGAGATGCTTCCTTGCAAGCTCGGGGTCAGCCCTGCGGGAGCGCATGTAGTCACGCATGCGCTCCGCCTTTGCCCGTCGCGTGCACTCTGGCTTGCCGCACTGCACGCGACGGGCTTGGGACATGCGGTCGTTGCAGTAGGGGCACAGTCGCTCGGACCGCTGTACGGCCTCTCTGGCCCGCCGCTGTCGTACAAGGATCTTCCTCGCCTCGGCTGCGCCGTTCGCTGCTTCTCGTTCACGTCGAGCTTGGTTCTTGCATTGGGACGAGCAGTAGGTTGGAAGGGGACCGCCTTTGCGGCCAGCGCGTTCGATGGCTGTGGCGCAGACGACGCAGCTCTTCATGCTCCAAGTCTGGCCGGTCAGTTGATGAAACCCGGGTGCTTCTCTGGTGGTCTCGCTCTGGGCGGAAGATGGTGCGCTACGGATGACGCTTCAGCGCCGGTCTTCTTGTTGTGGTGGTAGCGGCAGAGGGCCCATAGGTTGTTGTCCTCGTCACTACCGCCCAGATAGGCGGGCGTCTTGTGGTCGATGTCCGTAGCTGGCTCTCCGCAGATCCCTCCGGTGACAAGCGGCCATTGACACTTCAGCTTGTCTCGGCGAAGAACACGCCGGCGGGTGCGCTCCCAGCCCTTGGGCAGTGGCGTTGAGCGCCGGCCCTGGCTGGGCATCAGTCGGCTGCCTTCTTGGCTTGGTGGGCTGCTTCTTCGCCGGGGGCGTGGCCGGGGCGTGCGCCTGTGGCGCGGACGTGGAGGTTGGAGCACAGGCCTTTGACCATGCCGGGGCTCACGTGCTTGCCGAGTTCGACGACGCAGCGGTCGAAGTCACCCGGTACTCCCCATTGGATCTTGGCGTCTAGCGGCCCCCGGTCCGTGCGCCCAGTACTCCATGAGGCGCTCGGTTGCCACGGGGGCTTTAGCGGTCTTGTCCACCATCGGGATCACCTCCCTCTGTGCCGGCCTCGTCGAGGCGCTGGATGCTGCAGATGCGTGCGATGGGTATGGCGAGTGCGATGCCACGGTGGTCGCTGAAGGTGGCCCAGCTGGAGCCGAGGTCGAGGACCAGGTTGTCGTCTTCGACGACGAGGTCTTCGTGCTGGTCGAGGAGGATGGCGTAGCGGGGCACTACTCGTCGTCGTCCGCGTACTCGTAGCCGCTGTTCTCGGTCTCGGCGGCGGCGGTGAGCATGCCCAAGGCGTTGATCCAGTCGAGGGTTTCGCTGCGCGCTTTGATGAGGCCGACGGTTCCGTCGCTCCGGACCACCTTGAGGATGACGAGGGCGTCGACGGGCATGTCGTCTGGGCGGAGCTCTGTGGTGACGCCGAGGGCATCGATGATGTGCCCGATGTGCTGGTCATTCATGGCGGTCCTGTCCCTTGCTGCTGGCGGGGACCTGGTGGATGCCGTCTGAGTCCAGGCGCTGCCGGACGCTGGTGGGAGTGGGGTAGTCCATGGCGCGGGCTCCCTGGTCGCTGGGCTAGGGGTTGAGCGCTCGGTAGATGCCTTCCTCGAGCGTCACCGTGGGGCGGTAGAAGCTGCGCATGCGGCCGGGGTCGCAGACGCGGTGGTGGACGCCTTGGGGTGCTGCCTGCAGGTGGGTGAGGGGTGGTCGGTAGCCGGCGAGGAGGGTCACCATGCGGGCGAGGTCGTCGAAGGCTACTGGCCGGCCCCAGCCGAGGTTGACCGGCTGTGTGATCTCTTCATCGACGGCGGCGAGCGTAGCGTCGACGATGTCGTCGATGTGGATCCAATCGCGAGTGGAGCTGCCGTCGCCCCAGATCTCGAAGGGGTCCTCGTGCTGGCGGGCGCGGCGGATGAAGGCAGGGAAGGGATAGCAGTCGGCTTGATCGGTGCCGTAGCCGGAGAAGGGCCGCAGCACGGTCAGGCGGATGCCCTCCGCGGCCGCGTACTGCGCGAGCTGTTCGCCGGTGAGTTTGGCCCAGCCGTAGGTGGCATCGGGCAGCTTCGGCGCGGCGAGATCGATGTCGTCCTCGTGGAGATAGTGGATGCTGCCTGGCTGCTGGTACTCAATCGGGTAGGCAGCGGAGCTGCTGTAGTACACGGCCCGCTTGGTGCCGCTGCGCTCGAGCCAGCGCATGTACCAGGCATCGAGGGCGAGGTTCGTGGCGACGGCGAGTGGGGTGCCGTCGATGCTGGCTCTGCCTCCGACGAGGGCGGCGCAGTGGATGGCGAGGTCGTAGCGGGTGTCGTCGGTGCGGAAGAGGTCGAGGGCGTCCTGGCCGTCGACGAGGTCGCAGGTGGTGACGTGGTCGCCTCGGGCATCGAGGGCTTGGTGGAGGTGACGGCCGATGAAGCCGGCGGAGCCGGTGAGGAGGACGCGCATCAGCCCTCCTCGGCTGTGACAAGCTTCCGGAGCTTGGCGAGGTCGCTCTCGAGGCCGCCGGTGTCCCGGTACTCGTAGTAGGCAGCGGCGTCAGCGGTGACCTGCTCGCTGCTGTTGCACTCTTCGTAGCCAGCGTCGAGGGCAGCCTTTCCAGCCGCGGGGTGGAGGTGCTCGATGATGACGTCGGGCAGGTAGGTGATGCGTTCAATGCCGCGCCCCCAGTCGAGCCAGCAGAGATCCAAGCAGAGGTGTACGAGCTGGGGTGGCGCCATGTAGCCCAGGACGCGGACGATGTCGCTGGTCATGGCAACGGCTGTGGCCATCTTCTCGCCCTGGAGGAGGTCGTTGCCGTAGACGATGCCGGTGCCACCGGAGAGGCATTCGCGGAAGCGTGCGTCCCAGGGGCGGGCTGCGGGGCGTGGGCGGTGGTCGTCGCCCATGAAGGCGAGGTAGCGGTACTGGGTGGCCATCTCGGTGGCGACTGCGTTGAGGGTTCCGCACAGCCGGAGGCGGGGCCCGACGTACCAGCGGACCTGCTGATCATCCGTGTAGGGCCGGTGAGCAAGGTAGGCGTCGAGTTTGGGGTCGTCCTCGTCGACTGCAAACAGCACGTCGGCACTAGCGCCGGTGTCATGCCATGCCTCGAGGATGGCGGGGACGCTGTCGGGGCGGCCGCGGGTGGGGATGATGACGAGCAGGTCGTCCACGGCGGTCACCTCCTCGTCGCTCGGGCATGTGAACAGGTGACCCGGCTAGGCGGGGATGAGTGTGGTGATGGTGCCGTCCGACCTTTTTGCCTTGAGCGCGCCGCCTTGGGAGTAGAGGACGTAGCCGGTGGTGGGTGCTGCAGGCTCACTACCATCCGGAATGTGCTGCTGGTCGACGTAGCCCTTGCGAGCCAGCTGATTGTCGAAGCCAGGGTCGAAGCCCGGGGACAGGGGCGTGGTATCGGTGAACCAGGCCAGGCCCTGGACATTGGTTCCGTTGAGGATGTCCATCAGCCCATCACCACCACGCGGTACTGGCCGCTGCTCGGCGCCGTCGCAAAGGTCAGCGTCACGGTGTTGGTGTTCGTGGCTGTCCAGTCCGTGAGGACCATCGCGTCGTCGGTGGTCTTCCGGATGGCGACAACAATGTCCTTGGTGCCGAGGTTGTGCGTGACGGCGATGCTCGTGGAGCTGCCGTCCCCGATGGTCGCGGCTACGTGGCGGGTGACGATGCTGGTGTCGACGGCGACCGTGTCGGCGGCCACCGTGATGCCGGCGCCGGCTCCGACGTCGAGCTGATTGCCGGTCCGCGTGAGGCCAGCGCCCGCTGTCGGCAGGTTGGCGCCGCCGAACTGGGCCCAGACGATGTTGCTGCTGCCGACCGTTGGCGCGTTCGTGGTCTGCGTCCAGGCGTTGTCGCCGTTGACGGTGCCGGAGGTGACCAGGACCGCGGCGCTGTCGAGCTCGGCGCTGCTGTCGGCGTCCGTAGCGCGTGTCGGAGCACCGGAGGCGGCGACGATGTAGATGCCGTTCTCGCTCGCGGTCGATTGGTCCTTGATGAGGATCCGGTCGCCGGTGGCGAGCGTGACGCCGTCGATCACGGAGCCGTTGGCGTAGGCGCTCGACAGCGTGCCGGACGTCGTGGTGGCGGCCCGTACCGGTGCCTTCCATGTCAGCCCGTTGACCTTGGCATCGACGTACTGCTTGGTCGCGGCATCGGTCGCCGACGAGGGGTCGGCGAGATTCTGAGCGCGCTGGTTGTTCAGGTCGGCGCCAGTGAGCAGGGTGACAGCCACGGCGGTTCCTCCTCAGGAGCACATCGCCGTGCCGGCGAGCGGGGCAGGGAAGGTGATGATGGCCTGGTTGGTGGTGCTGTGCTGGATGTCGGCGTAGACGACGACCCCGCTGGGGTTGATCAGGCTGATGTTGGGGGTGCGGCCCAGATTGTGGGTGATCTGCCAGGTCGCGGCGGGCGTGGTCTGGGTGTGCAGGTAGCTGCTCCCGGAGGCACCAGGCGGGCCCGGTGGTCCGGTAACGACGACGTACTCGCCGGCCGCTGGCGCAGTGGGGGCAACGTCAGCGAGGTCGACGCTTGGCGCCGCCGCGGGCAGAGAGAGCGGATAGTCACGACCGTGTGCGTCGTACCAGCGCTCGGTCACCCGGTAAGTCCAACCTGTGGGTCTCACACCGGCCGCGTCGGTGGCGAGCAAGGTGACAGCGATGTGGCCACTGCTGTCGGGAGTGGCTATGACCTCGCCAAGAATGATGGTGTCGTACTGGGCCGAGGTAAGTACGGCCGGCTCAGGTCTGAAGCTCACGTAGCCGGCGAACGGTGTGCCGTCGGGGTGGCGGTAGGTGCCGGTGACGGTGACGACCTGGAGGCCGGCGGGGAGGCTTGGCACTGTCCCTCCCTCGGCTCGGTAGATGGGTCCGCCCGGCTGCGTGGAGGGGCAGCCGGGCGGACGGGGACGCGTCGACGGGGGAAACGTCGAAACGCGTCCCGTGCCTGCCCCCACTGGCAGGCACCGGGTCCTCGTGGGCGGGAGCTGCGCTGCTTGCTGCTCGACCGGACCCACGAGGACGTCAGGCAGCGCGCTGACCGCGCTGAGGAGTGGGCCGGTAGGTGGCCGCGAGGGCCCGGATTTCCGGGAGCGCGTACATCGTCTTGTGCTCGTGCCCGAGTCCGGTGAGTCGGTTGTCGCCGGAGAAGCGGTGGATCCTGCCGCGTGACGCCCACTGGCGGATGACGCCTTGCGGTACACCGGTCGCTGCTTCGGCTTCGTGGGCGAAGACGAGGTCGTCGGGGTGTATTTCGGTGAGCCGCACGACATCCTCCGGCATGCGCAAAGCCCCCGGCGGAAGCCGAGGGCTCATAAGGTCTGCGGACACACGGGTGTTCCGATGAGGGCACTGTGACATGCTTCAACTATCTGCCGCAACCAGTCGTGGATCTCAGGCTGCTGTGTCGCGGATCAGGGGGAGTCCAAGCACTTCTGAGCGCTGGTACTGCCGGTCGCAGCCGGTGCAGCGAGCTCCGGGGGTGGATATGGTGATGCGCAGTTGGTTGCCGCAGGGGCAGACGACAGTGAAATGCCGTTCCGGGCGTTCCCCCGTCGACTGGCGCTCACACGCTCGGGCCAACTGCCAGGCCTCTCGAGCGAACTCGGCAAACGCTGGGTGATGGGTGGCTGCCCATTCCAAATTGGCCCGCAGAGACTGGACGACCTGGTCAAGCTGCTGTTGGAGCCCACCTTGCCACCGCGGGTGAAGCCACCCGAGCTGCTCATGCCAGTCCACGAGCCACGTCTGCAGGACGGTGACGACACCGCCCTGGGCCGCGAGGGAAAGCGGCTCGAGCCGAACAGGCAAGGGCGCGGTCCGACTGCCGGATACTCTCGCTTCGCTGCTGCGACCTGAGCCAGGAACAAGGGCAGTGGCGAGCTGGGCGTAGAAGCCTTGGGGGCCGGCCAGCGACTTCAGGCGCGCGTCGGTCTTGGCCTGGCAGGGCCGGCAGGCCTGCCGGCCGAGTTCGTCTTGCCAGAGGTCGGTGTGGCACAGGCAGCAGACTGGCCAGGCTTCATCAGCAGCATTGTCTATGCGGTGCACGGAGGGCTCCTCGACGGCGGTGGGACTCAGGGAGCAAAGCGCTACTCCAGTGTGCACTGACCTCTCAAGGGCTTGCGTTTTTCCTGGCAGGGTTCTTCGAGGGGATGCACCACCCACTTGGGTGAATATGTGCGAACTCCGAGCAGTTTGTTGTCGAGGAACCGCCCACCGCCGCGCCGGCTCTACTGCAGTCGCACACTACGGATAGCCAGCGGCACTCAGCGACGACCCGAGCAAGTCGCCATAAGGGAGCGCACCCTTGCCCCGAAGCAAAGTCATCGCGATGCACAGATGTGTGGCCATAGGTCGGTCCTGCAGGCACAGCGAGGGCCCGGACCATGCGATCTGGGCCCTCAGGGGGTGGTGCTCAGCCGCAGCGGATGCGGACGGAGACAACTTCTCCGCCAGGTTCCTGGGCCAAGGCGGCAGCGGCCACACTGTCGGCCAGCCCGGTGGTGACGGCTTCGTCGAGCGGCTGCTCCGCAGGGACAAAGTCCGAGCTGATCCAGTCGCCCCTCTGAACCAGCTGTTCGTTGGTGGCCGTGCGGACGGTGACTTCCCTCTCGTAGCGCTGCATCTCGTCCTCCTGATTTACAGGATCGCGGTCACGGGCTTCGCCGTTAGTGACTGGTGGCTGGGGCGTCGTACCCGATCACGCCGGCGGACAGCTCCTCGGACGTGATCTCGCTCGCCCACCCCTCAGGAGGCTCGGAGTACGGAGAACACGTACCGCAGGCCCCGCAAGCCCACCGGCCGTGAATGCCTTGGACATCAGCTCCGCAGCCAGTGCAGGAGTGGGTGGTGTAGTACGGCATCCCGTCCATGATTCCTACGCGTGTCCCTTCCAGGTCAGCCCGACTGCCATGAGCACTGCGAGCAACTCATTTGACCATCCGGCCCTTGGATCGTCGAAGCCCCACATTCTGGACAATTCACAGCTTTTACCCCTTTAGTGTGACGCTAACGCACTTCTCGCGAGCCACATCGGCCGCAGGCCCCGAAAAGCCAGCCCGCTCCTTCACCAAGCAGTCTTCACACCGCCACCCCCGCCTACTACGCCAACGTGCAGGTGATCACCACAGAAGGAGCCGCCACACCCGCACCCGCCCCCGCCTGGGCTCCCTCCGCAAAGAGAGCCCAGGCCGCGGTCGATCTACGCTGTGCAGCCAGCCCACTCGCACACGGCCACGACGGCGTACCCAGCATGGACCTTCACACCGCTCCGTCGCACCTCGTAGAATGCGTAACTCATCCTGGTCTCCATACTCTTGCCTGAGGCTGACGACGTATTGCTGTCAGCGTCCACGAGCCTTACCGCGACCCACGCACTCCGGGCATTGCGCCGCAATGCGCTCCCCAGCGAAAGCCGAGTAAAGCCGACCCTTGCCGCCGCACATCCAGCAGACACCCTTCCGACGAGCCTCCTGCGGGTGCAGCGGAATATTCTGCGCCTCCCACTCGGCATCGCTCATGCCCATTTCCTTCACCGCCCTTTCCTGCGTAGTTCGTTCGTGCGGCACAGGACAGGCGCGATCAGGAGGCTGATGCGGTGGACAGTCCACCTGCCGCCCGTGAGCTCGCCGGGCGGGACCTCGTCCACGATCCGGCCGGTCCGTCCGACCGCGCGGGGATCGTCCTCGCAAGAGATGATCAGGACCTCGTCGCCTGCACTGAACATCGTCATCGGGCCCACAGGAGCGGCTGATACTCGGCGGCCGCACTCATGATTCCGAAGGCGACCTGCTCCACGTCCATGCCGGCCTCCTTCGCCTGCTGCATGACCGCGTCGGCCAGCTTGCTGCCGCCACGACCGAGAAAGCCACCGCGCTGAAGCTGACGACCGGCTTCCTGGATCTGCTCTCGGGTGGGCTTGGGCATGACGCGTTCCTTTCTGTTGGGATTCGGGTACGGCGAAGTGGATCACTCCAACGGACACAGGGATGCATTTGCGCTGGTATGTCCTCTGCTCGGGGCCTGCTCGTCGGCGCATCACTGCAGGTCAGCGCTGCTCAGACGGTCGCTCAGGGCCCGCTCAGAGCACTTGCCGAGCAGGCCCTGAGCAGGAGCCACTGGCCCGCTGACCTGCAATGGAGCAGTCTGAGCCGACCCTGAGCAGAGGGGCGATCAGGACATATCACCCAGAACGCGGTGCAGATGGTCCCTCTTGTACCCGCGAGGGTTCTGCATCCCGTCCAGCGGCCCGAGGGGCACCGGAGCCCCCGCACCGGCGTCCTTCAGCAGCGCCTTCAGCTCGTCCAGCGTCAGGCCCTCGTACAGGTCTGGACAGTGATCGACCAGGGCCGCCACGAGCACCTCCGTGCGCATCCGATCTACGCCTACCTTGGTCATCAGATCGGCCGCATCGGCCACCAAGCCGACAGCCCGCCCGTCCGGAATCGCCGCACCAGCCGGCGGCCGGGCGCCGCACAATTTCAGCAGCTGCTCCCACGTGAGGAGTTCAACCGGAGCTGGCTTCTTCAGGTTGCCGTCGTGGTCGTAGGTAGCCTGGACGTAGTCGGGCAAGTCCACACCCCTCATCGCCTCGAGGCTATCCCGATCCGGGTCGAGCAGACCCGCTTCCAGGCGTTCCTTGGCGAGCTGCCTCAGGGTCGCAGGGTGTGTCTCATGAATGGCGTATTCGATCGGTTCATCAGCCATGCCAGGCACGCCCTGGATGAAGACGTGGCCGGCGTCCTTCGGGTCGGTGGCTGTCGCGGGGGACAGCTTGTGCGGCAGGTAGCCCTCCTTTACAGCCCCGTCGCCGAAGACGGAGCGGGTGTCCTCAACCTTGCAGGGGCCGACTGCTTTCAGGGCAACCATCTGGGCGATGTTGGCTCCGAGGTAACTGCTCTGGCCACCCTGTGCTGCTGCCTGTTCGACGATCTGCTCCTTACGGCCGACGAGCAGCAAGTCGAAGTACAGACGCTTGGCCAGCGCACTGGCCTTCGGAAGCTCATCAAAGAAGATCGTGACGGCGGGGCGATCAGGGCTGGCCTTCCACTTCTTGCCCATCCCGAGCTTGGCCCGCAGCCGGGCCCGCCCCTTGGCCATGACCAGGAAGAACAGCAGAACTGCCTCGATCTGCTCGTTAGTACGGGCTGTGAGCCTGACCGCGTCGCCGAGATCCTCTAGGCCATCGCCGAACGGGTCGACATCGACGGTGATGTTGTCGCAGCAAGCGGTCACGCCCTCGCCGAGTGCCTGCAGGATGCCTGTCTTACCGCCACCCGAGGCAGCCACCCAGAGACCCATGACGCCAGCCAGAGACACCTCGAGCGGATCACCGCCAACAGACGTACCGATCCTGAACTTATCCGTGATCGACATCGACTTGGGGGCACGGTACGGCAAACCGGGGGCAGTCGCGAACGGGTCACTCTGGACGAGGCGAAGAACAGCACACGCCCTGCGGGCCTTCATCGGCTGCGGGCGGACGCCATTGGTGGGCAGGTCAAACCGCGTCTCGAGGTCACCTGCCTTCTCGATGATCGCCTCGGGGGTTCCCTCGGCGACACGGACGGTGCACTGCCACCCCCATGACTGCCGCACCACATCCGATACCTCGACAACCGGCACGCCCTCCGCCTTCATCGCGCGCAGCACACACTCAGCCAGCCGCTCTGGGGAGTCCACGAGGGACAGGGGGAAGGGCTCGCCGTCGGACAGATCATCAGCCCTCATACCACCGTGTGGAGAACCGGCGCCCGCCGCCTCCGCCAGGGCGGGCGCCGCCTCCTCACCAACCTCCGGCCGCCCGTGCCGCACCCCTACCGCCATGACAGCGATGACCATGAGGATCTCCACCCACAGCCCGCCGAAGGCCGCACCCGTCGCCCCGCTGCCAGACAGCGCCGCGGTCCAGCCGGCGCTCTTCAGCGAGTGCATCCGCTTGTATCGCCGGTACTCCTGACGCCGGTGCTCGAGGAGCTTCTTCGCCCTCTCCTCCGCCGCCGTATCACCAGCCGCAGCCTTCAGCTCCTGCCGCGCCGAAAGGATCATCTGCGGATAGTGATCCTGATGCGCCTCCAGCCACCGACGGGCCAGCCGTCGGTAGCCGCGCACCGACCAGCCGACGTAGTACGGAGAGTGAGCGACGTGATGGCCCGCCCAGTCAGCCGCATCCTCGGCGACGGCCAGGGCCTGCTTCTTCAACTCGCCCCGCGAGAGCATCCACGCGGGGCGCGGCCGGCGCTCCACCACGTACCGGCCCTGGTGCTCCACGACCGGACCCTCGACGGCCGCGGCGGGGGTGTCCTTCATGAGGTTGATCGGTGGGGGTTCGACGGTCGTCATGGCGTGCTCTCCTCGGGAGTGTCATACGGGACGTGCTGATCGAGAGGGGCTACTCGCCTTGTTTCTTGGCCTCGCCCTGGACGGCGTCGCGAAGGCGCACGGCGTACTCCTGGGAACAACCGCCGACGGTCTCCCGAACCTTGCGCGCGCTCAGATGCTCAGCGCCACCGAGGAGCTCGGCCAGCTTGCGGACCTTGTCGACGTCGACCGGATCGAGGGGCTTGATGCGTCGCTGCCGGTTGTCCGGTCGTCGCCTTGGCTGATCGCTTTGAAGCCAGAGGAGGCATGCTTGCGTGCAGACCACCGACCACACAGTCCGTGCCGGAACTAAGGAAGCGCTAAGCGTCTCGGTCCATCCACCTTGTGGAACGACAGACGCCGGCAAGTGTGCAGGAACATTCAGGCGATGTCGGAGATCGAACAGCACAGTCTGCTCGATGCTGTAGGCGAAGGTCGGTGATTGAACGTACAGGCGCTGGAACGGCTGCCACCCGTACCGCCGGAAGGTCTCCAGGCGCTCGGATCGCTCAGTACTGTGACCGATCTTTATCGACCTGAAGGCCGAGTGGGTCAACACGTAGACGAAGGGTGTGTTCACGCCTGATCCTTCCACTCGGCTTGAACCGCGTTCCGAAGCCTGACGAGGTACTCGGTGGCACCTCCGCCGATGACCTCACCTACGTTGCGAGCGGACAGTCGCCCGGCTCCACCAAGAGCGTCAGCAAGCTTCCGCACCTTCTCCAGGTCAGCCTCCTCGAGAGGCTTCTGAGGGGTCTTCGGTGCAGTGCGCCCAGATGCCTGCTTCCCTTTGCGCCCTAGGGAATTTCCGCCCTTCGAGACGGTCGCGCGAGGCCCCTTTGACCCTCCCCCCGGGCCCTGCTTCGGGCCGCCGCCAGAGGCGCCCCCAGCCGGTCCGCCGTCATCTCCGTCGGGTCCGAAGATGTCGGCGAGGAGCATGTCGACGGCGAGCTGTTCCGGGGTCCGGTCGGCTGCGCGGAGCACTTCCTCGATGCGCTTCTGCGCGGCAATCTCGCCGGCGAGCGTGTCGGACGTCAGACCGGTCGGAAGCTGATGCGCATGCCGCCACGCCCGATCCCACAGCCGCGGCCCTTCACTGGCAGCACCCGGCTTGGCGATGAGGAGCTGGACGTAGACCTTCCAGACCTCCGGGAAGAAGATCGAGCGGGTAGCGTCAGCCCACGCCTCATCGCGACTGATGGACCCTTCCGGGTGGAGAGCGAGGATCTCCTCGTACCGTTCCCAGGTCTCCGGGAAGAACCTCTGACGCTCCTGATCCTGTGCCGCATCCTTCTTCGCCTGCTCACGCTGCGTAACAGCTTTGCGTCGCGCCTCCACCCTCTCGACAGCACGCTGCTCGAACGACCGGCCATCCGCCGCAGACCTCGAGTCGAGGAACTGCCGTACTTCCGCCAGTACTGGACCGACTACCGAAGCAGCCGCCAGAACGTACCCGGCGACCGGCCCGTACACAGCGGCCCCATGCGTGGCGTTGATGTACCCGTTGAAGCCGGCAAGCCCTGCGGTCAGCAGCCAGAAGGGCCAGCGAGGCAGGCCCTTGCGATGAGCCCACTGAGTGCCTTCGACCCCCGCCCAGGCCAGCAGCTCCAGGAAGGGCGGGATGGGCAGCAGCATGAGACCGCCCAAGAGCAGGAAGTACGCGACCTGCCCCGGCAGCGACGCCGCCATGCCCAGCACGATGATGACGGTCACAAGGGTCTTGAACCGCGAGCCGCTGTCGGCCCGCGCCTGGCGCCGCTGCTGCCGACGCTGCTGCTTGTCCTCGGCAGCATCCTGCTCGACCGCCTCGAGCTGCTTGGCCAGCCGGGCCCGGCGGACCTTCTCCGCCATCGCATCCGTGGCCGCCTTCTGCTTCGCCGAGTCCGCCTCGACACGCGCTTTCGCTGCCTTCGCCCACGTCAGCTGCGCTGCAGCCTCCCGCTGCTCCCAGGACAGATAGCCCTCACTCACTGGTCTCCGCCTCTCGTCTGGCGCGGGCTAAGCCGCGGTCTGGTAGTCGTCGTGCGGTGGGGGCTTGGCGCCTATCACGGCGTCAGCGAGTGTCCGATCACTGATCACGCCATCGAAGATCAGACCGGCAATGACAAGGCCACCAATGGCGGCACGGACAGCGACATGGGCCTGGAGGCCGAAGAGCCATGCAAGGCCGGCTACGAGCAGCGCGACGCGGGCACGGCCGAGACCAATCTGGAAAGCAAGACTCATCACAAGATCCTTCACGGAAGTCGGAGAACCAGCCGGCTCTCCCCCACCGCACGACACCAGGCCGTGCGGCGAGAGGCAGCCGACGGGTCAGCGACCCGCCCGAGCCCGTTGGTTCATCAGCTCCTGGTAGGCGGCGTAGCCATCACCGTTGTCGCCGAGCGGGTCGAACAGCACGGAAGGGGGATCGAAGATGCCTTTCATGCCCGACGGCTTCTTGTCGAAGAGCGGCCCCTCGCGCAGCCACACACCAGCAGCCGTCTCCGACCCACACACCGGAGTGTTAAGCAGACGCGATCGACGGAAGATCCACTCCCGGTACATGGGCTCGTTCCCCCATGGCTGGTTGATCTCCGACACCGAGTAGTACGGCTTACCGATCACGACGGAACGGGCGAACCGCTCAGCTTCCGCCTGGCCACGACGATTGAAGATCCCCATGTCATTACTCCTTCACCATCAGAGGTCGTTGATCCGGGCATCGGCAGCCGCCTGCCGCAGCAGGCAGACCACCTCGCACTGCGTGCGATCGGGATGGTCATTCCAATCCGGGTACGGCATCGACAGCCCCCGCCCCGCCAGCACCGCCTGCACGTGCCCTGCGGCAGCCTCTACGGTGCGCTCGTCGCCGTACCCCAGCCGGTACAGCACGGCCTGGGCGCCAACGATGCACCGCGCCCCCCGCCGCGTCCGCAGCCGGCCACGCGCCCACCCGAACCGCTCGACCACCAGCGCCGTCAGCTCCAGGTGCTCCGCCACCGACACCGACCGCCCAGCAGCCCCATGCCGACGCTTGAAGGCCGGCAGGACCCAGTCCGGCAGGAACTGCAGCATCTTCAGCGGCGGGGCCAGCGGCGCCTCGACCGGCCCGGGAAGCGCCCGCAGGGCCTCAGCGACCAGCTCTGCCGTCGACCGCGACACCAGCGGGTGCGCACTCGCCTGCTGCGGCCTCGCCAGCGCTGCCAGGAACTGCTCGATCTCCTCGACCAGCCGGCCCGCCTCCACCGGCTCCAGGAGCGTGTCGACACTCAGCGACGTGGGCATGCTTGGCTCGCCTCCTAACACTTCGTTGTTGGGTGGGTGGAGGGGCGCCCCGCGAGCTGCCAGGCCAAGGGGGCGCCCCGACGGGCTAGTTACTGCATGCCTTCGCGTGCTCGGTGACCGCCTTCAGAGCCGGCGCCATGCCAGCCTGGTACTGGTGCGTCCCGCAACCGGAGCAGTAGCGCGACAACTGACCAGACAGGTCCCGCGCCACGTACACCTCACTCCCGCGGCCCGTCCGAAGAACCTTGCTCGCAACCTCGTGCTTCATCTCGATCTCCCTGCTTGGATCGGTCAGACGGCCTGGTAGGAGAGGGCAGCGTTGGTCCACTGCCGCACCGAGTTCTCAAGACGGCACGCCACCGACGCGACATCGAACGACTCGCCGTCGGAAGACACAGAACCCGGACACAAGGCGTGCTGCACGGCATAGGCCTCAGCCTCATCCAGCGACTTCACAGCACCCATCGCAACGACGTAGCCCCACGAGTGCTCCACCAGCCCGAGCTCACGATCAGCATCCGCACGCCGCTCCTCGCGCCGGCCCGGCCGGTCCAGCTGCATCGCGTGCACCAGCTCGTGCACCAGCGTCGGATACACCTGCTCCAAATCCGCCTTCAGAGCTCGCCCGTTCAGGCCGACCAGCACACGATCCGTCCGTGTTGCCATCGAGAACCCGAAAACCTCCCGGGCCTGCCCGAAGTGATCCCGCCAATGCGCCACGCGAGCCCGAACCGAACCCCGCCGCCACCCGTTCGCCATCAGCGACGCCGTCGCCATACCGACCCGGCCAGCCACCACCACCGTCACCGGCGGCAACGGAACACCAAAATGCCCCTCCACCGCAGCCGCAGCCTTAAAGACGAGACGCTCGACCTCGCGCACCACCCGCAGCGGCGCCAAACCTGACGGCTCGATCAGGATGTCAGCCACAGCGATCACCGAGCCGACTTGAAGCAGCACGAATTCGCGTGCTCTTGCGCATGTGCGTGAATCTCCCGCGGATAGCCGCCCAAAACCGCCTTCTGACTGCACCCCGTGCACTCCCAGGAAAGCGTGCCACCGCCCACATCCACCACGTTCACATCCGCACCAGCACCGTTGGTGGTAGACGAGACGATCTTGCCCCAGGTGATTACCTTCCCGAAAGCCATCGCACTTCCCCTCTCCTCGGACAAACGAGCGACTGATGCGCTCTCCTCACCGCCGGCCAACACCCGGCGGATCGGACAACAAATCAGCTCTCGACCTCGGTCTCGATCAAGCCGCCACCCGACGCCCAACAGCCCGCCTCAGTGCTGGCCAAAGAACCGAATTCCGACCCCACACCGGATCGATCACCGCTACCTGCCAAGCACCAACCAGCGCATCCATCGCCTGACGACTGCACCCCTGGAACATGTGCCGCACCTCCCGTGGCGGCATCGTCCAACCGAAGCCCGTGTGAGGCAGACCGCCCCACTGAGTCACGACCGTGCCCTCGCAGCGGCCATTCGCCACGTCAGCGACAACCACCAGCCCAACCGCCAAAGCCTCCGCCCGCACCCGGCTCAGAAGACCGGAATCACCGATAAAGCCAGACACAGCAGCCCGCTGAATCCACGGCCGGCCATCAGGCCCCTCAGCCACTTCCCCAGGCTGCGAGCAGTCCGTCACAAACCCAGCCCGATTACAGGCCGCCAGCACCGGAATCAGCCCCGCGGTCTCCTCATCCGGCCCGAACCGCGCCTGGTAACCCGGACGGGACTCGAGACTCCCCTCCAGCCACAGCGCCATCAGCACACCCAGATCGTCCAGAGAGCCAGCGGCCTGCCAACGACGCCGATCCGCCCCACTCATCCACGGCAGCTTCACCCCCGTCACCGCCCCTCGGGCCGCGGCAGCGCCCGGCAGGACTCGGAGTGCTCCTGCGCCCACGGAGCGACGATTACGTTGCTGTACGCGGTCGAGTTGAAGTAGTCCTCGCCGCAGCCACGGCAGACGGCAAGGACCTTGTCGCCCGTTTCCGTGACGTCGACGGTGATGGTCGGGTCACCGGTGATCTCAGCAGCCTTCGTCAGGTACCGAGCGACGACACCCTCCAACCACCCCTTCGGGCCTTCCTGGGCAGTACGTGACATCACGGCCTCCTTCAGGCATGGACGTGCCACGGACAGAAATTCACGGGATTGAGCAACGAGCCCTGACGGCTCTCCAGCCGACTCGTACACGACGAGCCGACCAGGCTGACGTCAGAAATCAGCGCTCAGACTGCACCGCACCACGACGACGAGCCTCGAACCTCTTCCACCACAGACGAAACCACTCAGCACGCTGCTCCTCCGTCATCGCCTGCTCGCGGGCATCGAGAGCACTCCTCACCTTGGCGAAGAGCTCATACAGCGGATCAGCCGGATCGTCACGCTCGCCTTCACCCACGACAATCCCTCCCTAAGCTCAACCGGACTGTCCGACCACCGCCCCCACACCACCAAAGCGGTGCAGAGCACAGAAACCGAACCTCCACCCGAGATCAGAACTCCCCCGACCCAGCCCAATTCGCGTCGAGCCGCGCAGCAATCACCTCGCACATGGAAACCCCGACCTCGTTGACCTGACGAAAAGCCGCCAACCCCGCAGCCAGCGCCCCCTCATACTCCGGCGAACCCACCCCGAACTCCCGGCCCACCCGGCACAGCTCAAGCGAAGCATCAGCCGCAACCCCAGCGATCCACGCCCTCTCCCCACTCACGCGACACGCCGCCGCAGGGCACGGATCTCATCCATCACCCGCGTACCACCCGAAGACCGCCGATCCACATCCATGGCCTCGAGCATCACCGCCGACATCCCGTCGTGATCCCCAGCCGCCCGAGCGACCAGGAACTCGCTCAGCAAACGCGCCGCCAGACGATCAGCATCCATAGAGCTGTACTTGGGCATAGCCGTACTCCCTCACCGACTAGATGGAGCAGAACAGAACGACCCACCGCAGACCGCGGCCACACCAGCAGCTACAGGGAGCCGCCAGGAACACGCCGCGGAAGACGCGGCACCACATCAGGCGAATCAGACGCCCGATCATGCCGAGGCTCAGGCTCAGAAGCCGGCATCACAGCCCCCGACGAGACGGCTGAACAGCAAACCGCGCCGCATTCGCCATCGCCTCACGCGCCGCATCCTGAAAGAACGGAAGCGACGGAACATTCGGATGCCCCGGGTGATCCAGAAGCATCTGGATCCGCTTCACCAGAGCATCAGCACGAGCCTGCTCAGCAGCAGCCACACGAGGACGAGGACCCACCCTCACCACCCCCGCAGCTTCACCGCACGAGCACGAGCCTCCCGATCACGCGGCAAAGGCGGCAAACACACCGCCGGCGCCGCAACCACCCGACGAAGCTGCTCCTCCGACGCCTCGAACGGAGACGGAGCTGGCGAGGGATTCTCAGTCGCCATCACGCGGCCTCCTCCGGTGGGTCGAAGTCGGCAAGAGCAGCTTCGGGGATGCGAATCGCCCCGCCACCACCACAAGCCTTAGCTCCCACGACGTGCGGCTGGCCATAGCGGACGGCCTGCAGGTAGCCCTGGTTGATCCATCGATAGACAGTCGCACGGTGCACGTTGAGCCTGGTTGCAACCTCAGTTACACGCAGCATTCACCTCTCCCTTCCGGGTTCCGGGGCGCTGTCGCAACCATAAAGCATCGATACGTTTCGTAGCAAGGTGTCGAGGCCGTTCGAATCCGTCATCGATCAAGCCACTGGAGGTATCGAGGCATTAAGGTTGAGGTCAGAGCCCTGCGAGCGAGGAAGGCCCTATGGAGAAAAAGTGGCACAGCACCTCGTTGCCATACGTGCTACCGAACACCGGCGATCAAGCCGACGCCTGGACTCAGACGCAAGGCACTCAGGAGCTACTGGAGGTCACCGAATCAACTCCAGCGCCACAGATCGAA
Source organism: Streptomyces sp. PKA51 (assembly GCF_057552455.1). NCBI lineage: Bacteria > Bacillati > Actinomycetota > Actinomycetes > Kitasatosporales > Streptomycetaceae > Streptomyces > Streptomyces sp. PKA51. The sequence goes on from NZ_BAAJPZ010000023.1 coordinate 53,708, forward strand.
ACCGCCCTGCAGCTATCCGAGGGCCAACGGATCGTCGTGCGTCGGCGCCTCATGCGGCTCAACGGCCAACCAGTAGAACTGGTCAATTCGTACTACCCAGGGCATATCGCGCACGGAACCGGGCTTGCCGAGCCCAGGAAGATCCGCGGAGGAGCCCCCACCCTTCTCGCCCGACTTGGCTACTCGCCTGGACGGGTGTCTGAAGTTGTAGAAGCCAGAGGCGCCACCGCGATGGAGAGCACAGCGCTCGCCATCAACGAGGGTGACCCCGTGTTGACCCTGTCTCGGGTCACCTTCTCGACGGACGACAGGCCTGTTGAGTACAGCCAAATGATCATGCGGCAGGGCGCTCGTCTGCACTACGAAATCGAGGTCTAGCATGCCCAAGGAACACCAGGATGCGCGCGGCACGGGGGATCGGATCGCTGCCGAACTGCGAGCCCTCATCATGTCTGGCGAGTGGGAACCCGGTCACAAGCTGCCGCCAACGGACAAGCTGATCGAGGACCACAAGGCGTCCAACGTAACCATTCAGCGCGCCCTGAACATCCTCAAGGAGGAGGGACTCCTTGAGGGCCGCAAGGGCAGCGGCGTCTTCGTTCGAGAGCGGGCCCCTCTGACGATCACGCCTGCTTCGTTCATGGCCCCGTCTGAAGCTGGCCAGCCCTACCGGTGGGTGAGCGAAGCCGCAAGGCGAGCGCAGCGCGGTTCCAACACGATTCTTCGGGTCGCGGAAGTGGTGCCCCCCAAACGGGTCCGCGACGTCCTCGGACTTCCCGAGGATGGCGTGGCGGTGCTGCGCTCTCGAGTTGGGCTGCTGGACGACGAGCCGGCCGAGCTCGTCGACTCCTACTACCCGGCCGACGTGGCGCGCGGTACCCGGCTAGCGGACCGGCGAAGGATCCCCGGCGGCTCCCCGACCCTCCTGTCCGAACTGGGCTATCCACCCATCGAGCAAGAGGACGAAGTGTCCGCACGCCCTGCCACCACTCGGGAGTACGTACATCTGGAGCTCCCCGGGGAGGTGCCGGTCCTGGAGATCTTCCGCGTCGTGTACACGAACGATCGCCGGCCGATCGAAGTGACGGTGCTACTGAAGCCCAGCCACCTCTTCAAGATGGGCTACCACCTGCCGGTTCACTGACTCCACGGCCCTAAGCCCCCGGTTCTGCCGGGGGCTTCTCACTGCTCCTCGCGCGCGACAGCTTGATACATTTGCAATCAAGCTCTACTGTCGTGGTGTGACGCGAGCAACAGGGCTCGCCAAGGCGACCCGTTTGGGAGTCATCCTGTGTCAGCTGCCGCTCTTGGAGGGCGCACTGCGCTCTACCGCCTCTACGACGCTGACGGCCAGCTGCTGTACGTCGGCATCAGCGCAGACCCAGAAAAGCGCTGGAAGGGGCACTCGGTCTACAGCTGTCGCTGGTGGGGCCAGGTCTCGCGCAAGGTCATCGAGTGGCACGACGATCGATATCTCGCCCTAGCCCACGAATACTTGGCCATTGCCAAAGAGAGCCCCATCTACAACCGCAGGCGCACACCGCCGCACACCGACAGGTGGAGCAACAGGGAGGCAGCTGCACTGCTTGCCGACTCCTCGGTCAGGCGGCAACTGCCCAATGCCTGAACGAACGGCCGGGCGGTTCGCCCCCGCCCGGCCGTGTGTATCGGCGAGGTGATCACCTCGCCGATCAGTGATCCGTCTCGTCAAAGAAGGGATCCACCGTGTCCACTGTACCGCTGAACCCTGTCCAGGCGCCTGTGAGTGCTTCCGCGCCCGTCTCTCCGGCGGCCTTGTCCGGGCCTCGTTCGTTCACGGTGCCGCTGCTGTCGGGTGGCTCGCATGTGGAGTCGTGTCCGTCGGGTTGTGTGTCCGATCACGCCGCGGACATGGGGGGTGCGTTTCTGGCGGATCTGTATCACCGGATCGGTGAGGCCGCGGCGACGTCGCTGGCGGTGTTCGATGCGGATGAGGGGACGGTCGAGGTCCCGGTTCTGGCGGCGCAGGTTCAGGTGGATCCGTATCACCCGGATCCGCGGTTTCGGGTGCCGCACGTGAATCTCGAGGTGACGCCGGACGAGGTGGTTGAGGGTCTGGGCCCCGAGGAGCTGGGTGTGGTGGTTGGTCGGTTGCGGGAGCACCTGGTCGCGCTGGAGGCGCTGCAGGGGCGGCTGGTGTCGGCTCGGGCGGATTGGCTGGAGCGGTGAGTGGCGGGTCATTGTGGTTTGCCAATCCGGATGCGGTTGAGGCGAGCGACAGCGTGGAGTGGGCTCGGTGGGTGCGGTGGACGCGTGTGCCGCCGGTGTATGAGGGCGCCGGGACTCGGGAGGTGGCGGGGTATTCGCCGGAGGAGCAGGCCTTGGTGTCTGCTGTTCACGAGGCTGGGCATGCCGTGCTGCACATGGCCGCTGGTCATCGGGTGGGCTATATCTCGTTGGATCCGGCTGGTGAGCATGCGGGCCGCGGCCAGGCCGTGGTCGCCTATGCGGGGGAGGCTACTGGTTCGTGGCTGGACTTCGTGGTCAAGGATGCGGCGGGGGAACGTGCCGAGGTTCGGTGGTTGCGGGAGTTCGGGTTGTGGACTCCGGGGCGTGCGTGGGTGGCGGAGCGCCATGCGTGGTTGGACCGCAAGCATGCTGACGAGGTGATGCGCGCGTGTCACGGTCGTGCCCTGGCCTTCAAGGGTGATCGCGGTGACTGGGGTGATTACGCGTGGGTGATGGATCGCGCTGACGAAGCGCTCGATGCGGTGTGGGGCAAGGTTCTCGCCCTCGCGGGGTACGTGGCGGTTCGTCGGCAAGTGTCGGGCGAGGAGGCTGCCCGGGTGGCGGGGTTGTAGGTTTCCCGGCTCGTTGGGGGTCGGGGGTTCTTCGAGTGGTTGGGAGGGGGTGTTTGGTGATGGCTGATTGTGATCACGACTGGGTGACGTGGAGTGGGGCGATTCGTTGCCGGAGATGTAGGCAGCGACCCGAGGACGTGAAGTAGTCGTCGCTGGGTTGCCACGTGCGGGTTGGGGGGCCATTTTGGTGGCCCCCCTTGTTTTGCTGTGGAGGCCTGGGTGCGTGTGGGTTGGTGGGGGCTGCCGGGGATGGTTCGAGCGGCTGTGGAGGCGCAGGCGGGTCCGGTGGTGGGGGTGGAGGACGTCCCGCATGGGATCACGTGCTCGTTTGCTGCGGTGTTGTGGACCTCGTCGGGTCGGGTGTTCGTGAAGGGTGTTCCTGCCGAGGATGAGCGTGGTCGGGCTGGCCAGGGGTGGGAGGTGGCGTTGGCCCCATGCGTGGCCGCGGTGTCGCCCCGGCTGTTGTGGCAGGTTGAGGCGGCCGGCTGGGATGTGCTGGGCTTCGAGGCGGTGGATGGCCGGCATGCGGTTTTGTCTCCGGGGTCGGTGGACCTGGTCGTCGTCGGTGACGTCTTGGCTGCTGCGCAGGAGCTGCGGGTGCCGGCGGGGCTCGAGCTACAGCAGGTTGTCGACCGGGACTTGGCCGGGTTCATTACGGCTCAGGAGCGTCAGCTGCTGCTGGGCGATGCGTTGCTGCATACGGATACGAATCCGCACAATCTGCTGGTCGGTGATGGGGTTGGGTGGTTGGTGGATTGGGCGATGCCGGCGCGTGGTCCTGCGTGGGTGGATGTGGCGTTGACGGCGGTGCGGCTGATGGAGGCCGGTTGTAGTGCTGAGGAGGCGTTGGGTTGGGCGTCGTCGTTCGTCTCGTGGCGGTCGGCTGATCCGGCGGCGGTGGCAGCGTTTGTGGGTGCGACGTGTCGGCGGTGGGAGTCTCGGGTGGGGGCGCGGGGGGCGCAGTCGTCGAATGCGCGGTTTGAGGCGCTGTTGGGGGCGTCGTCGGCCTCTGTGTGATTGCCGGGTGGGCAGGTCCTGCCGGTTTGGGGTTTCGTTCGTGTCTGTTTGGGCGCTCGGTGTGGCGTGTGATCCGGGTTGTGCGCGCCGTTGGTATCCAGGTGGTGTTGCTGTCTGTGTTCCGTAACTGCTGTTTGGATCTCCTGGTGTCTTATCCCGCCTCCGGCCAGAGTGATCGTCCCGGCGTTCGCCGGCCTATGCGATCACTGGCTCGGCTGCTGTGCCGTGCCCACCAGGAGGGGGTCTTCATGTCTCGTCTCGTTACCCGTTTCGCTGTCGCTACGGCCACGGCCGGCGCCCTGGCGGCGGTGGCCGCTGATCCGGCGTCTGCCACCTCGTCGGTGGCGTTCGGTGCGATCCAGTACGACAGCCCGGGGAAGGATGACCGGTCGCCGGCGTCGTTGAATGCGGAGTGGGTGACGATGACGAACGGCTCGAGCCGGACGGTTGATCTGGCTGGCTGGACGTTGTCGGACGCGTCGCGGCACACGTACCAGTTCCACTTGAAGCTGGGGGCGCATCGGTCGGTGAGCGTTCACACGGGCGCGGGGCGGGATACGGCTGCGGATGTGTACTGGGGGTCGAAGGCGTATGTGTGGAACAACGACCGGGACACGGCGACGCTGCGGGATGCGGCGGGGCAGTTCGTGGTGTCGAAGTCCTGGCGGTGATGAGTAAGTGGAGCAGGCCCTCACCCGCATGGGTGAGGGCCTGCGTCGTGCTGGGGTCAGGTGGCTGCGAGCAGTACGGCGTCGTCGGTGACGTCGGTGGAGCGGGTCTGGTCGGTGTAGATGTGCCAGTTGCCGGTTTGGCCTGGCACGGGGAGCGCGACGCAGGGGCCGAAGTGGTTCTTGTAGACGCGGGCGGCGAATTCGGCTTCTTTTTCGGTTAGTTTGTGGTGGCTCATGGGGTGAGCGTAGGGCTGGCCGAGGTGGCGACGCTGGCTTTTGTGGCGTCTTGGCCAGTGTTCAGCCGAGGTAGGTGATCCGCAGGATGGCGATGGTCTTCTCGGTGTGTCCGATGAAGAGCAGGATGCGCGTGTGTTCGGTGAGGATGCTGCGGATGATGGGGTCGTCTTCGCCGACGGGTGTGGTGGCGCCGAGGGGGTCGTCGCAGGCGCCGGCGAGGGCGAGTGAGACTTCCTGGCTGACTGCTTGTGGCAGCGCGTCGTGGACTGCTTCTACGCCCGGGTCGTATTTGAGCCGGTAGATCACTTTCCCCGCCCCTGGGTGTTATGTGGTTATGCGACGTTACGGTTGCGTGCTGCGGCTGCTTCGTCCTGGATGCGTTCGGTGACGTCGATCCACTCGCCGGGGAGTGCTTCGCCGCGGGCGTCGTGTTGGGCGAGCTGTCGGCCTTGCTGGATGGCGTCGAGGGTGTCCTTGGCGATGCGCTCCCACTTGGCGAAGACGCTGAGGAGCTCGTGGGCCGGCGTGCGGTTGATCTCGGCGATGAAGCGTTGTGCGAGGTCGGGGTCGTGGAGGGCATCGCGAATGCGTTCGATTGTCCAGGGTTCGGTGGCGCTCATCGGTCCTCCACGCGTCGGCGGCTCTCGGTCTTTGATATCACGGCCGATATCAAGATCGCGGCGTGTCCTGTGCCCGCCTTCCCCCGTTACTGGTCCGTGCAGGATGCGGAGCTGACGAGGTCGGGCGGGTGGCCAGCGCCTGGTGGCGGAACGGGTGACGAGGAAGAGGTGGCGGTGACCCTGCGAGGGCCGGCGGCGGCCGTGGCGGCCGTGCGGGGATGGCTGGAAGGTCGGGCCCAGGTGGCGGGTGCCGGCCTAGCGTGGACGGTCGGGGACGACCCGAGCGAGCGGGGGTCGTCATGGTGTGAGTTGAGTGTGTTGCTGCGCGCGGAATAGCTCTCGGTCGGTACGCCCTACTGAGGTCGCCGCTTACAGCCCGGCCATGCGACGGATGGCCTGTTCGTCGGCGAGGCTATTGGCGAGGTCAAGCTGGTAGGCCACTTCTTCCACGCCGCGCCAGTGGCGGCGGAGCAAGGTGTCGGCGTCGCGGTAGGCCCGGACGATTTCGCGGGCCGAGATGTGGTGGTCGCGGATGGTCGTGTTGGCCTGGGCCTGGTCTGAGGCGGCTTGCCGCTCGGCGTGGTCGAGCATGAGTTTGCTGGCTCCGATCTCCCTGAGCCAGCGTGTTTCAGCCTCGACCCCGGCGAAGCATACGGCGAGGTACGCGACTGGATCGTAGGCGATGTCGCACTGCCAGCTGGTCGAGCCATGGCTGAGGCCATTGTCCGTTAGGACGATCGCGGTGACCTGGTGGCCCGAGGCGAGTGCGACGACTGCGTGACCGGCCTCGTGGATGGCCACGGATCGGCCGAGCACGGCAGGGCCCGCCTCGTCGAGGATGGCGGCCATCTGCGAGGTGCTGGGAGTGAGCTTGGCGCCTTCCCACGCGGCGGTGTTGAGGCGGAGCCCAGCATGCAGGCGCAGGGGCATGACGAATTCCTTGGGTGAGTAGGTGCTGTTAGTGGTGTGGAGTGGTCGTGGACCTTCAGCGATCTCGCTGGGCGAGCCAAGCTTCGACTTCTTCCGGGGTCGGTGCCCACACATCTGTTGGCGTCGGTGTCTCGTGCTGCTTGAGGATGGCGTGTACGGTCGCTGGCGGGACGGAGCCTGTGTTGAGGAGCCGGTCGGTGATTTCCGAGTGTGCTGCCGCGGTGCGAGGTTCGGCGAGCATCCGGAGGGCATCGGCCGCGGCTCGGCGTCGGTCGATGAGGAGTCCTTGTCGCTGGCAGGCCCTTACCTGGATCAGCTGTCCGTATCCGGTCATGCGCAGGACGCACCATCGTAGTTGGCGGTGGGTGTAGCCCTGTTCGGCGAGCCATCGGGCGTGAGCGTGGCTGCCGCCGAGCGTGTGCACAGCGTAGAGCTGAGCGTTCATGACGCTTTTAAGGTGGGCGCTGGCTGGGGCCAGCATCTGTCGGCTGTTGGCGACGAGGGTGAGGGATACGAGCTCAGCGCCGAGGAGGACGCCGAGTACGGCGTGGGCTGTCGCGTGGGTGGCTACGGATCGCCACCAGACGTCATCGGGGATCTGCGTGGTGCACCACATGTCTGCCGGCTTGCTGGTCCGGCGAAGCTGTTCGAGGGAGTGCTTGAGGATGAAGGAGTGGTGAATCTTCTGGTGTAAGTCTCGCGAGTGGTCGACCGTGACGTTGCTGTCGCCGACTGTGCTGGCGGTGAGGACGGAGCTGAGGGGATCGGGCACGTGTCTGTCCTCCGAGGGCTTGCCTTGCAGTGGTGGCGCGTTCGGGGGGATGGCGAGGGGCGTTACGGCGCCCGGTGGCTGGAGACCGGGCGCGGTTTCTTGATGCTGCAGGGGTAGCAAGATGGGGCGGTCAGTGCTTCCGGGCGGCCTGGATTTCGTCTTCGGTGGCTCCGAGGCTGAGTGCCCACTGCTTGATGTCGTGCGCGGTCTGGGTGTCTTCCAGGCGCAGGGGCTTGCCGTTGTGCCGTGCGGCCGCGACTCGGTCGAGGGCTTCGGCAGCGATGTCGATGGCGTCCTTCTTGGCGTTCGTCATGTCTTCCCTCGTCGCTGTTGGGTGTGGCGGGTGGCTTGTCCTCGTAGTCGGGGGGATTCGGCCCTCGGCTTCAGCCAGGTCGAGGTGCTGGTGGACGGTTATTGGGCAGGAGCTCGTGCTCAGGCAACGTCCGTGGCGGGGTGTCAGGCGTGGTTGCCTTGGGTGGTCCGGTCGTCGGCCTGTATACCGGTCATGCTGTGCGGGCGATGTGGCGTACCGGGATGCCGGCGACCTGGGCGAGCTCGGCGATGCGGCCTCCGCCGTCGTTGGTGAAGACGAGGCAGATGTCCGCCCCGGCGTTGACCATGTTCTTGAGTTCGTCGCGGCGGAGGTAGAGCTCCTGGTGCACCGGGAGGCCGTCGATGCGGCCCTTCTGGACCCAGTGGTAGGCCTTCTTCGCGGGTCCTTCGGCGTTGTGGACGACGGTCATGGTCCTGCCCGGTTCGAGTCCGGTCAGGATGCGGTCGAGCGTGGTGTGGACGAGGGTGCGGTTGGCCTCGGAGCGGTGGCCGGTGGCGCCGTCCCACTCGTCGGAGTCAGCGATGAGGACGCGGTACGGGGCACGAGTGCTGTTCTTCGACATGCCGTTCTCCTTGAGAAGCGATTCCGTTGTGGGGTGCATCGCCGGCACCTGTGGTGCTGGCCGGCTAGGTCTTCGTCAGGCGCCCCGGACAGCCTTGTGGACTTGCGGGCTTGGCCGGGGGCCCGGCGGGTGGTGCTGCCGGGCGCGGGCGGGTCAGGGCCGCCAGGCGATCGGGATGGTGATGGGCTGGCCGACGCGGGAGGAGCCGGTCATCCAGTCGGTGCCGTCGGCCATGGTCGTTTTGCGGATGTGCGAGGCGAGTTGGACGGCGTAGCTGTTCGCCTTCTCGACGAGGTATTCGATGCCGGCCGTGTCCTTGACGGTCTGGGCGGTGCGGGCGAATCGCAGCACGGCTACTCCCTTGTGTTGTTGGGTGAGTGGCGCCGGAAGTGAGCTCGATGTCGTAGGTGGAGCGAGCGAGGCGGGCTTGAAGTGCCGCCCCACACAGGTGGCTTGCCACCTCGAATATGGCACGCCCTTTGACGGGTGGCAAGCCACCTGAGAAGATTCCCCTATGGCCAGCCAGCACAGGCACAAGCACAAGCAACGCGTCCTCCGCGGTATCGACGACCAGCTCTGCGCCGACTTCGACGAAGCCGCCAAGGCGATAGGTGCTGATCGTTCAGCTATCACCCGGCAGTTCTGGGAGTGGTACGTCGGTCGACCAGGTGCGACGCTTCCGAAGCGGCCGGCGACGGCCGAGAGGGTCGCTGCCGAGCAGAAGCGGTGACCTGCTACTTCGCCCTGGCGTCTCGCGCTTGTCGTGCAGGTCCAGCTGCGGTGGCTGCGGCGATGGCGATCCATCCTTTGTGCCAGGACTGGTCGAGAAGGTAGCCGGCTTGGGGGTCGCGCTGCAGCCAGCGCTTGTGGCCGGTGGCTGCGGCGAGGCGGACGATGCTGCGGGGGTTGGGGTCGCGCCAGTGGTCGCCTTGTCGGTCGGCGATGTAGTGGGTGGTGGCGGAGATGGCGAGTGCGGCTGCGGCTCGGACCGGTGTGAGGCGTAGGCCGAGGGTGTTGTTGGCGGCGGCGAGGGCGGCTGCCTGGATGGCGGTGTAGGTGGCGACGTGCCGCAGGCAGGCAAGGCGTCCTGCGGCGCCTGGATGGCCCTTGGCTGCGGCGTCGGCGTCCCGCTGCCCCCAGTGGTCGGCGACTTCGTGTGAGGCGGTAAGGACGGCGTAGGTAGCGGCGAAGCGGCTGGCTGCGGTCATCGGTGCCCTCTCCCTGAGCTGGCCGGGGATGCGGCTGAGCGTGTGTCTCCACAGTGGCTGTTAGGGCGGTGGGCTTCCGCCCTGTGAGTGCATAAAACGGGTGAGCTGGGTCACAGCGAGTTCGGACCTAGCGGGATCGTGACTTCCTCGATGACGTGCCTGACACAGGAGGAGCCGGGCACGAGAAAGGTCCCCCGCCCTTCATTGGGGGAGGGGGACCTTCGGTGCCGTTGCCTAGGTGAGGTCTGCGGGGTTGGTGTTGGCGCCGCACAGTACCACCGCGACACGTTCGTCGTCGTGGGGGATGTATGCGCCGCTGGTGAGTGCGGCGAGGGCGGTGGCGGCTCCGTGTTCGACGGCGAGGCGGCGGTGGTCCCAGAGGAGTTGCCGGGCGCGGATGATTTCGCTGTCGGGTACGAGGACGGACTGCACGGTGTGGTGCTGGGCAGCCTGCAGGGCCATGGTGGAGGCGCGGCGGGCGCCGAGGGAGTCGGCGGCGATGGAATCGACGAGGGTGTCGAGGGGGCGGGCGGCTTCGAGTGCGGCGTTGAGTGCGCGGCTGTTTTCGGGTTCGACGGCGATGGTGCGGATCCGGTGTTCGCGGGCGGCGGTGGCGATGCCGGCGAAAAGGCCCCCGCCGCCGACGGCGACGACGACGGTGTCGAGGCCGGGGATGCGTTCGCGGATTTCGTCGAGGAGGGTACCGGCGCCGGCGGCGATGAGGGGGTGGTCGTAGGCGTGGCTGGCGAGGGCTCCGGTGGTGGCGGCGAATTCCTGGCAGGCGGCCAGGGCGTCGGCGTACTCGCTGCCGACCAGGCGCACGTCGGCGCCGTAGCCGCGCAGTTTGGCGACCTTGACCTTGGGGGCGTTTTCGGGGAGGAAGACGGTGGCCGGCACACCGTGGTGGTAGGCGGCCCAGGCGCAGGCGAGGCCGGCGTTGCCGCCGGAGGCGATGGTCACCCCGGCCGGGGGCAGGGTTCCGGCTTCGTGGTGGGCGGCGAGGAAGTTGTGGGCGCCGCGGGCTTTGAAGCTGCCGGTGTGCTGCATGAATTCGAGGGCGAGCCAGAGCTCGCCGGGGGTGGTGCCGCGGTCGGCGGGGGTGACGGTGACGGGGCGGGTGTGGCCGTGGACGCGGTCGGCGGCTTCTTTGATGTCGCCGTAGGTGAGGGACAACGGGGTTCCTTGGGTTAGGACCAGGTGATGAGCTGGCCGGTGGTGGTGAGGGCGAGGAAGAACGCGAAGGCGATGCGGCGGCCTGGGCCGCTGGGTGCGACGGCGTGGTAGTTCGCGGGGTTGAACAGCAGGCCGTCGCCGTGCTGGGGGTCGAGTGCGACGTGCTGGGTGTCGTCGACGACGGTGTCCTTGTAGCCGTAGGCGTGGCGGTGGTCTTCGTCGCTGGGCTGCCAGCGGCGTCGCCAGACGGTGGTGGTGCCGCCGGATGCGGGGACGCTGACCCAAGTGTTGAAGGCGAGTTGGGCGACGACGTCCTGGTCGAAGATGCCGTGGGGGAATTCGCGGTTGATGTCGTCGTAGTGGATGAGGGCGCCGTCGTTGATTTCGCGGAGGGTGCCGCCGAAGAGGGGGCGGCCGTTGATGGTGGCGGGGGTGATGGCGGCGCCCCAGGCGGTGCCGAGGCGGGCGAGGGCGATGGCGATGGGGTCGGGGCGCATGCCGGCGCGGGTCCAGGCGGTGCGGGCGGTTTCGGCGGCGGTCCAGTACTGGTTGTCGACTTTGCCGTCGGGGAGGCGGTAGTCGTTGAGGGCGGGGCCGAATCGGACGATGGGGGTGGGGACGCGTTCGGGGTCGTAGTCGGCGGTGGGGAGGCGGTCGAGGGCGTTGTATGCGTGGGCGCATTCGGTGGGGGTGAGGAAGTGGGGTATGCGGGTGGCGGCGAGGGTGCCGGCGGCGAGGGCGGCGATGTGTCGGTCGGTGAAGGTGGGGTCGGTGGTGGTGGTGAAGAGGGGGTCTTCGAGCAGTGTGGTTCGGGGCATGGTGGTGCCTCCGGTGTTGGGGTGTAGGTGCTCGGATACGGCGTAAGTTACGGTGTAACTCATGATCAGACAACCAGCGTCACCCGACCCCGCGACCCCCGAACAGATCGCTGACGCAGCCATCGCCCTCATTGACGAGCAGGGTCCGAAAGCATTGAGTTTCCGGACCCTGGGCGAGCGGCTCGGCGTGTCGCACACGACCATCCACCGCCGCTGCGGTGACCTCGGCGGGCTCCTCGACCTGTGCGCCGACCGCCTCGCCTCGTACCTGCCCGACATCCCACAGGACACGGACTGGGCGGAGGCCACCGAGCGACGCTTCCGCTGCTTCTACGAGCTCCTCGTCGCCCACCCTGGCCTGGCGGCGCTGCGGGGTGCGCGGCCGTGGCTGGGCCGGCAGATCCTTGCTCGCCTCGTGGAGCCGTCGCTCGCTCACAGCATCGCTGCAGGCATGACGCCGCGGGAGGCGACCGAGGCTTACCGGCGGATGTATCTCCTCACGCTGGGCTGCGCGACGTTCGTGAATCACAGGGATCCGAAGGCAGCGTCGACTGCGACGCGGGTGGGGCTGGCGGCATTGGATCCGGAGGAGTTCCCCGTGCTGGCGGGCCACTGGCAGGAGGTGGTGCCGGTCGTGACGGATCACGAGGTGTTCTACTCGGCGTTGCGGCAGCTGATCGAAGCGGCGCGCCCCTGACAGTGCACTCCTCCAGTGGCTCGGGAGCCCTGCCGGGTCACGCGCCCGTCCTGGCACGAACCACGGCAGGGGGCAAGGGCGTCGGGAGTCGGCTTACTGCCTGCCCTTCAGAAGCCTAAGGCTTCCCTTGCACCAGCTGGCCTTCGAGACGCCTCATTCACGTGAGCGAACGTTTGCTGAAGGATTCCGGTTAGTCACCTCGACGAGGATTCGGGCGGTGAGGAGGAGGCATTCTCGGCGGCGGCACGCATGGCAGTGGCGACTTGCTGACCGTCGCGGGCAACGTGGTCGTTCCAATGGGTGACGAGAGTGGCGGGGTGTGCAGCAAGGGGGTCGCTGTCGCCAGGGCAGGGCTTGAGGCCGAGGTAGGCGGCGAGGGCCACAAGGGCGGCCCTCTCCCCAGCTGAGACCCGCCGACCGGGCCCTGGGGGCGCGACGGCCCGGATGGCTCCGGCCGCGCACACGGCGCCTGCGGAGTTCGTCATGCAGTGGCGGGTGTGGCCATGGACGGTGATGTAGTCGGCTGCGGCGCGCAGCACGGTTGCCCCGCTGACGTCGGTCACTGCTCGGCCTCCAGCACGTACCCGGCACGGCGGGGACGGCCGGCGGCCGTGACTGGGGCCGGGTACCGGTATCGCACCAGAACGGTGTCGAGTGGCTCGCCCGACTCGGCGTGCGGCTCGCCGGGTGTGTAGCGGGTGATGCAGATGCGGGGGCCTTCGTCGAGAGGACGGCAGGCGAGGTAGAACCGGTCGTCGGCGTGGATCACGGTATCTCCTGCTGTTCGGAGTGTGGAGGTCAGGGGTGGGTGACGCAAAGAGACGGCCTCTTACCGCCCGGCCGATCGAAGGTGACAGTGAAGCCGGCAAACCGGAGCACCTGCGCATACCGCTCCAGGCTCGGTGCCTCGTCGGGTCCGTCGCGCCAGACGCGGACGGTGTGGGGGCTGGCTTGCTCGGTGCGATAGCCGGGGGTCCAGGAGCGTTGACGCATGGTGTCGGTGTAGCCGGCGACGCCAAGGCGTTCGGCGACAAAGATGGCGAGCAGGCGGCTGGTCATGATGCTCCTTGTTCGAGGTCCGGGCAGCGGGCTACAGTCGGGCGAGGATCTTGCGGGTGACGATGTTGGCGGCTTGCCACATGCGGTAGCCGAGTTCGTCCAGACGTCGCGTGTGGGGCGGGGCCGGTGTCATCCGGCCTCGTCGAAGGTGAGGACGCCTTGCGCGTACCGCTGCTTGGCAAGGTCGTGATAGGCCGGGTTGATGTCGATGCCGATGTACAGGCGGCCGAGCTGGCGGGCGGCGGCGCCGGTGGTGCCGGAACCGGAGAACGGGTCGAGGACCGTCCCACCCGGCTTGCAGCCGGCCTTGATGCAGCGCAGCGGCAGCTCGATGGGGAACACTGCGAAGTGGGCGGCGGGGTAGGGCTTGGTGGTGATGTCCCATACGTCGCCGGGGTTGCGGCCCAGGGGGTGGCCATCGGCTCCTGGCTCGTCGCGCTGTGAGGTGGAGTGGGTCTGGGCGGGCAGCACGCCGAGGCGTTGCCGTTCCTTGTGGCCTCGCGGCCTGCGCTGTGGGCGCATGGTGTGGGGCTCGCGGATGGCGTTGAGGTCGAACGAGTACTTCGAGGCTTTCGTCAGCAGGAACAGGTGCTCATGTCGGGATGACAGCCGGTCGGTGACCGACTCGGGCATGGCGTTGGGCTTCGACCAAATCACGTCGTTCCGCAGGATCCATCCGTCGTCTTGCAGCGCGAATGCTGTGCGCCACGGAACGCCGATGAGGTTCTTCGTGGGCAGCGTCGTGGTGCCGCGCATCGTCTCGGCGGTGAAAGTGCGGTCTCGGCGCTGCCCGGTCTGGCCTTGCTTGTGGGCTGAGCCGGGCGGATAGGCGTAGCTGTCACCGAGGTTCAGCCACAGCGTCCCGTCGTCGGCGAGGACACGTCGAGCCTCCGCGAAGACGACGCGCATCGTCTCGACGTACTCCGCAGGCGAGGCTTCCAGCCCGTACTGGCCCTCGATGCCGTAGTCGCGGAGGCCAAAGTATGGCGGCGACGTCACTACACAGTCCACAGACCGGCTGGGAAGTTCACGCAGGACCTCCAAGGTGTCGCCGAGGAGCAGGGTGACGGTGTCGTCGTGGTACCAGGGCTGGCCGGTCATGATGCGGCAGCCTCCTCTTGTCGGCGGTTGAGTTGGGCGGTTTCGGCGGTGGGGCAGGGCCAGGGAGTGATGAGTCCGCGGCAGCGTCGGCCGTCCCAGCCGGAGCAGTGGGCGCAGATGTCGATGCCGCCGCGGAGCATGGGTTGGTGGAGCTTTGCGAGGGCTCTGCGCTGTCGGGCGAGTTCGGCGACTGCCCGCCACGACCCCGTGGAGGCCCCTGTGCGCCTCTCTGCGGGCCTCGTGGCTAACCCCCGGATTCCGCGCCGCATGCGGCCCGCTTCGGCCGCTGTGAGCCCGTTGAAGCGCTCGGCGCGGTCGACCAGATTCAGTAGCTGCTCGACCGTCACCGCATCCCGCTTCACAGCAGCCCCCGCGTCGGCACGTTCACGACCCGTCGACCGAGGCGGACCGACCTCGAGTCGTGGGGAGCCCAGCCGAAACGTCGGCGACGACGAGGTGTTGCAGGGGATGAGGGTTTGGGCTGCTTGCTGTCCCACAGCGCCAGCTGGAGGTGGGATGTGGTCACGGTCGGCCGCCTTCAGGCTTGCCGTCGTCGCCAGCCTTGAGAGCCGTCCCTACAGGGATCCCATTGACCTTGATCTTCGATGCCGCTTCCTTGGCAAGCTGCAGGGCGGTCGCTAGGTCGAATCGGTGAGTGTCGAGCCATGCGTCGCCGCGGTCGTGCTCCTTCACGCCCCAGTCCCAGGTGCCGTCTGCGCCGAGGCAGGAGCCGAGTTGGGTGACGGCCCAGCGGCCGTTTCCGTACTCCTCGACGAGGAGGCTGTACAGGTGGGCGTTGTCGTCTTCCTGGGGCAGGCAGGAGGCGCGGTAGGCGATGGCGTGGATGGTTGGTGGTGGCAGGTTGGCCATCACAGGCTCCAGAGGGTGGGTTGGTGCTGCTGGAGGGGTAGTGCGATTTGGCCGGGTATGGCGGGAATGTTTTGGGTGAGCGTCACGGCTGGAGCTGTCCGTGGGGCTGTATGGCCGCCTGAGCGCTTGAAACAGGTGGGCCCTAGTCCACGAGCCCGGGAGGCCGGACCATGAAGCAGGCGACCACACAGGGTGCATCTGGGGGCTGTCACGCCGCCTCCCCCGCCCTCGGCGGCAACTCAACGGGTAGATCCAGGTACTTGCGGATCCGGCTGGGCACCTCGACACCGATCTTGCGGCACTCCTCCGCCAGGTAGCAGGCAAACTCCCGCCCATGGGCGGCGATCAGTCGGTCAACTGCAGCCTCGCCGGCCAGCCGCCGTAGCTCGCGCTCGTCTGCCTGCCGCTGCTGCGCCTTGTCAGCGGCAGCTGCCGCTGCAGCCTCTGCAGCGCTGATCCGGCAGGCTCGAGCTTCACGCCGGCGAGCCGCCAGCTTCAGCCGCACGGGCGTCGTCCGGCGCCGCCACTCCTGTGCCGCCGCCCCTCGGTCCCCAGCGTGGGCAGCGACCTGACCCTCAAGGCGCAGCTGGAGGCCGTGCAAGGTGTTTTCCCAGCGCTTGGCGAGCCGGGGCTGTCGTAGGGCGCCGGCTTCGAGCGGGTGAGCTCGCCCGTGCAGCTCCCGGCTGACCAGATCCTCGAATGCCGCCTCACCGAGCGCAGCGACGAGCTCGAGGGTTTCCTCGTCCGGCTGCTGTGGTGTGCAGTCGCGCTTCGACAGGTGCACCCAGCCGCACAGGCACAGGTACGGGTAGAGCCGGTAGCCGAGAGCCACCTCGTGGCGTCCGGCCGCCACCGTGGCCGCCTGGTGTGTGGCGTACCGGTGCTTGGCCGGCGTCGGGCATGGCATGGCCATCAAGTCGTCACCCCATTCGGGCGGCCCGCAACCTCAACGGGAATGCCGAGCTCGCGGGCGTAAGCCACTTCGCTGGCAGTCGCTTCGCCGAAGCTGCCGTCCGGCTTGGGCACTGCGACCACAACAGCGGCGTGGGCGATCAGGGCCCGCCACATGTCCGCCAGCGTCACGGCCAGGTCGTCGTCGACGTCGGTGAGGTGCGGCATGTGGACCGCGAAGCCACGGCGAGTCAGATCCTTGGCTGCCTCGTGCAGGCGGTCCATGTACCTGGTTGAGCCGCAGATCACCGCGGTCGGCCACGGGGCGGGCAGGGTGTCGGACATCAGGCAGCCCTCCCATCAGCCCCGGCCGCGAGCTCCAGCAGAACGGCGGCGTGGCAGTAGTCCGGCTCGCCGGGCTCCGGCAGCGGGCACCAGCACATGAGATCCCTGTCGGCCAGGCGGCGACCCGCTGCGGCGGCGAGTTCAGGATGCAGGAACATCCACTTGCGGTAGCCCTCGGTCGCCTCGCGTCGCGCCTCCGCGGCGTCGGCGATGCCAGATCCCCAGGTATGACTGTGCGGGTCATACACGTACCAGGACTGGCGTGTGATGTTGTGGGTGGTCCGGCAAGGGTTGCCCCAGCGGGTCCCACAGCCGACATAGACGGCTCCTTCGGGTGCGCGCCAGCCCTTGCTGCGGCGGCACTGGATGCGGGTGGGCATGCGACGGTCCTCTCAGGTTGGATGTGGTGGTGTGGTTGGGTGCCCGGGACGAGATTCGAACTCGCACTAGATCCGCTTTTAAGGCGGCTGCTTCTACCTGTTGAGCGACCCGGGCCTGAGCGGCGTGGTCATGCGGCGAAGGGGCGCCTCTTGCCCTTCAACAGGTTGCAAAGCGCGCTTGCGCTGTATCCGGTCTCCTCGGCCAGTTCGCGAAGGGTCACGCCCTTGGCACGCCGCTCCCGCAGCGTCTCGAGGTCCTGCTCTGTCAGCAGCCTGCGGCCTCGATACGTGCCCGAGCGGCTCAGCACTCGCTTGTCTCGCCGCTGGCGGCGCGGCGTCTCGTGCTCGTGCCACAACGCGAGGGCTCGCTGACGGGCCTTCCGCAGACGAGCAAAGTAGGTCCCAAGCGGCACGCCAAGACTGTCGGCCGCAGCCTGATGGTCACCGGTCAGAGCGAGGGCCATGAGCGCCTGCTGCTGAACAAGAGACAAGCACCACCAGACCTGCTGGAGAGCAAGGTGCTCGACCAGTCGCTCCTCCCATGGCGTGTGGCCCGTGGCCTGCCAGTACCGCTGAAACCTGACCATCGCCCCTGGCCCGAGGGCCGGCTGGCGCACGTCGTAACCGCGGTACTTCATCTCGCCTCCGACGTACCGATCCGCCGCGTACCGGCCCAGGGTGATGAGCTCCTGCCGCGTAGGCGGTTCCTCTGCCGTGAGCAGGCATTCAGTGATCTCGAATCGGATGGCGTCGAGCCTGTCAGCGGTGTCCATGGCCTTGGACCAGCGGTCAATCGCGATGACGAAGCGGGAAATTTCCTCGATGTCCCGCAGGCTGTAGCCATGCACCATGGGCGTCATGGTCGGATCAGTCATGGTCTGCCGCCGATGGTGCGGGGTGGGCTGCGATGACGTCGCGGATCCCCTTTACCGAGGGAGCCGGGTGGACTGCGGGAGACCCGGGGGTCTCTGCCAGTCCTTGGCCGAAGAGGCGAAGCCTGCCCGGGGCGCAGCCGCGGGAGTGCCACGTCAGCTGGTAGAGCCAGTGGGGGCCGCGGTAGTGCTCCTGCTCTGCCGGAGTGACCCGCCTGCCGACCTGGACCGTGACGAACGGCTCGCCGGAGAAGCCGGACCAGCTGGCGTCACCGAGCCAGCCGTGCGCATGGGCGTGGGTGATCAGGCCGGCCGCCGCTGTGGGAAGGCTGTAGCCGTCGGGAGGGGTGGCGCGGATGGTTTGCAGGTCGCGGTGCAGTGCGAGCAGGCGTTCACGGTCCGCCTCGGTGCGGTCCATCGGCGCGACGTCCAGCAGGCGCCGGTATTCGGTGTAGAGCCGGTCATAGCGTTCGTCCGCGGTCTCGTGAGCAGGGGGCGTGAGGAGTTCGGGCATCAGGCGGCGCTCCTTCGGATGGCGGTGTCGGGTACGGGGTGGAGGTGGCGGCGGGGCCGGCCGTAGTCCCAGCCGTTGAGGGCGGCTTCGAGTTCGGCTCGGTGCTCTGCGGCCCGCGGGTCGGGGCCGGTCCGGCGTGCAGGGGGCCGGGAAGGGGTCTGTGCGGGCCGTGAGCCGCCGAACGTGCCGGTCGGCAACTCCTCGGCCAGGAGGCGCTCCAAGGGGCTCACAGGGCCGTCCTCCGGGCTTCATCGTCCCGCTGAGGGTGGACGGTGCCGTCGTACAGCGACCGGCCGTCCTGCAGGCACTCGCCCCCCGCTTCGGCACCGCAGGCCGGGCAGGCAACCAGCGATCGGGCCCAGTCCGAGACGCGCTGCGGATGCGGCTGCGCGAGAATGCGGCGCTTCGACGGCGTGGTGCACGGCCGGTGTGCCAACGCCCGGCAGTGCGGGCACGGCACTGCGCGAGCCGGATGCTGCTTGGCCCGCAGCACATGCCGGATACTCTCGGGCATCGGGGCGCCATTGCGGAAGTTCACGGCGCCTCCTTCAGGCGATCGAGAGCAGCGGCGGAGGCTGCACGGCGGCGGGCGATCTCCGCTGCCTCGACCACCGGGTCCGGGACCTGGCCGCGGCGAGCTCCATGCGGTGGGCGTTCTTTGCCGTCCGGCAGACGGCATGGGCGGCCGACCGGCGCCTGGCACTTCGGGCACTCGATCCCCAGCGGTCCCGGCCGACGTACTTCCGCGACCTCGGGCGGTATCTCCCGGCCGACACCGGCGACTAGCTGGGCAACGGGGCGACGCGTGAGCTTGAGTCCGTCCCCCGCTCGGGTGCGCTGTCCACGCAGAGCGGCGAGGTATGCCTGGACGTCGTCCGGGTCAGCGTCCGGCACCTCTGCCGGCAGACCAGGCCCCTGGAAGTCGGTCGCCCGATCTGCGCGCTGCTGCGTGATCTCGGTAATGATCTCGGCGGGGCTGACGAACGGCTGGCGACGGGCCACTGCTGCAGCTGCGGCTCGGGCGTCGACGAGGCGGTAGCCGCTGAGGACGTCGTGCCAGGCGTCGGGGGTGTACTCGTCGAACTTCTGCTGGGGGCACAGCGCCCGCACGTAGCGGGCGAGCACCACGGTTTCCTCGGGGGTCATGAAGTCTCCTGCTTCGTTCGGGCCCTGGCGCGGGCCATGGCGCGGTCGAAGAAGTCGTCCGTCGCTTGCTGCTGGCGGTCGCGGAACGGGATCACGTCGGCGCCTGTGGCGTTTCTGCGGATCTCGGAGAAGGCGAACTGGAGAGTGCCGCCCGTGACGGGCTTGCTGATCTCGCCGATGCGAAGAAGCGCTGCCCACAGTTCGTCGGGGTTGTTGCCGTTGTCGAGAGCGTCGGCGATGGCGCGGTGGATGGTCTTCTTCGACTGAGCGGTGCGGCGGCCGTACTTGTCCCACCAAGCAGCGAGCATCCGGTCGGGGAGCCCTGTTGCGCCTGCGGCCGGCGGCGTCTCGCCTTGATCGACGGCGGGGGGTA
Organism: Streptomyces sp. PKA51; assembly: GCF_057552455.1. Lineage (NCBI taxonomy): Bacteria > Bacillati > Actinomycetota > Actinomycetes > Kitasatosporales > Streptomycetaceae > Streptomyces > Streptomyces sp. PKA51. The sequence goes on from NZ_BAAJPZ010000023.1 coordinate 73,138, forward strand.
GGGGGGTTCCCTTCCCTGTTCCTTTCCCTGTTCCTTTCCTTTCCGGGAGTGAGTCCTCACTGAGGTGTGCGTGAGGACTCACTGAGTCGGCATCCTTGCTGGTCGGAGGCTCAGGATCAGGCTGTTCGCCCTGTTCAGGGGCCGGAAGCCTGCTCGGCGTCGGACGGTTGATCCTTTGGTGCTCATCCCAGTTCGTGACGGCCAGGTACCGCTTGCGATTGAGGATGTAGCGAGTAATCAGTGAGGACTCACTGAGTGCCTTCAGATCGGCTTCGATGTCGGCTGCTGTGCGGTCGTCGAGGGGCCAGACCGCGGCCTTGATGAGCCTGGGGTCGTCGACGCACCGGCCCGCATCATCGGCGTGAGTCCACAAGCCGATGAAGGTGAGCCGCTGCTCCGGTGTGAGATCAGCGACCGTCAGCGACGTGAAGAACTCCGGCTTGATCGTTCGGATGCGGGCCATGCGGTGGGCTTCTTCCAGCCGTGGCGGATAGTTCGGTTGTGCGGTGCCGCTAGGGGTGGAGAGACCCAGCCGTCAGGCGGCGGCGAGCTCGTACTGATCGCCGACGATGGCTTCGGCGATGCAGGCGAAGAGGTCGCGGGCGGCGGGCGGGGTGACGGCGTTTCCTGCCATGCGGACACGTTCGCGCTTGTTGCCCAGCCAGATGTATGGCTGCTCGGCCCCCTTGCCAGGGAAGGCCATGGCCTCGGCGTACTCCGCCGGCTCGAGCATCCGGAAGCCCAGATCCTCCACTGAGGTGACGGTGCCGCCGCGCAGCAGACCGTGGCGGTCCACCGTGGTCACGGTCGGGATCGGTTCGTTTGTCGGCCGGGGGGTGCTGTTGCCGTAGTACGGGACCACGAGATCCGGGATGGCGAGGCCGTGGTGGTTGCCGGAAGCGCAGACTGTGGCCAGGGGCTCGCTAACGGCGCGGTGCTTCGACCCTCCGCCGCGTAGTTCCACGACATACGGGGGAAGGGCGACGCCAGTCTCGTTTCGGGCGGTGCACGTGCGCATCGGCATGTACGCCGGCCGAGCCGCCTTGCCTTCCCTGCCTTCCACAGGGACGAGCAGCGGGACGGCATAGGCCTCGAAGCCATCGCGGATCCGTCGCATGGTCTTCTCCGCTAGCGGCCGGGACCGATCTGCGATCCGTTGCGCGGGCAGGGTCCAGTCGATCGCGTCCGAGGCAGGGCGGACCGCGGGGAACACCTCGCTGTGGCAGCGTGCTGTTGGGCAGCGCCACACGTACTGCGCCTTGTACTTCCCGTACCGGCGCTGCGGGTTCTTCCATGCCTGCACCGCTCGCACGGTGCGGTCACACTGCGCGCAATGGGCCATCGGCCTGGTCCACTTGTCGAAGTCCGGCTCGCGTTCACCTTCCAGCCAGAAGATGATGTAGATGCGGTCGCGGGACTGCGGGGCGCCGGGGCCGAGGGCCTGGGCGTGCATGGAGTTGAGGCAGACCAGCCGGAAGCGGTAGCCCATGGCCTGCATGGCGGCGATCCAGGCCGGCCAGAGGATCCAGTCGCGGGCGTCGACGACGTTCTCAACGATGATGGCCCGGTAGCGGTGGTACTCGGCGAATCGGACGACGTCCCACATGGTGGCCCGGGAGCGTTCGGCGGCCTCATCGGGAAGGATCTCGCCGAACAGGTCGGGGGTGGCGTCCTGGTGGCGCTTCTTGCCGTTGGCGATGGTGTGGTTGGTGCACGACGGTGACCACCAAGCGAAGGTGGTGGATGGATATCGGCGCGGGTCAACCTGGGAGATGTCGGCGCAGTCATGGTCAGTGTCGGGGTGGTTGGCATTGTGGACGTCGACGGCCAGCCGCCAGTGGTTGAGGGCTGTGCGGACGGTGACGCCTGCCTGGACAGCGCCGGTGGAAGAACCTCCAGCGCCGCAGAAGCCGTCGGTCGTATCCGCGTTCAGGGTGCGGCGGCTGATCAGCATCACGCTGCCTCCTTCGCGGTAGTGTGGCGGCTGAGTGTTGCCCGTTCGCTGGGTGTGAGGCCGCCGCGGACTGTTTCGCGGAAGCGGGCGGGGAGGTGCCCTTCTCGGGTGAGTGCGTCGTCAAGGCACGGCTTCCGGACGGGGCATCGCGCGCAGGTCTTCTTTGCTGCAGCTACGTTCGGCTTGGTGTACGCCTCGGGTTCGAAGATCTCCGGCCCTATCTCTTTACAAGAGGCCAGGAGCTCCCAGGAGGGGGCACTCATGCCGTCACCCCTGACGCCCGGATCTCGCGGAGGAGGTCGTGGACGTACCTGGGGTTCATGTCGAGCCGGTCGGCGATCTCGTCCTCGGGGATGCCATAGGAGGAGAGGTGGCGGAGCTCGAGCCGTCGGTCGGCGGCGATCTGCCAGGCATTCCGCTGGTCGTCAGCAGTGCCGATCGGTTCGGGTACGCAGTCTGGGTCGTCGATGTTGTCCCAGGCGGCGATCGATGGCCAACCTTCTCGGGCCGCGCGGTTACGGTTCCGTGTGGACGACCCGGGGATCTTTGAAAGGCGTCCGCAGCCTTCACGGATTTTGTCTGCCGTTGAAGCACGCACTTGCGGGAGATGACCGTTCAGCAGGTGCGTGATGACGCTGGCGTCCACGTTGCAGTACCCGGCAATCACCTTGACCTTGTGTCCCATGGCCATGAGGCCCTGGATGCGCCGGACCGAGCCCAGGGAGGAGACAGGCCTGCTGGGTGCGAGCACGTCGGTGAGCTGTACGCGGAGGATGGCTTGCGCCACAGTGCGGCGCACCTCGGTACGTCGCCCGCGGAGGACGTGGGAGATCGTGGAGCCGGAGCAGCCGGTGGCGTCGCGGAGCTCGGGCCATCCTGCGCCAGAAGCTCGCAGGTATTGCAGGTGGGCGGTGGCGGGAGCGGCGGGCACCATGAGTTCACGGCCGGTCAGTGTCAGGAGCTGGCGACGCTTCCTGTACTGGCTGCGGGCGGCGGAGCAGGCTGGGCAGGAGCAGCCTTTGATGCCGTAAGCGGGACGGCCGACGGACCGACCGTATGTCCCGTGTGGTGGAAGCGGCTTTGTCGCTGTCACTGTCCTGCCTCCCTCTCGAGGTATTGGGCGATGTCGTGGATGCCGAGGGCTGCGTGGTCGGCGATGGCGATGTCGTCGAGTGGCTCGTCGCCGAGGAGGAACCGTTGCTCGGGGCCACCGCGGCCGGCAGTGCGGGCTTCGGCGTCGGCGATGCGCCGCTGGAGGGCTTCTATGCGCTGCTTCTCGGCCTGGGTGAGCCCGTAGCGGATGGAGAAGATGACGCTGGCAGTCGTGACGACCCCCACGAGGAGGCCGATCGTGGTGTCGTTCATGCGGCCGCTCCAGCCGCTTGCGGCCGGCGTGCAGCAGCGATGGCCTGGCCCTTGCTAGTGAGGCGCCAGACGGCGATGCGGTGGCCGTGTGTGGGGCCGCTGGTGGAGAACACCATGTGCCCGGTGTGTTCGATGATGCGGGCGCTGCGGAGGGCGTTGATGGCTGCGCCGAGGAATCCGTGCCCCGTCTCGGGCAGAAGGTCGCGCAGGTCGTTGCAGGACCATTCGTCGCAGGCCTCGGCGAAGTAGAAGATGGCCTGCTCGACGACGTGCTGGTCCCACTCGGAGCGGGCGACTATCGCGTCGAGGGTGGCGTCCTTCTCTGCGGCGGCGAGTCGCTCGGCTGGCGTGAGACGACGAGTCATCGGGTACCTCCGTGGGCTCGGTAGGTGGCTTGGGCGATGCCCTCGCAAGCCGCTCTGTCGGCATCGGCCTGCGCAGCGAGCCGGGCGTTGTTGTTAAGGAGCAGCACGAAGACCTCGACCGCGGCGTTGTCCTCCGGGTCTCCGGGGTAGCTCTCCTCCCGCTGCTTCTCGGTGTCCCAGCACTGGGTGCACAGGAGCGGCTGCTTCTCGCGACCGCACCACTCGCAGGTAATGCCGGTCAGGTGCACGTCATGGTCCGGCTCGTAGAGGAAAAGGGGTCGCACCTGCTTGCAGTAGTCGCAGCGGGCCTCGATTGGCTGGTCAGTCACGGATGTCTCCTCGGACGTGTCTGGCAGGTCTTACGAGGGAGATGTGCTGAGCTGGACTCGGCCGCCCCCGATTCCCGCGGGGGCGGCCCGACGGGCTACTGGGCGTCGTCGACGAGTTCGCCCTCGACGGTGTCGTCGTAGACGGGCGCGATATCGATAGCCTCAGGGGCCGTATCGGTACGGACAGTCCCGTCGTGAGCAGCAGCAGTGGCTAGCTCGACGGACACGGGCAGGAGCTTGAACAGCTCGCGGACGCAGGTCTTCTTGGCCATGGCGTCGTAGTGATCACGCCAGGGGCCGGAGTGCCCCGACTTGGAGTGCTTGCGGTGATTCTCGATGTCGTCCGGGGAGAGGACGACGAACGCAGAGCCACCGCTCGTAGTGGAGGCGACCGCGTAATAGGCGATCGGCTTGCCCCGGCTGGCGAGCGCCGGCTTGTGCTCGAGCTTGGGGTGGAGCCCGTACTCGTAGTCGAAGTGGTCGTTCTCATAGACGACCTGAGCGTCCAGCGACTTCGCCATGGGGCTCTGCCAGAAGAGCTTCGCCATGCCGCGGTAACCGAGGACGAACGTGCACTCGCGGCCGTAAGGGATGAGGTATGCCTCGCCAGTGGGGCCAGGCTCAACACCAAGCTGGGAGCAGGTCATCAGCGCGCCGAGGAAGGACTCGGGGCTGCACTGGCCGAGTTTCGGGCTCCGCCGCAGGGTGGTGAGAGCGATGCGGGCCATGCGGTCGGCATCCATGTGCTTGGGCAAAGCGCGGGCGATCTCGGGCTTCATCCGCTCGATCTGCTGCTGCAGCGTCGGCGGCTGCCCGTTGGACTGCTGTACTTGGCCGACGTTGTCGGCTCGGCGGGCGACGGCGGCGCGGGCGGTGCTGGTCACTGGTTCTCCAGGTGGATGCGGAGGGCGCGGGTGGGTTCGCCGCGGTAGGGCTCGGGGTCGAGGTCCGGGTTGGCGGCCAGGGCCGCGGTCTTCCAGCTGATCTGGCCGCGCTGAGGGCGCCAGGAGTAGGCGAGTTCGCCGCGGACGTGGACGTCGGTGGCGTCGCCGGCGATGGCCTTCAGACGGTTGTCGACCTCCAGCAGGGCGAGCTCGCCCGCGGCGATCTGCTCCTTCGCCTTGGCTCGCTGCTCGAGGAGCCACTCGACCTCGACGGCATCGGCGACTACGACCTCGCTGGTCGGGTGGGCGTGGAGCCGGTCCAGCAGCTGACCGGTAGCGTGAGAGCCGTCGACTGGGGGCTGCTGACGGGTTTCGACCCAGTCCCAGAACTCATCGGCGATGGCGGTGAGGTCGGCGATGAGTTCCTCGTCGCGCTCCAGGCGGTGGACGATGGTGCGCTGCCCGCCAATCAGCGCCGCGGTGTAGGCGTACTGCCAACCGGTGACGGCGAGGTAGTGCTGCACCTGCACCTGAACATCGACCGGCGGCTCGTCCAGCCAATCCTTCAGGGCGTAGGAGGAGCGGGATTTGAGCTCGACGACACCGGGTTGCCCGGCTTCTTCGGTGACGCGGTCGAGGTTGGCGATCCACGGCCGGCTCGGGTGACGGAGGGTGCCGGGGCCGTCGACTGCGAGGAGGCCGGTGATGGCGGTGAAGCGGGTGGCGATGAGGGGCTCGAGGGCGTGACCCATGAGGGCGGATTCGTCGAGGACCGGGTCAGGGCGGCGGGGCACGGGTTGGCCGACCTTCGAGAACCAGATCTCCAGGGGGCTGGTGTAGGGGTTCAGGCCGCAGATGGCGGCCATGTCGGAGCCCCCGAGGCCTGTTGCCCGAACGGCATGCCAGCGATCGACGGTGGCTCCCGGCTCCAGCACCACAGTCGCACCGGACGGGAAATCAAGTGGTGGCGAGGGCCTTTCGTGGCTCATGTGGCCTGCTTTCGGGTGTGAGGGCCCACCGGACCCCGCTCGGGGGGTTGGTGCGGGGTCCGGTGGGTGCGGCCGGAGCGCTGGGGAGGGGTGCGCTCGACGGCCGCCGACAGGTGGTCTTGGGTGCCGGGCGGGCCGGTGACTGTGCACGGCCGGCCCGGCAGGATTGGGGGCTACGAACTGCTGGGCAGCCTGGCGACCGGGATCTCGGGAAGAGCGGGCGCGTCGGCGGGCAACCGTTCACCAGCGTCGCTGTGGGCGGGAGAAGCCCCAGGTTGGTTGGTCAGGCAGCGGACTACCTGCTCGGCCTGGACAGCGCGCTCCTCGAGGTCGAGGCAGGTCCGGTACAGGTCGGCGGCGTACCTGCGAAGTCGCCCGTAGCGCCAGGGAAGCCTCACGACTGGCGACCGTCCCTCTGGTGCGGGATCGGGATGCGCTCTGGGGGCCGCCTGCGGCTGCTCGGCCAGTTCGCGTACAGCGCCGCGCATACGCTGACCACCCCGACTATCGCCAGGCCCCACATGCTGGTGCTCACGAGAGCTCCTCCTCTTCGTCGTCACTGTGGTCCCGCGGGTCGCCCAGGAAGGAGAGGAGCTGAGGCGCCCATTCGACGATGGCCAGGAACACGAGGGCGCCCAGCCAGAGGACACCGATGCAGACCCAGTCCCCAGTGCTCATGCCGCCACCTGCTCAACCCCGCCGCTGCAACGGCAGTCCTCGAATGTGCGCTTGCATTTCGGGCAGCGGTTCCTGGTGAGGACGTAGAAGCGTCCGTCAGCAGGCCCGCGTTCCTCGAGCAGCCCCGCAGCAGCGGCAGCCTTCAGGTCACGCCGTGCCGTTCCCCGAGGGCAGGGCACGATCCCGAGTCGCCTATACGCCCGCAGGACACTCGCGGTCGACACTGCGGCCGAGGCCGACAGAGTGGCAGCGAGGCTTCTGACACGGTCATCCTGAGCCGAGTTCACGCCGCCACCTCCAGGGCCTGAGCGGCCTGCCGCTTGAGGCGGACGATCCGATCCAGTCGATCCCGGTTGCAGCGCGCACAGCGGCAGTTCACCGCGTGCACGGGCATCCGCTCGTAGCGGGCTGCGGCCAGCCCCTGCAGGTAGCCGTTCACCGCAGCACCGTCGCCTGCCATCAGAGAAGCCAGAACGGTCTCGGTATCGCGGCCCTCCTCATCGGCCACGAAGCCGGCGTGGAAGCCCATCCAGAACAGGCCCGGGTCGGACGAGCCCTCGGCGGCCCGCTCGGCACGCCTCACGGTCACGTCGTGGTAGCAACTGGTCATGACGTCCCTCCGGGCTGCCAGGTGGCGTCGTAGGTGACGGTCTCCGGGTGCTCAGCCGGCAGAGCCGCGTAGGCGTCGTAGTCCGGGTCGACCAGGTGCCGCTGCTCGGCCAGCCCGCAATCGATGAGGTGCTGCCGAGCGACCAGGGCGGCCACATCAGCCGCGAGACGGGAGTCGAGGGAGCTTACGGTGGCCATCACATCTCACCGACCTCGACGGGCTCCCACTCGCCGTATCGCACCTCGCCGTGGCGCGCCCCGACCGTGCGGCACACCACCTCGATGCCCGACCACATCTCGCAGTAGCGATTCCACCGGTCCACACACTCGACCAGGTCCGTCGTCAGATCCACGACCTCAACGGGCTCGCCCTCGGCGTACTGACCTCGGATCCCGTACTCGACGCCGGAAGCCAGCGGCTCCAGCTCCCGCACACGGGACCGCAGCCGAGCCACCTCGCTCAGCAGCGCCGGAACGTCGTTGCGACCTTCGCTGAGCTGCTGGACCAGGGCCACCGCGATCGTGTACAGGTCTCGCTCGTCCGCGCATCCGCAGGTGGCGGTGCGCTGGTTGTACTGGAGGAATGCGGCCTCCGCCCGCTCGGCCTGGAAAGCCCGGCAGCGGAGTTCGTCCTCGTACTCTGCGGAGAGGGTCATCGGGCCACCGCCCTGCGGCTGTACATGATGCTGTCGGCCCGGTCGCGGAGCAGCTCAGCAGCCCGCTTCTCTCCGCCAGCCTCCAGGAGCGCGGCCATCTCGTTCAGCACCTCGGCCTGGTGCAGGTCGACCAGGGCCCGCGCGTTGGTCCAGCTGCCGCCGGAGATCCCGCGGTTGCCGTGCGCGATCTCGACTAGGGCGTCTCGAGCACTCATCGGGCACCTCCGCAGCGGACGATCAGGCTCGGGTGGTGGGCGGCGAGGGCCTTGTTGTGGGCCCTCAGGTCCGGAGTGGCGAAGGGGACGGGCCCGGCGGCGATGTAGGCGCGTTCAGCGTCGGCAGCAGCGATGACCGCGGCGCGCACACGCGCCGGCAGCTGCGCGACCTTGAGCAGGTCCACCTGGGGCGGGGGTTCCGGGAGGGGCGGGATGGGAGATGATGTAGGCACGATCGCCTCTTCTCTTGGAGATGGTGTGAGGTGGATCGAGGCCCCGGCTGCCGGTGTGTGGAAGCCCGGCGGTTGGGGCCGCATAGCCGCTTCAGGCGGCAGTGCGGGTGGCGTACTCGTGCGGCTTGACTTCGCCGTTGTCCAGCACCCAGCGGATGTGCACAGCGGTCAGGCGCGGCGTGCGACCAACGTAGGTGCAGGGGATGCGCCGAGCCTGGATGGCTTCGATGACCCAGTTCTCGGTCTTGCCGAAAATCAATGCGGCCTGCTTCGGCGTGTAGCTGACCAGCTCGGGGTGGATCAGCTCGGGGTTGATCAGGCACTCGTGGACCTTGGCGGCAACAGCGGCCGCCAGTCGCTCGACGAGGTCGGAGTCGGCACCTGTCGGAGGGGCGCCGACTGTGGCCAGGTGGGTCCCGATCACAGCTTCTCCCTTGTGATGGCTGCCAGCGGCACAGCAAGTTCGTCGGCTATGCGCTGGAGCGTTTCGATCGCGGCTCCTTGCTGCTCCGTTTCGATTCGGGAGCAGAAGGACGGATCTCTTCCTATGGACTGGGCAAGCCCCCTCAGGCTGAGTCCGCGGGCCTCGCGGAGTGACCTGATTGCGGCCCCGTTCGGTGTCACACTCACAACCTAGACCCAAAGTTGGGTGTCCGCAAGGCGTTCAACCGGGTTCGTTGGGTGTCCAGCGGTGCTCGACGGGGTTCGGCGGTGCGTTCCGGGTAGCGAGCGGCGCGCACGTTCAGCAGGCCTGGAAGACCATTCGCCCAGGCGCGGGGCTCGTTGCCCCAGAGAGGGCGTTCAAGAGTCAACAAAAATGCGCCCGCGCACACCGATAGTTACTGGTCAATCGGTAGGCTCGGTAGGTACGTGTTGCCTAACCTTGAGGCATGATGAGCGCATGACCAGGGACTGGAAGCGACTCGCCGCGGCGATCAGGGACGCTCGAACTGCGTCCGGAATCACCCAGAAGGAGCTGGCTCAAAGGGCGGGAGTCAGTGAGTCGACCGTCCAAAACCTCGAAGCCGGCGAATCACGGGCGAGGGTGCCCACCTCTCTTCCCAGGGTGGCGCAGGCCCTAGGCTGGACTAGCAGCTCCGGTGAGAACATCCTCGCTGGCGGCGACCCGGCACTCGCTCCCCCGGCTGTGGAATTCACGGCCGAAGAGACACAAGCCCTTCCGCTGCGCGTCAGGCAAGCCCTCGGAGAAGGCCACCTCCTGGACGCGACGGTCATCGATCTGCCTGCCGAAGGCCCAGAGGGATCAGAGGCTCAGATCGTCATCGTGGTCAAGGGCAAGCCAACGGCCAGCCCTGAAGCCATGCGCCAGAGCGTCGAGGCATGGGAGAAAGTCGAGCGCAAGCTCCGAGCCCTTGGCACGGGACGGGACCAGGACGATCCGCCGACAATGTAGACGCTCTTCGCGTCGCCCCCTCCACAAGGACGTCAACAATGTGATTGTATGGATCACTACCGGCGGGCGGGGCAGCCACTCGGACCTGGGGGACCAGTGCGAGTGCCGGTACGAGTAATCAGAGTCGCAGTCATGCCCTACGAGGCAAGAATGATCGCCATCAAGCGGCCAGAGCGACACGTCTATTGCGTGGATGAGCGCCTACTCGACGAAGCAGAAGCTGAACGCCTCGAGGCCGAACTCAACGCTCCACGCGATGACCCAAAGACGTGACGCAGCCAGCTACACACGTCGCTGAAGGCGCCTGACTAAAGCAGCGGTCCCCCACCCGCTTGTATCTCCAACAACGCCACGACCCGGCCACCGCTAGCCACCGGTGTGCGCGAGGCCCGGATCACCGTCCCACCAACCCCCCGATTGGCGGTCTGGGCCTGGCGCAGGTCCGTCTCCCAGTGGGAAAGAAGTGGGAAATGATCAAGGTGCATCACAACGCAAACCCCTAGAATCCGCAAGCCAGTACGAGACCTCTCCAC
>NZ_BAAJPZ010000024.1:0-79790 GCF_057552455.1 Streptomyces sp. PKA51
GGCGACCAGCTCCAAGCCCACCCGCAGCCCGGGAACCGAGGCGCGCCCCCCCCCCCACCCCACCGAACCCACCCAAATTAATACCCCCCCCCCCCCCCCGCCCCTGCCGGCCCGCGCGCCCGGCGGGGGGGGGGGGGGGGGGGGGGGGGGGGGGGGGGGGGGGCCGCCCCCCCCCCCCCCCCCCGAAACGGTGAAAGGGCGGGACCGGGGCCAGCCCGCCGCAGGCGCCCCCACCCCCACCCCCGTAGGCACCACCCTCCGCCACCTCCTCGCCACCACCCTCGAACTCGCCCCGGACACCATCCACGACGACGACCTCCTCCTCACCCACCTCCACATCAATTCCCTCCGCATCGCCCAGATCGCCACCGAAGCCGCCCAGGCCCTCGGCCGCGCCGCCCCCACCGACACCAGCGCTCTCGCCGGCGCCACCGTGGCCGGCCTGGCCGCGTACCTGGAGGCGCTGCCCCCAGCCGCCGCCGCGGAGGACGACGACCGCGCCCCGGACGGTGCAGGCGGCCCGTGGGTGCGGGCCTACACCCACCACCTGGCACCCCGCCCCGCCGCCGCATCCCCCGCCACACCCTCCGCGGCCCCGGTCACCTACGACTGGACGTACGACATCCCCGAGCAGCACCCCCTCGCCCCGGCCGTCCGCAAGGCGTTCCCCACGGGCGGCGAAGGCCCGCGCGCCACCGTGGTGGCGCTCCCGCCCGACGAGGGCCGCGGCGACCCCGACGCCTGGCTCGCCACCCTCCAGGCGGCGGCCGCGATCACCACCCCTCTCCTCGTCGTCCATCACCGCGGCTGCGGCCCCGCCCTGGCCCGTTCCCTCGCCGCCGAACGCCCCGGCCTCGACTGCCTGGTCGTCGACGTGCCGCCGCATTCCGACGGTCCGGCCCTGGCCGCCGCGGAGGCGGCCCGCGGCATCCGCGGCTATGCGGAGGTCGTGTACGACGACGAGGGCCGACGCCACGTACCGGTCACCGCGCACCACCCCCTGCCCCCGCCCGACGCGGCGGCCGTACCGCTGGGCCCCGCCGACGTGTGCCTGGTGACCGGCGGGGCGAAGGGCATCGGTGCCGAGTCGGCGCTGGCCCTCGCCCGGGCGACCGGTGTGCGGTGCGTCCTGCTGGGGCGTTCCGACCCGGCCGCGGACGCGGAAGTCGCCGCGACCTTGCGCCGGTTCGCCGCGGAGGGCCTCACCGCGCGCTACGCGCTCGCCGACGTGACCGACCCGGCCGCCGTGCGCCGTGCCGTCGCCGGGACCCTCGCCGGGACCGGCCCCGTCACCGCCGTCCTGCACTGCGCGGGCCGCAACGACCCGGGCCGGATCGAGGACCTCACCCCCGCCCGCCTGCGTGCCGCGCTCGCGCCCAAGTGCGACGGCCTGGAGGCCGTCCTGGCCGCCGTCGACCCGCAGCGGCTGCGCCTGCTGGTGACGTACGGTTCGGTGATCGCCCGCATCGGCCTGCCGGGGGAGGCGCACTACGCCCTGGCCAACGACCGGCTGCGCCACCGCACCGAGGAACTGGCGGCCGCCCTGCCGCACTGCCGCTGCCTGAGCGTGGAGTGGTCGCAGTGGGAGGGCACGGGCATGGCCCACCGCCTGGGCGCCGTGGAGGCGCTGCGCCGCCAGGGAGTGGCGCCGATCCCGGTCGCGGCCGGCACCCGCGTCCTGCTGTCCCTCCTGGCCGCCGGCGACCTGCCCACGACCGTGATGGTGGCCGGGCGCCTGCCGCGCACCCCGACCCTGCGGTACGCGGACGAGTCCCTGCCGCTGCTGCGCTTCCTGGAGCGGCCGCTCGTCCACCAGCCCGGCGTGGAGGTCGTGGCCGAGGCCCGTGTGGGCCCGGGCAGCGACCCGTACCTGGCCGACCACGCCCTCGACGGCGTACCCCTGCTGCCGGCCGTGGTCGGCCTGGAGGCCATGGCCCAGGCGGCGGCCGCCGTCACGGGGACGGGGCACGACACCGTCCGCACCGTCACCGACGTCGCCTTCGAACGGCCCGTCACCGTCCCCCCGGACGGCTCCCGCACCGTCCGCGTCGCCGCCCTGTGCCACGACGACGGCACCGTCGTCACGGTCGTGCGCAGCGACGAGACCGGTTTCGCGACCGACCACTTCCGCGCCACCTTTCGCACGGCCGCCGAGCCCGCCGCCCCCGCGCCGCCCTCCGGCCGTACCGACCCCGCCCGCTCACCGCACTACGGCGACCTGTTCTTCCACGGCCCCCGCTTCCACCGCCTGGTGCGCTACCGGCACCTCAGCGGCCGCAGCTGCGTGGCCGAGGTGGCGGCGGGCGGCGCGGGGGAGTGGTTCGGCGGCTTCCACAGTCCGCGGCTGCTCCTCGGCGACGCTGCTCTGCGCGACGCGTACGTCCACGTGCTGCAGGGCTGCGTGCCGCACCGGCGCGTGCTGCCGGTGGCCGTGGACGCCGTACGGTTCCACGGCCCGGCACCCCGGGAAGGCACCGTGCTGGTGCACGCCCACGAGACGGCGCACGACGCCGACGGCCACCGCTACGACGTACGCGTCGAGGACGCCACCGGCACCGTCCTGGAGACCTGGCACGGCCTGCGGCTGAAGGACGTGGGCCCCCTGCCCCGGCCCGCCGGTGCGCCCTGGCCCGCCGAACTCCTCGGCCCGTACCTCACCCGCAGCCTCGACCACCTGCTGCCCGACGCCCGCGCCGACCTCACCGCCGGTGCCGCGGCCGACGGCCCGTCCGCCGCGCACGGCTTCCGCAGCGCCGCCCACCTCGGCGACCGCGCCCTCGTCGCCCTCGCCGGCCGGCCCGTGGCCGTCGACTGGGCCCCCGTGCCCGGCGCACCCCCCGAGCGCTGGCGCGCCCTGCTCGGTCCCCGCGCGGCCGCCGTCGCCGACGAAGCGCAGCGGGCGACAGGCGGCGGACCCGGCCACGGATACGCCCGCCTGCTGACCTGCCGCCAGACCCTCCTCGCCCTCGGCGCCCGCCCGGACGCCGCCCTGCGCGTGGAACGCGTCACCGCCGACGGCTGGGTCCTGCTGCGCGCCGGCGACCTGACCGTGGCCACCGTCGTCGTCCGCGTCACCGGCCTGCCCTCCCCGGTCGCCGTGGCGATCGCCACCGCGCCGCCCCTCCCCGTACCGCAGTCCGTCCGCATCCGGGTCGCCGGGGGCCGCGCATGACGCCCGCCCCGCGCACCTACGTCCACCGCCACCGCGTGCCGTTCGAGGAGACCAACCTCGCCGGCAACGTCTACTTCGCCCACTACGTGCGCTGGCAGGGCCACTGCCGCGAAGCCTTCCTGGCCGACCACGCCCCCGGCACGGTCGCCGCCTTCGCCCACGGCCTCACCCTCGTGACGGTCTCCTGCGACATGGAGTACCTGCGCGAGTGCCGCGCCCTCGACGAGATCGACCTCCACCTCTCCCTGCGCCACCTCGCCGGCAACCGCATCGAGATGGCCTTCGACTACCTACGTGCCGGCACCCCGCCGGAGCTCGTGGCCCGCGGCCACCAGACCGTCGCCTGCATGCGCCGCACCGGCGACGTCATGGAGCCCGAGCCCCTGCCGGAGGAACTCCTCACCGCCCTCGAACCCTTCAGCCGCTGACCGAGGGGACAACCATGGCCCGAACCCTCCCCGTCACCACCGACCGGCGCACCACGGCCTGCGCCCTCGTGGGCCTCGCCGCGGGCATCCTGCTCGCCGTCCTCTGGTCGGCCAAACTCGTCGACGGCCTGGGCGTGGACACGGCCGACGGCCTCCTGGGCCGCGACTCCCTCAAGGACGACATCCCCGGCACCGGCGCCGGCGCCCTCTTCGCCTTCGTCGTGGGCCTCGCGGGCACGTTCACGGCCTGCAACGTGGCCGCGTTCGGCGCCCTCGCCCCCATGGCCGGCACGGCCGACACCCGCAGCGGCCGCCTGGCGGCCGCACTACGGCCGCTCGGCCTGGTCACGGCCGCGGCGGTCGCCGTCGCCGCGCTCTACGGCGGCATCTGCGCCGCCATCGGCCCGGACATCCCGCAACTCTCGCAGTCCACCGGCAACGGCGGCATCCCGCCACGCGCCCTCCAGGCCCTGATCGCCTTCACCGTCATCGGCCTGACGATGATCTGGCTCGGCCTCTCCGCCCTCGGCCTGGCCCCCGACCCCCTCACCCACCGCACCCGACTCCTCCTCATCGGCGCCCTCATCGGCGGCTTCGTCATCGGCCGCCCCTACCCCCTCTTCCGCAAGACCTTCGCCTACGCCGCCGACACGCACAACGCCCTGTACGGCGCCCTCCTCTTCGCCCTGATCGCCCTCGGCAACGTCGCGGTCGTGGCCGTACTCTTCCTCCTCCTCGCCCTGCCCGGCCACGGCCGCATCCCCCGCCGCCTCCACGCCGCCCCGGGCCGCGCGGCAGCGCTCTCCGGCACGGCGCTCCTGCTGTTCGGCACGTTCACCGTCGTCTACTGGGGCATCCGCCTCCCGGCCCGCTACGACTACGGGTGGTTCCCGACGATGCCGTGGAATGCGGCCTGAGCGAGCCGACGAAGGCGGCGAAAGCCACCCAGGCGGCGCGGGGGACGATGACGGCGGGGCCGTCGGGGGCCTTGGAGTCGCGTATGCCGATGCGTTCCGGCAGGACGGCTATGGAGACACAGCTGCCGCCGCCGTCGTCGATGCTGTACGAGGACTTGAACCAGAGGGGCTCGTCAACGTTGGGAGCTGCGAGGCGAGATTCAGTATTCATCGATCTCTCTTGCCAGTCGGTGAAGAAAATCGGGGGTTTTGGCGGGAGCCAGAGCACCTTCCCGCATTGCGTCGAACTTCCGGGCGTGCTTCCACACTTCCCGTCGTTTGTCCGACACGGTCATGACGGATGGCCCTTCCGTCATGACGACAGGATCAAGGCCACCATCGAAGTCCAAGATGACGAAGTTGTGGAAAGCGCGATACGTGGCCAGATTCTGCGGCAGGATCTGCACCGTCACGTGGTCGAGCGAGGCCATTCGCTCGATCTCTTCATACTGCTCGCGCATGACGTCAGGACCTCCGATCATGCATCGCAGAGCACTCTCGTCCAGGATCACCCGCATCTCGACAGGATTCTCGCCGCCCAAGATGTGCTTCCTCTTCATGCGGAAGGCCACGTTCTCTTCGACGAACTCGGTCGTCCTTTCGTCGACCGGCTTGGCCACCATGAACATCGCGCGAGCGTAGTTCTCTGTCTGCAGCAGCCCGAAGACCACCTGGGAATGCCAGGCGCGCATGGCCTTGGCGTCCGACTCCAGCCCGACGTACAGCGGCTGCCCCGACGGCATGAAGTTCTGGTACGGGCGGTACCAGTCGTCACTGAGGGAGTCCCGGTGAAGACTGAGCAGGTGATCGCGGCCATCGATGTCGGTCACCCCGTAGAAGTCGAGCAGGTCTTCGAGGTCGCGCACGCGAGGCAGCTGGTTGTGACCGGACTCGACCCTGCTGAGCTTCGATTCCGAGCATTCGATGGCAGCTGCTGCCTCCTTCGTGCCGAATCCCTTCCTCTCCCGCAGGCGCCGGAGCTCCTTGCCGAGCTCCCTCCGCCGAAACGTGGGACCACGTCGCGCTGCCATCCCGACCCTTCCTTGCCGTACCCGTCCGCGCGCCTCAGTACCCGCTCAGTTCAGCCCTGTTGGCCCTCGGCGCGCCCCTGTTAGGCGAGTTTCCACCCGCTGATGGTCTGCGCGAAGGCGTTTGCCGTGAGCAGGCATATGCCAGTTTCAAAGCATCCGCCCATTAAGTTGCACCGCAACTGACGACTGCGCGACGGTGGTCGAGTCAGCCCCCCGACTTGCTGCCGTCCGCAAGGAGTCGACGCATGCCCCCGTTCCCCTTCACCGGACACTCCGGCGGTGCTGCAATCCGCACCGACCTCGCGAATATCCGAACCATCAGCGAACTGATTAACGAAACCGTCGCCAATGAACGCTGGCTGCCCGCCCCCGCGAGGGTCCGCACCGTCACGGCCCGCCTGCGCGTGTTCGTCGACAGAACTGCCGCCGAGGTCGAGGCAGCAGCCGTGCGGCTCCCCGCAGGGGACACCGTCCGCGCCGAGGCGCTGACCGCCGTACGGGAGGCGCGGTACCGGCTGGGGCTGGGCGCCGGGGCCGGCTACGCGTCGGCGATCACGTTCGCCCGCAGCCTCGGCCGCGTGGCAGAGGAACTCCTCCACCACCAGCGCGCCATGACGCAGGTTCCTGCGGTCACCGTGCCCGGCACGGCCGGGCAGGACGTCATCGTGCTGGGACCGACCGAGACCTGCGCCCACTGCCTGACCCTGGTCGGCCGCCGCCAGGCCCAGGAACTCCACCGCGACTGGTCGGCAGCTCGCCGCACGAACGCGCAGCTCGCCGCACACCGCAGTGCGGCTCACGCCGCACTGTGCTGAACCAAGAACGACCCGCAGCCGGACGCTCAGCCACACCACACGTGACACGAGCGGAGCGTCTCCACCGGCGCGCGCCACATCGCGGCAGCAGCCAGCTCCCCCTCAGCCACGAACCTACGGCGCGATCTCCTCACGCACCCGCATCCGCGACGGCACGAGAACGGCGACCAGCTCCAAGCCCACCCGCAGCCCGGGAACCGAGGCGCGCCCCCCACCCCTCCCCTCGTAGCCAGCCAAAGTTCTGACCCGCACCAGCCCACGGACGAAGCCCGCAGCGGCGCATCGCCCCCGCCCTGCCGCACACGTCCGCACAGGGCACGTACGCACAGGGCACGTACGCACCGGCCTCGCTAGGCCCAGGCACGAGCTGGAACGCTGGCACAGGCGCGTCGTCCGCTGCCCCGTGCGTCCTGCCTGCGGTCAGAACGTTGGCTGGCTACGAGGGGAGGGGTGGGGGGCGCGGGTCGGTTCCCGGTCTGCGGGCCGGTGGGAGGCCGGTCGCCGTTCTCCTGCCGTCACCACTGCAGCAGCGTACGGAGACCGCGCCGTCCGTCCGTGGCTGAGGGGGAGCTGGCTGCTGCCGCGATGTGGCTGACGCCGGTGGAGACGCTCCGCTCGTGTCACGTTCGTCGTGGCGGGGCGTCCGGCTGACCCGTGTGGCTGATTGCCGTCGGGGTGCCCCCGAAAGCATCGATGCCGCAGCCGCTGGGAGGAGGGGAAAGGGGGTGAGCTGGGACGGCCCACCGGATGCGACAAGGCGGCTCCGGCTTCGGGGGTAGATCCATTATCCCCACGCGGGGAGGCGTCTGTCACCGTGCTCCGGAATGATCTTTACGTCGGATTTGCACCCCTAGGCTTGCGGCGGACACAAACCCGGATCCGACCAGGGAGTTGAAAGTGGCGCACGACGTTGCCGCGCTGGCAGGGGAACTGAGGGACATGGCTGCGGCCGATCACCGGTCCGCAGTCTGCGCCAACAGCGATGAGCCCGCGGAGCAATTGGCCTGGCGGCGACTGACCGCACGGCACGGTGACCGGCTCCGCGAGATCATGGAGGAATACGGCTGGCCGACGGCGGAACTCGTCGGCGAGGAGGCCGCACGCGCGGCATGGCTGATCGCCCAGCATGCCGACCGGCAGCTCGACGTTCAGCGTCGGGCCCTGCAGTTGATGGAGCAAGCGGTGTCGGCAGGCTCGGCCGGCGCCCGCGAGCTGGCCTTCCTGCGCGACCGCACGCTGGTCAACGAGGGCCGCAAACAGATCTACGGCACTCAGATCGCCGGTGTGAAGGACGGGGCACCGGTTCCGTGGCCCTGTGAAGAGCCCGAGCGCATGGACGCACTCCGTGCGGAAGTCGGCATCGAGCCGTTCGACGAGTACGTCGCCAAGTTCTCCATGGCCTGACGCCCGTCCCCAGCCGTGTCCGGCGGGCTCACTCGCCGCGGGGAGTGAGCCGCCGGACGGCCTGGAGCCTGCCTGACGGGTCGGTGACGGTCGGGAGGACAAGTCGTTCTGGTCAATGTGGGGCGGGGCGATCGGAGAGACGATGAGTGGGTTCGGCCGGAGCCGCACCTGCCCAAGAACGTGGGCCGGGGTGGGCGGTGGCAGTGTCACCGTCGTGTGATCGACGGGATTCTGTTCCGTCTGCGGACCGGTATCCCGTGGCGGGATCTGCCGACTCGGTTCGGGAAATGGCAGACGGTCCACCCCCGCCATCGCCGGCGGACGGCACCGTGCGCGTACGCGGCCGGACCGCTTGTGCGCGGACCGGGCCTGCGGCTCACGGCGCAACCGCCGCTACCTGCGCCGGCAGCAGATCAAGCACACCATCCCCGAGCCGAAGAACCAGCGGGCCAACCGCCAGCGCCGCGGCAGTGCGGGCGGCCGGCCCTGCGGGTTTGACCGGCCAACCCACCGGCGCAGGAACGAAGTGGAGCGAACGATCTTGGCGCTCAAGGGGTTCCG
Organism: Streptomyces sp. PKA51; assembly: GCF_057552455.1. Lineage (NCBI taxonomy): Bacteria > Bacillati > Actinomycetota > Actinomycetes > Kitasatosporales > Streptomycetaceae > Streptomyces > Streptomyces sp. PKA51. The sequence goes on from NZ_BAAJPZ010000024.1 coordinate 8,368, forward strand.
GGCCGTGGCGACCCGGTACGAGAAGCGGGCGTGCGTCTTTCACGGCACCGTCACCATCGCCGCGCTCCGGCTCTGGCTCTGGCTCCGGGCGAGGTCAGGAGGTCCGGGCGGTGCGCTCGTGGCGCAGCAGGACCACCTGGGAGTCGAAGGTCCGGGACTCGGTCAGGGTGAGGTCGATGCGCTGCTGCGGGGTGGTGAAGACGGGCTTGCCGCCGCCGAGCACGACGGGGTGGACGAAGATCTGGTACTCGTCGATCAGCTGGTGCTCGGTGAGGAAGCCGGCCAGCGTGGAGCCGCCGAACAGCAGCAGGTGGGCGCCGCTGTCCTTGAGGGCGGTGAGCTGCTCGATGACGTCGGTGTTGATGACGCGTGTGTTCCAGTCCGCCTCGGTCAGCGTCGAGGAGACGACGACCTTGGACGCCTTGCGCCACACGGGCGCGAACGCGAGGTCGTGCTCGTGGGTGGAGTACTCCTCGGCGCGGGGCCAGAAGCCGGACATCATGTCCCACACCACCCGGCCGTACAGGAAGATGTCGGCGCTGTCGGTGAGGGCCTGCGAGTAGGCGGACAGTTCACCGTCCATGCGGGGCCAGTCGAACTCCCCGTTGGGGCCTTCGATGAAGCCGTCCAGCGACTGGTGCACGAAGTGCGTGATCTTGCCCATGAGTACCGGGTCCCCCTTGGTTACAGGTATCCGGACGGCCGTCGGCCGCCCTTGTGTACGATGTCCACATTCGAAGGGTGCGGCGATCCGCACCCCCGAGTGATCATGCGTGAAGCCTAGACGACCTAAGTGGATGCTGTCCACATTGGAGGCAGCGGCCATGGCGACAGCCGGGAACGAAAAGCCTCAACGGGATACCTACCGCCACGGTGACCTCCGCAACGCACTGATCGAGGCCGCCCTCGAACTCGCCCGCCAGGGCGGCGCGGAGGCCATCGTGCTGCGCGCCGCCACGAGGCAGGCCGGGGTGGTCCCCAACGCCGCCTACCGGCACTTCGCCGACCGCGACGCCCTGCTGCACGCCGTCTCCCAGGCGGCCATGGCCCAGGTCGCCCGCACGATGGAGGCCGAGCAGGCCGCCCTGCTGCCCACCGAGGACCCGGTGTCCGCCGCCCCGGCGCCGAGTTCCTCGCCTGGTCCGCCGTCCACGGACTCGCCGTCCTGCTCATTGACGGCCCCCTCCGGGGCCTCCACCCCACCCCGGCCCACGACGCCGGCCAGCACCTCATCGACATGATCGAGCGCGGCATCTGACACCACCGAGGAGCGGCACCTCGGCACGCTCGACCCGTCAGACAGGCCCTAGGGCGCGTCCCGGGGCCGGGGCGGGCCGGTGAGGTGGGTCAGGGCTGCCGTGCGGAAGGCCGCGACCAGGCTCCTGCGGTCGCCGGCGCGGCTGGCGAGCACGACCTGGCCGGGCTCGACGCCCCGCACGGCGATCGTGACGAGGTCCGGGCGGCGGTTGGTCGTCATGGCACCCGCCGGTACGAGGGCCACGGCCTGGCCGCTCGCGATGACTTCGTGTTTGTCCTCGATGGATTCCACCACGGGGCCCTCCGGTGCGCGGCGACCGTCCGGGCGCGGGTCGACGCGCCAGAAGGCGTTCCACATCGGGTCGGGCAGGCAGACCATGGGTTCCTCGGCGATGTCGTCCAGGGCGACGGACTCCTTGCCGGCCAGCCGGTGGTCGACGGGCACCATGAGCAGCCGCGGCTCGTCGTACAGGACCGTCACCTGCAGGCCGTCGGTGGCGAACGGCATCCTGGCCACCACGACGTCGACCTGGTGCTTCAGCAGTGCCGCGCGCGGCTGGTTCCATGCGAGGTGGTGCGTGTGCACCTCGGCCTCCGGGTGCCGGCGGCGCAGGTCGCGTACGGCGGGGGTAATGATGAGGCCGGTGGTGTAGCCGATGGCGACGCGGGTGGGCTCGGCCGTCTCGCGGGTCTGTGCCACGGCCTGGGCCGCGGAGCGCAGGAGCGTCCTCGCGTGCCGCAGGAAGGTTTCGCCGGCCTCGGTGGGGTGGGTGCCTTGAGGGGTGCGGTCCAGCAGGCGGGCTCCCAGCTGTTCTTCCAGGCGGCGGATCTGCCGGCTCAGGGACGGCTGTGCGAGGTGCAGGACGGCCGCGGCGCGTCCGAAGTGCCGTTGTTCGGCCACGACGGTGAAGTAGCGCACCAGGCGTAAATCCAGATCCACGGAGGAGTCGGACGTCTCAGGCATGTTCCGACTGTATTCCGAGCCGGGGCACGGGCCGCCGGTCTGTGGTGATGCTCATGGCGCATCGCGTGTTCCGGAACAGGTCTTGGACCGCGGGGGCGGGGTGGGGCGAGGGTGGGGACACCGGTTGGAATCCCGAGCAAGTGAGGTACTCATGAAACTCATCGTCCGGACCGGGCTCGCCGCCGTCCTGGCCGCGGGCACCATCGCCGCGGCCGTCGCACCGGCCTCCGCTGCCGTGACCGGGCACACCGGCACCGTGGCCGGCGTGCACGCGGCGGTGGCGAACCCCAAGACGATCAAGGCCGCCGCGTACAACCAGGCGCGGAGCATCCTGGCGAACGCCGGAAGCCAGACGGCCGCCAAGTCGCACCCCATCCATGGCAAGGACGACGTGCCCGTCGGCTACGGCACCAGCCTGCTGGCCGCGTCCCGGGACGAGTTCCGCAACACCGACCGCCATCTCCCCGCGAAGCAAAAGAAGTCGGGCATGTCGATACCGCACTACAACGCCGTCCACGCCGCGGCGAAAACCATGGGCATCACCCGGTGGTGACCCACCGCTGACGCCTCGCCCCGCAGGCCCTGCTCCCGGAGACGGGGGCAGGGCCTGTCCTGCGGAGCTTCGTCCTGCGGGGCGCCGTGGTCCGGCCGGTCAGCCGTTCCCCGGCTCGGAGGCGCGGGCGTGCGTCGGCAGCATCAGTGCCGAGTCCGTGTGGAGCGTGATGCGCACCGGTGCGAAGGTGGTGGCGTCCACGGGGGACTCCCCGGTGCCGGGGTTGCGGGCGTAGCGCGGGTGGGCGCCTCCGCTGATCTGCCAGCGTATGCGGTGGCCGGCGGCAAATCGGTGGGCGGTCGAGCTCATCGGCACGGTGATCTGCGACGGTTTCTCCGCGTCCGCATTCACGCGGCCCAGCCCGTCGCAGATGTTGACGGAGCGGCCTTGTGCGTCGACGTCGCACAGGCGGGTGAAGACGTCGGCGTGACCGGTGTCCGTGGAGATGCCGAGCCGTGCCGAGACCGGCCCGAGGATGTCGACGGGCTCGGTCAGTGGGGCGCTGGTGAACGTCAGGACGTCGTCCCGGGACTCCAGGCTGCCGTTGTCGCGAGGGCCGGCGGTGCGGGAGAGCAGGGGGCCGCCCAGGGAGGGGGTCGGGTCGCCCGGGTCGTAGCGGAAGGACGCCAACGGTGCGGAGTCCGTGGGGGCTTGTTGGGTGAGGTGGCCCTGGGCGAGGGGGAACCACGGGCAGGGGGTGACGGCCGGCGGCCAGTCGTCGAGGTTCTGCCAGGCGTTCTCGCCGCCGACGTGGACGCGCACCCTGGTGGGGCGGAGGCCGGAGGGGTCGGCGTGCAGGTGGGCGCGCAGCCAGGCGAGGCTCTCGGCGAAGACCTCGGGCCAGCCCTGTTGCAGGGCGGAGGTGTGGGTCCAGGGGCCGACGAGCAGGGCGGTCTCGCATCCGGCCCGGCGCAACCGGGCGTACTGCTCCAGGGTCTGGTCGGCCAGCGCGTCGTGCCATCCGGTGATCAGGCTCGTGGGCACGGCGAGCCGTTCCGCGGCCTCGGCGAGCGATGCGCCGTGCCAGTAGGCGTCGTCGGCGTCCGGGTGTGTCATCACGTCGTCCAGCCAGGGCACCTCGCTGCGGAAGGCCGACGCGTGCGCACCCCGCAGTGGCTGCGCGGTGGTGACCTCGCGCAGGCGGCGGTGCAGGCGCAGGGTCGCCCTGAGGAACGGTGCCGTGCCCTGGTGCTGGTAGGTCATGCCCACGCCGACGGCGAGGGCGGTCTCCAGGTGCAGCGCACCGTGCGCGTGGAACAGGGCGTGGGGATCGTGCAGGCCCACCTGTACGACCATGGCCTTCAGTTCCGGCGGCGGGTCCGTGGCGAGGGCCCACTGCACGTAGCCGAGGTAGCTGGGGCCGACGGTCCCGAGTGTTCCGTTGAACCAGGGCTGCTCGCGCAGCCAGGACACCGTGGCCCGGCCGTCGGCGGCCTCGTTGCGCCACAGGTCGAACGCGCCGCCCGAGCCGCCGGTGCCGCGGCAGCTCTGCAGGATCACGTGAAAGCCCTGTTCGGCGAAGAGCAGGCCGTACATGGGGGACCACGGCAGGCCCCTGCCGTAGGGCGAGCGCACCAGGAGGGTGGGGAAGTCCCCTTCGGTGCGGGGGAAGTAGTGGTCCGTGATCAGCGGGCTGCCGTCGGCGGCCGGTACCACCAGCCCCGGCTCCCACCCGACCTTGTGCGCTCCGGCCGGGAGGCGGCGCCACGCCGCCCTCATCAGCCGTGAGGACAGGGGCGGTTTCCCGGCAGCAGAACGGTGCGTGCGTGACATCGTCGTTCCCCTCCTGTATTCCGTACGATGTACGAGAATAGAGGGTGCTTGACTGGGTCACGGCCACCGGGATCAAGGAAGGAGCGTGGACCATGCCCCGCGACGAAGGGGCCGGCACCCCGGGCATCGACCCCCGGCAGCTCTGGCTGAGCCCCGACCGGCCCCGCAGGGGCCGCAAGCCCGCCTACAGCCGGGAGACGATCACCGCCGCCGCCGTCGCCCTCGCGGACGCCGAGGGCCTCGAAGCGGTCACCATGCGTGCGGTGGCCGCACGGGTCGGAGCCGGTGTCATGTCGCTCTACAGCTACGCCCCCGACAAGGAGACGTTGCTGCACCTGATGGTCGACCACGTCAGCGGCGAACTGCCGACCACCGCACCCGCGCTCACCGGCGACTGGCGTGCCGACCTGAAGGCCATCGCCCACCTCCAGCGCGGCCTCATGCTGCGCCACCCCTGGCTGCCCGCCGCCCTGGCCACCCGCCGCATCCCCGGACCCAACACCCTGGCCTTCCTGGAACGCGTGCTGGTCGCCCTGCGGCCCACGGGGCTGAACGGTGCGGCGAAGCTGGAGATCTTCGCCCAGCTCACGGGATTCGTGGCCGGGCATCTCGCCCATGAGATCGCGCAGGCCGCAGCCGCGCAGTGCCCCGACCGGGCCGCGGCCGAAGCCCGCTACCTCGCCGCTGTCGCCGCGGACGGCCGCCACCCGGAACTCGCCGAAGCCCTTTCCGCCCCCGGGCGTTCCCTCACCCCCGAAGCCACCTTCGCCCGGTTCCTCGACCGCCTGATCGACGGCCTCGACAGCGGCTGACGGGGCAGTCGCGGCGAAATGACGCGGGAAATGAGCAATCCGCCCTGCGAATGCCACCGGCAGGGCGGATCACTCGACTGCTTCACCTGTCTTCGCGTGCCCGGAGGAACTCAGCCGAGGCAGAAGAGGTTCGACGCATCGATGTGCTTCTTGTGCTTCTTCAGGGCCCAGTACCAGACGTCACCCGTCACCCCGAAGCAGAGCTTCGGTCCGTAGAGACCGAGGGTCAGGTCGGCGCCGGCCACCGAGATGGACGGGTGGATCGTGATGCTGCTGTGGAGTCGCGAGAGCTCGAAGTGCGAACTCGCCAGACCGTGACCGAAGACCGTGGGCGTGACGTCCAGCTTCGCGTGCCAATCGGAACCGAGCTGCGCGTCCACCGAAATCCTCAGGGAGAGGACGCCCGGGACGATGGTGATGTTGAACTGCTTGCTGATGTCGGCCCCGGTCCGGGTCGCGGACTCGGCTGCCGCTATTTCCGTGAACTGAGGCTCGGGCAGCTCCGCGACGGCCGCCTCGTACTTCTTCACGAGATCGGACACGTCCTCGCCGACCCATTCGGCGACTGGACGCAGTTCGTCGGTGAGATACGTGGTCACATCCACCTCTGAAACCCCCTTCAGGCGTGATGAGCGCCCCGGATGTCCGGCAACGCGTTTGCGGTGCGGAAGGGAACCTATCTGCGGAATCCCAGGGATTGGAGGCGAAAAAAGGCCATCTCGCACGTGTTGCAGGAAATGACTAGCCTGTGCTGAAGAGCCGGCGTTTGTCTGGTTGTGCGGGTGGTGTTCGCCTGCTGTCGTGAGTCCGCCGAGGCCCCGGAGGGGCCACCGCCAACAGCCCAACTTGAAAGAAGGCAACCGCACCCGGGTCGCATAACTTACCGATAGCGAGTTCTCCCTCTACCGGAAGGAAGCTCACTCATGGCTATCGACTTGTGCAACAAGTCCCCGGCCTCCCTGGCCGAGGGCGACCCGGGGGCGTGGGCCGCGGCCGGGCCCGAGGACCCGGTGCTGCTGGAGGACCTCGGGTCCGAGCAGCGTGACGCGCTCAACTTCGCCTACCGCACCACCCTCAGCAACGTCGACCCGCGCTTCGTCGCCGGCGACCCGGCCGCCTGGGCCAGCGACTTCGGGTACGCGCTGGACCGCGTGGCCATCCGGCTCGACAACCGTTCCAACGACGAGCTGCGCGAGCAGGCCCTGAAGCACCCCGACCCGGCGATGCGCGAACAGGCGCTGTACGAGTACGCCGACCGGGACCACGCCGACGCCATCGAGCTGCTGGCCCAGGCCATCCGCGACGACACCGACCGCCAGGTGCGCTGGGACGCGCTGTGGGCCGTGGAGAAGCTGGGCGGGGCGCGGGCCGTGGCGACGCTGCAGACGTTCCTGAAGGACCCGGATCCCGAGATCGCCGAGTGGTCGCGGCTGTTCATCAGCGAGCTGCAGACCGGCGATCCGGCCTTCGACGGGCGCGAGGGGAAGTCGACACCCGGCCGTACCTTCGACGAGACGATCTTCCTGCTCATCCACTGCGACCTGTACGTGCGGCTGGACGACTCCAACCAGCACTGGGGCAAGTTCTCCCTCGCCCCGCAGGGCCTGGCCCGCGTCTACGGTCAGGCGCACGCCTGCCCCAACGTCGCCACCCGCGAGAAGCAGCTGGTGATCGCCAAGACGATCGAGGGCCTGCACGCCGACGGCTCCCCGCACGTGGACAACTACCTCTTCCGCGGTTTCACCGACCGCACGCGCCGTGACCGGGGCAACTTCTTCTTCGAGTCGCTGGTGCCCCGGCCGTTCTTCAAGTCCGGCCGCGCCGACGACCCCTCGCAGGGCGTGCGCCAGGCCCAGATCGGCTTCGCGCGCTACGGCACCTGGCACCTGGAGCCGCGCTTCACGATCCACGACGAGTACGCCATCCGGTACGTGCGCGGCCGCTTCCAGGGCTGGGGTCACCTGAACCTCGCCCGGATCGCGGGCAAGCCGCTGGAGGAGGTCCTCACTCCGGGCAACGGCGTGCTGTCCACCCTGCACGACCCCGAGGTGGGCCCGATGACCAACGCCTTCATCCTCGGCACGTTCAAGGGCAAGCTCAACGACTGGGACGGCGACGGCGTCATCGACCTCAACTCCCGTCCCGTCTACTCCACCGTCGACGGCGAGATCGACTCCGACCAGGACGGCATCGCCGACGAGCCCGGCCTGACCTGCTGCGACTGGACGGCCCGGCAGCAGCTGCCGTGAGGCGGCGCGCCGCGCCGCAGCACCCGGTAACCCACAGCCCTGAAAGGGGAGAGATGTCCGCTCCTACGCAGCGGCCGTCCGTGGTCTATGGCCGCCCGGTCACCACCGACGGTGTGCGCAACCTCTACTCGGGCACGAAGGTCGTGCCCTGGACCCCGCCCGACCCGGGCATCGACAACCTCGGCATCACCTCCGTGGACACCTTCGCCGTACCCGGTGTCGGCGAGTACACCGTGCCCTTCGACGGGTACGTGCGCGTGGTGCGCTCCCGGCCCACCTCCGAGGAGTGGTCCAAGGCCGAGGTCTACACCAACCTCATCGAGATGAAGATGGAGGGCTCCTGCGAAGAACTCGGCCACATCACCGTCACCCTCAACCCCGACTGCCTGTCCACCGGCCAGATCCGCACGCCCTTCGACCCGTACGCCGGCGAGGGCCCGGCCGCCAAGGCGTGCCGCATGGCCGTCGGCGCCACCTTCGACATGCCCAAGCTGGGCCTGCAGCTGGCCAACAAGGAACCGATCATCCTGACGATCGACGACGTCCGGCAGATCCCGCCGGCCGGCTCCCCCGGCAAGGGGCAGATCTACCGGATGCTGCCGCTGCACGACGTGCGGCGCATGGACGATGCGCCCGTCGCCTACGTCACCAGCCTGCGCTTCACCATGGGTGGCTACCTGCCCTGGGAGCGCTTCGGCGAGGAGCGCAAGGAGTACGGCAAGTAGAGGAGTACGGCGAGTAGGCGCACGACCACCACCGTTTCCGTGAAGGAAGGTGCTCATGTCGTCCGACGACTTCCGTCCGCGCGGCCTCGCCCGCGAGTCCGCCGCGTTCCCGCCCCTGGGCGGCAGCGCCCGGCCCGTCGCCCAGGACCGGTTCGAACGTCTCGTCAGCACTGTCACCGTGCCCGAGCCGCCGGAGGCGGTGTGGACCGCCCTCACCGACCCGGACCGGGTGGCGCACTGGCTGGCGGTCTGCCGGGGCCCGTGGGCGGTCGCCGGGCGGGAGTCGATGCTGGACTTCGAGGACGGCGAGTTCTTCTGGTGCCGCACCCTCGCCGCCACCGCCCCGCGGGCGCAGCGGCCCGGCACGCTGCGCCTGCTGTGGCGGTGGGTCGGCGTGGGCCCGGCCACCGCCGTCACCTGGACGGTGACGGCCGACCCGGCGGGGTCGGTCGTCACCGTCGTCGAGGAGGCCGACAACCCGCCCTCGGACTGGCGCTCCTGGAACGGCATGGGCTGGCCCGGCATCCTCGACCAGCTCGCCGCCCACCTGCGCACCGGCACCACCTGGCGCTGGCCCTGGCGCCGGGTGGGCCCCTACCTGCAGATCCCCCTGCCCGTCCCCGCCTACCGGGCCTGGCAGGAGCTCACCTCGCCGGCCGGCGTCCAGCACTGGTTGCAGCGCACGACCGGCACGCTCGCCGCCGGCGAGGACCTCGTGCTCGTCATGGGCGACGCCAGTGGCACCGTACGGATGCACGTCACCCGAGCCGTGGAGGCGGCCCAGGAGTTCCCCTCGTACCTGCCGTACCTGGAGTTCGAGCTGCGCCGCCCCGCCTGGGACACGGCGCTCGGCGGCCGGCTGTGGATCGAACCGGCCGGGCTGGAGAGCTCGCTGCTGCAGGTGTGCCACTTCGGCTGGGAGAACCTCGACATCCCCGACCCGCTCACCGAACGCCGCATCCTCACCGGCTACTGGACGGCCGCCGCGGACCGCGCCCGCGCGCTGTTCCTGCCCCAGGGCCCGCCCGCCGGCCCCCACGGCTGGTCGACGGGCGCGGCGGCGCCCGCCATGCCGGCCGGCGCCCAGGACCCCTTGGCCGCGGCGCAATTCCTCGGCCGCGTGACGGACGACCTGGCCACCGCCATGGCCGGCGTGCTGTGCGCCCTGGGCGTACGCCTCGGCCTCTTCGCCGCGCTCGGCACCGCGGGACCGGCCACCGCCACCGAACTCGCCGACCGCACCGGCCTGTCGCAGCGGCACCTGCTGGAGTGGCTGCGGGGCCTGACCAGCGCCGGCTACCTCGAACACGACCGCGCCGACGACCGGTACGCGCTGCCGCCCGCCCACGCCGCCGTCCTCGCCTTCGAGGACTCCCCCCTGCACCTCGCGCCCGGCTTCGCGCTCATCCCGCCGCTGGCCGCCGCCGTCGAGGACGTCGCCACCGACTTCCGCACCGGCAAGGGGCTGGAGCGTACGGCGTACTCCGAGCAGCTGTTCACGGCGATGGAGCGCATGAGCGCGACCTGGCTGGAGCAGCAGCTCACCGAGCAGTGGATACCGGCCGTGCCCGGCCTGGTGCCCGCCCTCGAACAGGGCGGTGCCGTGGCCGACATCGGCTGTGGTGGCGGCCTGGCCCTGATCCGGCTGGCCCGCTGCTTCCCCGCCTGCCGTCTGACCGGCTACGACCTGCACGAGCCGAACGTGCGCCGGGCGCGGGAGGCGGTGCGCGAGGCGGGCCTCGCGGACCGCGTGAGTGTCGCGGCCGCCGACGCGGCCTCGGCCCTGGCGGACGCCGGGCCGCTGCATCTGGTGACCATGTTCGACGTCCTGCACGACGCCGCCGCGCCCGAGGACCTCCTGCGCGCCGTGCGCTCCGCGCTGGAGCCGGACGGGGTGCTGCTCGTTCTGGAGGCCCCCGCGGCCGACGACCCCGCCGACAACGCCGGCCCGCAGGCCACCGTCCTGTACGCCACCAGCACCCTGTACTGCCTGCCCACCGCCCTCGCCGACGGCGCGCCCGGCCACGGCACGCTCGGGCTGCCGCCGTCGGAGATCCACCGCCTGGCGGGGGAGGCGGGCTTCGGCCGGGTGGAAGAGGTGCCCACGGGCAGCCCGTTCACCGCCCTGTACGCCCTGCGGCCGTGATGACCCGATGGCCGTGATGCCCCGATGAACGAGAACCCTTTCGAGCGTCTGCTGGCCCTGAAGGACACCATGACGCCGTGGGCCCTGCGGGCCGTGGTCACCCTGGGGGTGCCCGACCTGCTGGCCGGCGGGCCCGTCGGCGTCGGTGAACTGGCCGCCCGCACCGGCACCGCACCGGACGCCCTGCACCGCGCGCTGCGCCTGCTGGCGGCGCACGGCGTCTTCCACGAGCCCGAGCCCGGGCTCTTCGCTCCCACCGGCCTGTCCCGGCTGCTGGAATCGGGCCACCCCATGAGCCTGCGCCCCTGGCTCGACCTCGACGGCGCCATCGGCCGCGGCGACCGGGCCTGCGTCCACATGGTGGAGGCCCTGCGCACGGGATCCCCGGTCCACGAGCGGGCGTACGGGCGCGGGGTGTGGGACGACCTCGCCGCCGACCCGGCGCTGGCGGCCTCGTTCGACGAGGCCATGCGCCACCGGGCGGCGACCCTGGCCCCGGCCCTGGCGGCGGCGTACGACTGGCGGACCGTACGCCACGTCCTGGACGCGGGCGGCGGCACGGGCGCGATCCTGGCCGAACTCCTGCGCAGCCACCCCCACTTGCGCGGCACGCTCCTGGACCGTGCCACGGCGGTGGCGGCGGCCCGCGCCGCGTGGGGCGACACGGCGGGAGGCCGCCGCTGCACCTTCGCGGAGGGCAGCTTCTTCGCCCCCCTGCCGCCCGGCGCGGACGTGATCCTGCTGGCGAACGTCCTGCACGACTGGCCGGACGAACACGCCACGGCGCTGTTGCGCCGCTGCCGGGAGGCCCTGCCGCCCGGCGGTCGCGTCCTGGTCGCCGAACACGTCCGCGACGCCACCGCCGACGCCGGCCTGCTGGAGCTCGACCTGCTCCTGCTCCTCGTCTACGGCGGCCGCGAACGCACCCTCGACGACTTCCGCGCGGTGGCGTCACCGGCCGGCCTGGAGCTGACGGAGGTGACGCCGACGAAAGCGGGAGTGAGCCTGCTGACCCACTCCCCGCGGGTCACTTGGTGAGGACCCACTTCGCGGTCTCCTTGGCGAAGCCGGAGTCCGGGGTGAACTGGACGCTCTGCGGCTTGGTGCCGTCCGGGACGGACACCACGACGTAGCCCAGGGCCTTCTCGCCGGGGGCGAGCTTGACCGAGGCGGGCATGTTGGGGCCCGCGGTGGTCTCGCCGATGGAGTGGGTGAAGCCCTGGCCCTGGGCGTCCAGGACCTTGACGCCGTTGGCGGGGCTGTCGTCGTAGACGGCCTTGCCCTTGTTCACGATCTCCAGCTGGGCGGCGACCCAGTGCTTGCCCGCGGCGGGCTTCATGAACTTGTTGTTGCTCTGGGCCGGGTCGACCCAGTTCTTCAGCGTGACGGCGATCTCCACGCCGGCCTTGTTCTTGACCGGGACGGTGGAGCCGGAGGTCGGCGTGCCCTGGGGGGCCGTCGCATCGCCGCCCGGCGTGTCCTTGCCCGGGGCCTCCTTGCCGGGCGTCTCCTTGCCGGGTGCGGCGCTCGAGGCGGCGCCGGACGGCGCGGTGGCCGGGTCGGCCGGGTCGGCGTTGTCGTTGCAGGCCGTGGCGGCGAACGCGAGCGTGCCGACGATCAGGGCGGTGCCGAGCTTGCGGCGCATGGTGGATCCCCCGTGGTTGATCTTTGGATTGACGTGCACATTCTTACCGCGCGCCGACCCGTGATCCGCCCACGGAAGCCCGTCCGGGACGTTCTGTGACAGGGCGGTGATCAAACCATGGCGCATTCCGATCAATCAGCCGCGGATCAGTCGGCTGTCGATCAGCCGGCCGCCGATCGGCCAGCCGTCGATCAGTAGGCCGCCGATCAGACAGCCGTCGACCGGTCAGCCTCCGGCGGAAAGGTGTGGTCCCCCTCACCGGTCAGCACCAGCGAGACGCCCCGGCCCGGTCCCGGCGGCCAGGCCATCAGGCGCAACAGGGCGGCCATGCCCGGCCCCAGCGGCACCGGTGCCATGCCCATGCGCCGCGCCTGCGGGACGGCCCGCATCGTGTGGGCCTGCCCCGCCCCGCTCCACACCGACCACTCCGCGACGACGGTCGCGCAGTGCGGCAGCACGGCCGCGCGGCGCAGGGCCTGCCGGCGCAGCAGCTCGTTGGCGAGCCCGTAGCCGCCCATCTGCCGGTGCGGCACACGGGCGGTGATCGAGCCGAAGACGACCACCTGCCGCAGCGCGGTGACGTCGAGGGCGTCCAGGACAGCGTGCAGGCCGCCGGCCTTGGCCGCCTGCAGCCGGGCCAGGTCCGCGGGGTGGGCGCCGGCCACCGGGCCGCCGTCCACCAGGCCCGCGCAGTGCACCACCGCGTGCACGGGCGCGGCGAGCCGCCACAGGGCGGCCGCCACGGCCTTGGGGTCGGTGACGTCCGCGGTGAGCACGCGGGTACGGGGCACGGCGGCCCGCAGGCGGGCCAGCAGGCGGGCGGAGACGGGGTCCAGTTGCCCGGGTGCGGTCACGTCCAGCAGCACCGGCCGCCACCCGGCGCGGGCCGCGAGCACGCCCGCCGCCCGCAGCCCCAGCCCGCCCAGGCCGCCGGTGACCAGCACGGTGCCGCCGGCCGGGGCGGGCGCGGCCGCCGGCAGGGCGGCCGGCCGCCAGACGGTACGGGTGGCCGCACCGTCCTGGGCGACGCGCACCTCGGCCCCGTCGCCGGCCGCCCGCACCAGGCGGGCGACGCGCTCGGCGGTGAGCGGACCGGACTGCTCCAGCGCGATGACCTTCAGGCCCGGCGCCTCCAGCGCCGCCGCCCGCAGCAGGCTCGCGCCGCCCGCACCCCGGTGCACCAGCACCAGACGGCGGCCGGGGGTGGCGGCGGCCCGGGCGACGCCCTCCAGCAGCAGGGCGTTGTCCCGCGGCCGGTGCTCGGCGCCGAGCACGACGGCGACGGCCCTCTCGCCGTCGGGCCGGGAGGCGTGCTGCAGGGCGGCGACGAGGCGGTCGGGCGCGGCCGTGCCGTGCAGCACGGACCAGCGGAAGGGGGCGGCGACCGGGGCGGTGCCCTCGTCGGGCAGCGCTTGCGGAGCCGTACGGAACGCTCGTACTCCTCGTACTGCTGCGGGGCCGTCCATGGGGGCTCCAGGAGGTCGGGGACGTCAGCTGTTGAGGGCCGTGAGCAAGGTGGGAACGGCCTCCCCCTGGAAGTCGACGTCCACGTCGAACTCGTTGATCATTCCTTCGAGGACCAGCAGCGACATCAACGGGAAGACGAACGCCGGCGCGGCCGCGATCCCCGAGCGCCGCTGCAGGTCGAACAGGCGGGTGGCGAACGGCGCCAGCCGGAACTCCCCGGCCCTGCGCCCCGTCGTGGCCGCCACCAACGCGACGATGCCGGCCCGGAAGGCGTCCAGGTCGACGCCCGGCGGAATGTGCTCGGCGCTGCGCAGCACCACGTCGGCGCACTCCTCGCCCCGCCCCAGGGACATGTTCATGAAGAACTCGGCGAACAACCGGCGCACCGGCGGTTCCAGCCGGACCACGAACCCCGCGTCCAGCAGCACCACCACCCCGTCCGGGGCGAGATAGAGGTTGCCCGGATGCATGTCGCAGTGCACCAGACCGTCGATGAACAGCATCCGGTACACGCCCTGCAGCACGTGCCGCACGACCTGCCGCCGCTGCTCGCGGTCCAGCTGCCCGGCCCGGAAGCGGTGCAGGGGCTCGACGAAGTCCATCACCAGCGCGCCCGGACCGCACGCCTGCGGCACCGGGGCCGGCAGCCGGAAGTACGGCAGCGCGGCCAGGTTCGCCCGCAGCGCCGCCAGCGACCGCGCCTCCTGCTCCAGGTCCAGCTGGCCGAGCACCGCCCCGCCGACCTCCTCGACGATGCGCAGCGCCGGCACCTTGCGCAACGGCGGCAACCGCTGCACCAGCAGCGCACCTGCCCGCAGCAGCGCGAAATCGGCGCGCATGCGGCGCTCGATGCCCGGGCGGCGCAGCTTGACCGCCACCCGGCGCCCGTCGGCCAGCTCGGCCCGGTGCACGCACGCGATGCTGCCGCTGGCCGTGGCCCGGTGGTCGAACACGGCGAACGGACGCGCCGCGGGCTCCGGCCCGTACGCCTCGGCCAGCGCCCGGTCCGTCTGCGCCCGCGTCATCGGCGCCACCCGGTCGTGCAGCCGGCCCAGCGCCGTGCACACCCGGGGCGGCAGCAGATCGCTGCGGGTGCTCAGCAACTGCCCGCCCTTGACGTACGTCGGCCCCAGACCGCACAGCAGCCGCGCCGCCCGGCGCCCGAGCACGTCCGGCACCTGCCGCGGCCCCGCCCGTACGGCGTCGAGGGCGCCGGCCGCGGCGTGCCGGGCGGTCAGCGCGGTCAGGCACGCGATCCGGGCCGCGAGCGCGGTGCGGCCGACGGGGGCGGTGCGGTCGACGGGGGTGGTGCGGCCGGCGGGGGCGGTGCGTTCTGACATCTGCAACGTTCTCTCCTCTCGGCGGGCGAACTCGCCTGGAGAAACGCCGACTTGGAGCGTTGACAGTGCTGGGAGGCTACATAATATGGGAGCGATCTGTCCGGCGGAAGCGGCGACGGAGGACGACCATGCCGCAGGACGCACCGGGCCCCGGCCCGGACCAGCAGCCGCGCGCGACGACCCTCGGGGTACCCGCCGGGGAGGCGGTGCCGGGAGCGGTGCGCCTCGCCGTACGCCTCGCCGCACCGCCCGAGCGCGTCTGGCCCGCACTGACCGAGCCCGACCGGGTGGCCGAATGGTTCGGCGACCTCGCCGCCCCGCTGCGCCCCGGCGAGGACAACCGCCTCGACTTCGAGGACGGCGACTTCTTCACCCTGCGCCCCACCCTCCTCGACCCCGCACGCCAACTCACGTACGAATGGCGCTTCCTGGGCATCGGCACACGACAGCGCATCGCCTGGACCCTTGACCGGGACGGCGCCGGCACCCTGCTGACCGTCACCGACCACGACACCACCCGCACCCCCGCCGAGGCCGGCCAGCTGCTGGAGGGCTGGCGGGACTTCCTCACCCGCCTCGCCACCC
This sequence comes from Streptomyces sp. PKA51, assembly GCF_057552455.1. Taxonomy (NCBI): domain Bacteria; kingdom Bacillati; phylum Actinomycetota; class Actinomycetes; order Kitasatosporales; family Streptomycetaceae; genus Streptomyces; species Streptomyces sp. PKA51. The sequence goes on from NZ_BAAJPZ010000024.1 coordinate 23,884, forward strand.
ACCTGCACACCGGCACCGGAGCCCGCTACGCCCTGCGCGACGACATCGACGGCGCCGTCGACCTGCCCCCCGGCCCGTACCGGCCGCTGACCCACCCCGCGCTCCTCGACTGGCTGCCCGTCGCCGAGGACGGCTTCCGGCCCGCCTGGTTCTTCGTCGTCGACGACGAAGGACCCCGCCGCTTCGCCCTGCGCGACTGGGAACTGCGCGACGGACAGCGCCTGGAGTTCGCCGTGGGGATTCCCGGCGCCCACACCCACCCCCGCGCCCGCATCACCCTCGCACCCCTCGCGGACGGCACCGGCCACCGGCTCGCCTTCACCCACCGCGGCTGGACCCGGCTCGGCCTGCCCGACCGACGGGCCCAGGAACTGCGCCGCCGCTTCACCGCCACCTGGACCGCCTCGCTGGCCGCCGCCCGCGAACGCGCCCACCACGCCGCCCGCCCGGACTGACCGTGCGCCCGGCCGCACCCGCCCCGCCGCCCCCGACGGCCGGCCAGCTCGCCTCCGTCGAGCGCGCCATCCGCCGCATGCGCGACCACCTCGGCGAGGTCCAGTGCCTCACCGACCACGCCGAGGCCGGCCTGTTCAGCCCCTTCCACTTCCATCGCGTCTTCCGCAGCGTCACCGCCGTCACCCCGGCCCGCTTCCTGGCCGCACTGCGCATGGCGGAGGCCCAGCGCCTGATGCTGCGCGGCTCACCCCGGGTCACCGACGTGTGCACCGCCGTCGGCTACTCCAGCCTCGGCACCTTCACCACCCAGTTCACCCGGCTCGTCGGCATGCCGCCCAGCCGCTTCAAGGCCCTGGCCGAACGGTACGGCGACCGCCGCGTCGGCGACGTCGTGGACACCGCCCCCCTGCCCCCGCCCGCGCACGGCATCACGGGCCGCGTCACCGGCCGCGTCCCCGCCGACGGCATCGTCCTCGCCGGCCTCTTCCCCCACGGCGTCCCCCAGGACCTCCCCCTGGCCTGCACGGTCGTCCCCACCCCCGCCTCCGTGCACCTGCGCCCCCCGCCCGGCCCCGGCCACCAGATCCTGGCCGTGTGCTTCGACCGCGCCACCCGCGTGGCCGACGCCCTCGACGACCCGACCGGCGCCCACCGCCTGGTGGCCGCCACCCCGGCCCCACCCCGAGGCCCCTTCCCCCTCCACCTCCGCCCCCCGACCCTCAGCGACCCCCCGATCGTCCTGGCCCTGCCACTGCTGCTGGCCACGGAAACCCGATGACACCCGCGCCGCCGGCGCGCCAACCTGGACCCATGGACGAACGACGCACCGTACGCATCTCCAAGTACCTCTCCAAGCACCTGCGCCACGAGCCCGCCCGCATCGGGATCGAGCTCGACGAGCACGGCTGGGTGGCCGTCGACGTCCTCCTGACCGCGGCCGCCGCGCACGGCTTCACCGTGAGCCGGGAGGAGCTGGAACACGTCGTGGCCGCCAACGACAAGCAGCGCTTCGAACTCGACACCGACCGCATCAGAGCCCGCCAGGGCCACTCGGTCACCGTCGACCTCGCCCTGCCCCCGGCGCAGCCGCCCGCGTACCTCTACCACGGCACGGTGGCCCGCAGCGTCGCCGCCATCCGCGCCGAGGGCCTGCGCCCCATGGCCCGCCACCACGTCCACCTCTCCCCGGACCGCGAAACCGCCACCCGCGTCGGCGCCCGCCGCGGCACCCCGGTCGTCCTCGCGGTGGACGCGGCCGCAATGCACCGAGCCGGCCACGTCTTCCACGTGACCGGCAACGGAGTGTGGCTGACGGCGGCGGTACCACCGGAGTTCGTGCGGTTTCCCGGGTGAAACGGGGCGCCAGCCTTGAGCGCCCTGCCGTATCGACGTATGCCCGGCCACACTTCGGCACATGGGGGACAACGGGATATGGGTTGCCGCGCTGACCGCTGCCACGGCGGTTCTGGCCAGTTGGGTGACCAGCCGCGGTCACACCAGGGCCGCCCGGGTACAGGCAGAGGCGGCCGCAGAGGTGCAGGAAGCTGCTCGGCGTCGTCATGCCCGTCGGGACGCGTACCTTGCTTTCGTGGAACAGGCGCACCTCACGGGAGTCGAGTACCGGGAGGTCCCTACCATCCTGGGGCTGGAAGACCCCACTCAGCGCCGGGCTGCTCTTGAGGAACATCAGCAACACTTGCGAGAGCAATACGGCCGATTCAGGCACTGTGTACAACTTGTGGCCCTGGACGGCGAGGCGGAGACGATCCAGGCTGCGTACGCCGTGTCCGATGCCTCGCGCGCGATCTACATGGTGCTGGGGCACATAGCGCGTGGTACAGCGGAGGCAACCGCGTATTTTCGATTGATCGACGAGTACTGGCGCGCGGTCTCGGCGTTCGTCGAGGCAGCCCGAGACACGCGGTTCTAGGACCTGTCCGGCGGATCGTGCAGCGCCCGGTGAGGGGCGCGGTGCGGTGTCGATCTGCGGCTGCTGCCGCACGGGCGCGACGAGCCACGACGCGCCTGCAGAGGGAGTGCCGCCCTCCGCCCGGCCCCTGGGGTAGTGCGTGGGCTGCGGGCCGTCGGTGGCCGATCGCGCAGTTCCCCGCGCCCCTTCGGGGCGCCGTGCTGCCGCATGACGAAGATCCACCGGACAGGCCCTGGTCGATGCCCTTGCGGCGAGGGCTTTGCGTGCCAGGATGAGGTGATCATGCCCACCGGCCAGGGGAGAGCCACAGTGAACCACCGCACCGCCACCGCCTTACTCGGTGTTGTGATCGCCGCAGCAGGACTCACCGCATGCGGCAGCGACAAGGGGGACAAGGATGCGGTGAAGCCTCCGCCGTCGGTTGCGTCGAGCGCACCCGCAGCACCCGCAGCACCCGCAGCGCCCTCGGCGCCCGTCGCATCCGGCAAGGCACTGGCCGAAGGTGAGGCGAAGAGCGGGATTCCGCCCAAGCCTGATGCCGTCACGCAGGCCGTCTACATCCGGGCCCTCGCAGCGATCTCCCCGGCTCTCGTCAACGGCAGGGAAGACCGCGCCGTCAGCCGCGGACGCGACACCTGCGGCACCATCCACTCGTTCCCGGCCGACCACGGCAAGCAGGTGAGCCTCACGCAGCGACGTTTCAGCGGTGCGACGCAGGTCACCGAGGCGCAGGCCGAGAGGATCCTCACTGTGGTGCAGGAACACCTTTGCCGAGTCCGGTAGCGGGCACGGCCAGGGCCATGCAAAAGGGGCGGGTACACGCAAGCGTGTACCCGCCCCGGCGGCCGTGGGGCCGGATCAGCACTCGATGACGTTGACGGCCAGGCCGCCTCGTGCCGTCTCCTTGTACTTGACCTTCATGTCCGCGCCCGTCTCCTTCATGGTCTTGATGACCTTGTCGAGGGACACGTGGTGGCGGCCGTCGCCGCGCAGGGCCATGCGGGCGGCGGTGACGGCCTTGGCGGCGGCCATGCCGTTGCGCTCGATGCAGGGGATCTGGACGAGGCCGCCGACGGGGTCGCAGGTCAGGCCCAGGTTGTGCTCCATGCCGATCTCGGCCGCGTTCTCGACCTGCTCGGGGGTGCCGCCGAGGACCTCGGCGAGGCCGCCGGAGGCCATGGAGCAGGCGGAGCCGACCTCGCCCTGGCAGCCGACCTCGGCGCCGGAGATGGAGGCGTTCTCCTTGAAGAGCATGCCGATGGCGCCGGCGGCGAGGAGGAAGCGGACGATGCCGTCCTCGTCGGCGCCGGGCACGAAGTTCATGTAGTAGTGCAGGACGGCCGGGATGATGCCGGCGGCGCCGTTGGTGGGGGCGGTGACGACGCGGCCGCCGGCGGCGTTCTCCTCGTTGACGGCCATGGCGTAGACGGTGATCCACTCCATGGCGCGGGCCTGGGCGTCGCCCTCGGCGCGCAGCTGGCGGGCGGTGCTGGCGGCGCGGCGGCGGACCTTCAGGCCGCCGGGGAGGATGCCCTCGCGGGACATGCCGCGCGTGACGCACGCCTGCATGACGCGCCAGATCTCCAGCAGGCCCTCGCGGATCTCGGTCTCCGTGCGCCAGGCCTTCTCGTTCTCCATCATCATCGCGGAGATCGACAGGCCGGATTCGCGGGACATGCGCAGCAGCTCGTCGCCGGTGCGGAAGGGGTACTTGAGGACGGTGTCGTCGAGGACGATGCGGTCGGCGCCGACGGCGTCCTCGTCGACGACGAAGCCGCCGCCGACGGAGTAGTAGGTCTTCTCCAGCAGGGGCGCGCCGGTCTCGTCGTAGGCGGCGAGGGTCATGCCGTTGGCGTGGTACGGCAGGGCGCGGCGGCGGTGCAGGATCAGCTGGGTGGACTCGTCGAAGTCGATCTCGTGGTCGGTGCCGATCTCGGCGCCGAGCAGGCGCAGCCGCTTGGTGGTGCGGATGCGCTCGACCTCGTCGTCGGCGATCTCGACGTCGACGGTGCGGGGGGAGTGGCCCTCCAGGCCGAGCAGGACGGCCTTGGGGGTGCCGTGGCCGTGGCCGGTGGCGCCGAGGGAGCCGAAGAGCTCGGCCCGCACGGCGGTGGTCTGGGCCAGCAGGCCGTCCTTCTTCAGGCGGCCCACGAACATGCGGGCGGCGCGCATGGGGCCGACCGTGTGAGAGCTGGACGGGCCTATGCCGATCGAGAAGAGATCGAATACGGAGATGGCCACGGTGGCTGCTCCTCGGGTCGGTGGTGGTACGGGGGTCGTGCGGCGGGCGTGGGGGAGCGCAGGGGGTACGCGGGGGTGTCACGCCCTGTGACGCGTGGGGTGCGCCACGTGGTGCGGGGCATCCCGCCCACTTCTCCAGTGTGCGGGATGCCCCGTACCAACCGGTTAATCCGGCGTGAATGCGGTGCCGCGTGCTACTTCAGGCCGGGGTACAGCGGGTGCTTCGCGGCCAGGGCCGTGACGCGTCCGCGCAGGGCCTCGGTGTCGCAGGACGGCTTGAGGGCCTCGGCGATGATGTCGGCGACCTCGCGGAAGTCCTCGGCCTGGAAGCCGCGGGTGGCCAGGGCCGGGGTGCCGATGCGCAGGCCGGAGGTGACCATCGGCGGGCGCGGGTCGTTCGGGATGGCGTTGCGGTTGACCGTGATGCCGGCCTCGTGGAGGCGGTCCTCGGCCTGCTGGCCGTCGAGCTCGCTGTTGCGCAGGTCGACCAGGACGAGGTGGACGTCCGTGCCGCCGGAGAGCACGGAGACGCCGGCCTCGCGCACGTCGTCCTGCATCAGGCGCTCGGCGAGGATCTTCGCGCCCTCCAGGGTGCGGCGCTGGCGGTCCTTGAACTCCTCGCTGGCCGCGACCTTGAAGGCCACCGCCTTGGCGGCGATCACGTGCTCCAGCGGGCCGCCCTGCTGGCCGGGGAAGACCGCGGAGTTGATCTTCTTGGCGAGCTCGGCCGTGGACAGGATCACACCGCCGCGCGGGCCGCCGAGGGTCTTGTGCGTGGTGGTGGTCACCACGTGCGCGTGCGGCACCGGGGAGGGGTGCAGCCCGGCGGCGACCAGGCCCGCGAAGTGGGCCATGTCGACCATCAGGTACGCGCCGACCTCGTCGGCGATCCGGCGGAAGGCCGCGAAGTCCAGCTGGCGCGGGTAGGCGGACCAGCCGGCGACGATCAGCTTCGGGCGGTGCTCCTTGGCGAGGCGCTCGACCTCCTCCATGTCCACCCGGTTGGTCTGCTCGTCGACGTGGTAGGCGACCACGTTGTAGAGCTTGCCGGAGAAGTTGATCTTCATGCCGTGGGTCAGGTGCCCGCCGTGCGCGAGGTTCAGACCCAGGATGGTGTCGCCCGGGTTGAGCAGGGCGAACATCGCCGCGGCGTTGGCCTGCGCGCCGGAGTGCGGCTGCACGTTGGCGTGCTCGGCGCCGAAGAGCGCCTTGATGCGGTCGATGGCGATCTGCTCGACGACGTCGACGTGCTCGCAGCCGCCGTAGTAGCGGCGCCCCGGGTAGCCCTCGGCGTACTTGTTGGTGAGGACGGAGCCCTGGGCCTCCATGACCGCGACCGGAGCGAAGTTCTCCGAGGCGATCATCTCGAGGGTGGACTGCTGGCGGTGGAGTTCGGCGTCGACCGCGGCGGCGACGTCGGGGTCGAGCTCATGGAGGGAGCTGTTGAGGAGCGACATGAGTTCTTCCTGGACGAGGGAGGGGAGAGCGGGGTTCAGCCGGCGAAGTCGGTGTACTCGTCGGCGGACAGCAGGTCCGCCGGCTCGTCCGTGATCTTCACCTTGAACAGCCAGCCGCCCTCGAACGGGGCGGTGTTCACCAGCGCGGGGTCGTTCACCACGTCCTCGTTGGCCGCGACGACCTCGCCGGTGACCGGGGAGTACAGGTCGCTGACCGACTTCGTCGACTCCAGTTCGCCACAGGTCTCGCCCGCGGTGACGGTGTCCCCGACCGCCGGGAGCTGGGCGTAGACGACGTCACCGAGCGCGTTGGCCGCGAATTCGGTGATGCCGACCGTCGCCACGCCGTTCTCGTCGGCGGCCGAGAGCCACTCGTGCTCCTTGGAGTAACGGAGCTGCTGGGGGTTGCTCATGGCTAGATTCTCCTGTACGCGCGTGAGTGCTTGTGCAAGGGGTCTTGACAGGTGAGATGAGAGGGTCTCAGCGTTCCCGCTTGTAGAAGGGGAGCGCCACGACCTCGTACGGCTCATGGGTGCCGCGAATGTCCACGGACACCCCTTCCGTACCCGGGGCGGCGTGGGCCACGTCGACGTACGCCATCGCGATCGGCTTGCCGAGCGTGGGGGAGGGGGCGCCGGAGGTGACCTCGCCGACGACCTCGCCGCCCGCCACGACGGCGAAGCCGGCGCGCGGCACCCGGCGGCCGGCGGCGATCAGGCCCACCAGCTTGCGCGGCGGCGCGCTCTCGGCGCGCTCGGCAGCGGCGGCCAGCGCCTCGCGGCCCACGAAGTCGCCCGCCTTGTCGAACTTCACCACGCGGCCCAGGCCCGCGTCGAAGGGGGTCAGCGAGGTGGTCAGCTCGTGCCCGTACAGCGGCATGCCCGCCTCCAGGCGCAGGGTGTCCCGGCAGGACAGCCCGCACGGCACCAGGCCCGCGTCCGCGCCCGCCTCGGTCAGCGCCTGCCACAGCTTCTCGGCGTCGCCCGGGGCCACGAACAGCTCGAAGCCGTCCTCGCCCGTGTAGCCGGTGCGGGCGATCAGCGCCGGGACGCCGGCGACGGTGCCCGGCAGGCCCGCGTAGTACTTCAGCCCGTCCAGGTCGGCGTCCGTGACCGACTTCAGGATCGCCGGGGAGGCCGGGCCCTGGATCGCGATCAGCGCGTAGGCGTCGCGGTCGTCACGCACGACCGCGTCGAAACCGGCGGCCCGCTCGGTCAGCGCGTCCAGCACGACCTGCGCGTTCGAGGCGTTGGCGACGACCATGAACTCCTGCTCGGCCAGGCGGTAGACGATCAGGTCGTCCACGATGCCGCCGTCGGCGTTGCAGATCATCGTGTAGCGGGCCCGGCCGACGGCCAGCGCGGAGATGTTGCCGACGAGGGCGAAGTCCAGGGCCCGGCCGGCCTCGGCACCCGTGAGGGTGATCTCGCCCATGTGCGAGAGGTCGAACAGGCCGGCGCGGGTGCGCACCGCCACGTGCTCGTCGCGCTCGCTGCCGTAGCGCAGCGGCATGTCCCAGCCCGCGAAGTCGGTCATGGTCGCGCCGAGCGCGCGGTGCAGCGCGTCCAGGGCGGTACGGCGGGGGGCGTCGGTCGTCATGGTCAGGCTCCCGGGCAAGAAGTCACGGAGGTACCGAGGAATCGGGGCCTCCCCATCTGTCATCGGAACCTGAGAGGTTCACCGGGAGCCCCTTGGGAGAGCCCGGCTTGCACCTTGGGTGGGACCGCCGGGGCGGCCCGCTTTTCAGATCTGCCTCACCCTCGCGGTATCGGGGCCTGAGAGATTCAAGGGAGGAACTTGCTCCTTCGGCGCCCGGTGCACGGCGCAATGCGCCCACCAGGACTCTCCCGCGCGGATTCGAGCGGCCAATATGCAGTTGGTCGTGCGATTGTCGAGCGTGCCGATGGCGCTTGGCGCGCACATCATTGCACGTACGGCCGTGCGACGGACCGCCCACCAGGTCCCGATTTGGATTACCTTTCCTTTGCGTACGAAAGGAGGGGGCGACGGTCACGGTGCGTACGGGGGGAGTGGCGGGCGTGGTCGACCTGCGCGGCGGGACGGTCGAGGAGCTGCGCTACCGGGCCGGGGACCTGGTCGTCGTCTCCGGGCTGCCCGGAGCCGGCAAGTCCACCCTGATGCGGCGCGTGGTCGGGCCCGGCGTGCACCGCGTGGACTCCCAGGACACCCGCCGCCGCATCGAACGCCGCGTACCCCGCCGGCTGCCGTACGCCGCCTACCGGCCGGCCGCCCGGCTCGCGCACTACGCCGCCCTGTGGCGCGCCCTGCGCACCGGGCACAGCGTCGTCGTGCACGACTGCGGGCAGTGGGGCTGGGTGCGGTGGTGGCTGGCGCGCGAGGCGCGGCGGCGGGGGCGGCGGCTGCACGTGGTGATGCTGGTCGTGGACGCGGCGCAGGCGCGGGCGGGCCAGCGGGCCCGCGGCCGCGGCGTGCCGCCGCGCTCGTTCGCCCGCCACCGGCGGGCGATGCGGCGGCTGGTGACCGATGCGGAGGCCGGCCGCATGCCCCGCGGCGCCGCGTCGGCGACCCTCCTGGACCGCGGGGCCGCGGACGCGCTGCAGAAGCTGACGTTCGCCTGCAGCGCCCCGTAGGGGCGCGGGGAACTGCGCGACAAGCCACGACGCGCCCGCAGGCGGAGTGCCGTGCTCGGCTGCAGGCCGTCGGTGGCCGAGCGCGCAGTTCCCCGCGCCCCTACGGGGCGCCGTAGTGCCGCCTGGGCGGAGCCCCGGGTGCGGCCCACCCCCCGTACCACGGCCCAGGCGCAGCCGTTAAGGTGCGGGAGCGTGAGCAACTGCGCCTGGCCCGCCAATGAACTCGAGGAAGTCCTCGCCGCCTCCGTCGGCGTCCCCGACGCCGCCCCGCGCATCCTCGACGTGCTCGGCCGCAGCAGTGTGTGGGTGCCGCTGCCCAAGGGCGGGGGGCCGCAGAGCGCGGATCTGGATCTGCCGGCGATCGAGCTGGACGGGGCCGCGTTCGTGCCGGTGTTCAGTTCGCACGAGCAGTTCCTCGCCGTGGCCGGGCCGGCCATGGCGTTCGCGGTGGCTCCGGCCGTGGAGTTCGCGCGGGGGCTGCCTCCGCAGGTCGGCATCGTGGTGAATCCGGAGGGCACGGTGGGGGTGCCGTTGCCGCCGCCGGCCGTCGCACAGTTGTGCAGGGTGGGGCGGGCGGCGTGGGAGGGGGATCCCACGGGCGGCCGGGTGCGGTTGTTCGAGCCGGACTGGCAGGAGGAGCCGACGGCGTTCCTGGCGGCGGCGGGCCTGGAGCTGGCGGCCGCGGGTCCGGTGCGGACCGCGCGCCGTGCGCTGGCGAGCGTGGAGGGTGCCGATCCGGCGCTGTTCATCGGGGTGGAGCTGGATCTTCCGGATCCCGGCAGCCGGGGCGCCGCGATGGAGGCGGTGGGCCGGGCACTGGCCACGGCTCCCGTGGCATGGCCGGTGCAGCTGGTGTTCCTGGACGTGGCGGACGACCCGGTGGGGCACTGGATGCGGGAGAAGCTGCGTCCGTTCTACGACCGCGACCTGTACTCGTAAGCTTGGTGGCAACACACGGCCGAGAGACAAGGCGGACCCAGGTGAGCGCGGGCGCGGAGAGCGGCGTCGAGCAGGTGCTGCGCCAAGTGGCGCCGGGCCGGTACGACGCGTACGAGGCGCTGCTGCGGGCCGTGGCCGAGGGTCGGGTGTGGATGCTGCTGTGGCACGGCGAGCCGGGCTCGCCGGAGGCGCAGTACGGCAACATGGAGGTCGAGGGCCTCGGTTACGCCCCGTGCGTGACCTCCGCCCAGGAGCTCGCCGCCAGCGGCTGGAACCGCTCCCACGAGGTCGTCCCCGGTCGTACGGTGGCCGCCTCCCTGTACCCCGACCGCTGGGGCCTGTGGCTCAACCCGCACGCGCCCGGCGGGGGCGTCGGCATTCCCTGGGCGGACCTGCGCCGCGTCGCCGAGGGCATGGAGCGGCTGCCGGCCGGGCCGCTGCAGCTGAGCGAACCGGCCGTGGAGATCCCGCAGTTCTACGCCCTGCTGGGGCAGAACGCCCACCGTACGCCGGTCGTGCGCACCCTGCGCCGGGCCTGGGTGCAGCCGGCCCTGGGCACCCCGTACCTGTGCATCGGTCTGGACCTGTACGACAGCTCGCCGGCGGCCGTCGAGGCCGTGCGGCAGATGATGCAGCAGTCGGTCGGCGTGGTGCCCGAGGGGCTGCCGGTGTCGACGGTGTCGATGGCCGACGAGTACGACCCGGTCGCGCTGTGGATGCGGGCCCATGCCCGGCCCTTCTTCGACCGTGACGCCTACGGCGGCGGTGCCGTCGCGCCGGCCGGGCCCTCGGGTGCCTACGGCTACCCGCAGCCGCCCCAGGGCTGGCAGGCCGGGGCGTACTGACCTGCGCGCCCTGCAGGCGCGCACCGGGCAGTCGACCGCGCTGTCCGGATAACGGAACCCTCCATCACACATCACGGTTGCGCATACATTGCGGGCGAGGGCTGGCGAGTGATCGCCGACGCGATGAAGACTCCCGCCAACAAGAGACGGCCCGGCCGGCATCACGGCGCGTCACGGGCGCTCTTTCCCGAACCTCCGCTCCATCTGCACCACTTGCACATCTCCCGTACATGTGAGTACCAGGCCGCGAGTGTTGCGGCGGGCGTGGGCCGGTCACCTCCGGCCGAGAGGGGTCGTTGGCACAGTGACCGCACCTATCGAGACCACGGGGTCGGCCGCCGGGGCGCAGCCGGAAGCCGTTCTGGCCGGTGCCCGCAAGAGCCAGATCGAGGGTCGATCACTCACGCAGATCGCCTGGCTGCGCTTCAAGCGGGACAAGGTGGCCGTGGCCGGCGGGATCGTGGTGATCCTGCTGATCCTCCTCGCCGTCCTGGCCAAGCCGATCGAGGCCGTCTTCGGACTGGATCCCAACGAGTTCCACCAGGACCTCATCGACCCCAGCCTGCTCGCGCCCAAGGACGCCTGGGGCGGCATGAGTTGGGAACATCCGCTGGGCGTCGACCCGCAGTACGGCCGCGACATCCTGGCGCGCATCATCGAGGGCTCGTGGGTCTCCCTGCTGGTCGCCACCGGGGCCACCCTGCTGTCCGTGGTGATCGGCACCGTGCTGGGCGTGGTCGCCGGGTACTACGGCGGCTGGGCGGACACCGTGATCAGCAGGATGATGGACACCTTCCTGGCCTTCCCGCTGCTGCTGTTCGCCATCTCCATCTCCGCGGCCCTGCAGGACGGCGCCTTCGGACTGTCCGGCCTGCCGCTGCGCATCAGCGTGCTCATCTTCGTGATCGGCTTCTTCAACTGGCCCTACATGGGCCGCATCGTGCGGGCCCAGACGCTCAGCCTGCGCGAACGCGAGTTCGTCGAGGCGTCGCGCAGCCTCGGTGCCCGGGGGACGTTCATCCTCTTCCGCGAGCTGCTGCCCAACCTGGTCGCGCCGATCCTGGTGTACTCCACGCTGCTGATCCCGACCAACATCCTCTTCGAGGCCGCGCTGAGCTTCCTCAGCGTCGGCATCGCGCCGCCGCAGGCCTCCTGGGGCGGCATGCTCAGCCAGGCCACGGACCTCTACCAGGCCGACCCGCAGTACATGTTCGTGCCCGGCCTCGCCATCTTCATCACGGTGCTGGCCTTCAACCTGCTCGGGGACGGGCTGCGGGACGCGCTCGACCCGCGCAGCAAGTGATCCCGGGCCACCGGACCGCTCCACACCTCTGTCACACCTCTCCACAGCAAGCGATCAGCGGCGGCCCTTGTGGTCCACCGTGCCACGAAGACGAAAGAGGGGGCTTTCCTCAGGTGAAGACGAAGAGAACGACGGTTGCGATCGCCACGGCGGTGGTGCTGGCCCTGGGGGCGTCCGCGTGCGGCGGCTCCGACGACAAGAGCGACGGCGGCAAGGGCGGCGGCAGCTCGGCGGCCAACGCCGCACTGACCGGGCTCGCCAACAAGTCGGACAAGAAGGGCGGCACGCTCGCCTTCGAGATGGCGGACGCCGCCGACTCGCTGGACCCGGGCAACACCTACTACGGCTGGGTGCAGAACTTCGCCCGGCTCTACGGGCGCACGCTCACCATGTTCAAGCCGGCCCCCGGCAAGGAGGGCCTGAAGGTCGTGCCGGACCTGGCCGAGGGCCTGGGCAAGCCGAGTGCGGACGCCAAGACGTGGACGTACAAGCTCCGGGCGGGCCTGAAGTACGAGGACGGCTCGCCGATCACCTCGAAGGACGTCAAGTACGCGATCGAGCGCAGCAACTTCGCGCCCGAGGCCCTGTCCAACGGCCCCACCTACTTCAAGGCCCACCTCGAGGGCGGCGACAAGTACGAGGGCCCGTACAAGGACAAGTCGCCCGAGGGGATCAAGTCCATCGAGACGCCGGACGACCAGACGATCGTCTTCCACCTCAAGGACGCCTTCGCGGACTTCGACTACCTGGCGACCTTCTCGCAGACCGCGCCGGTCCCCCAGAAGGCCGACAAGGGCGCCCAGTACGTCCAGCACGTCATCTCCTCCGGCCCGTACAAGTTCGAGTCGTACGAGGAGGGCAAGGGCGCCACGCTGGTGCGCAACGCGCAGTGGGACCCCAAGACGGACCCCAACCGCCCGGCGCTGCCCGACAAGATCACCATCAAGTTCAAGGTCAACCAGGTCACGGTCGACAACAACCTGCTCAACGACAGCATCGGCGTCGACGCCGGCGGTGCGGGCGTCGCCCCGCAGACCCAGCCGAAGGTGCTGCGCGACGCCAAGCTGAAGAACCAGACGGACAACCCGTACGCCAGCGCCACCGGCTACATCGGCCTGAACCTGAAGGTGAAGCCGTTCGACAACATCCACTGCCGCAAGGCCGTGCAGTGGGGCATCGACAAGGTCTCCGTCCAGGAGGCCATGGGCGGTGACCCGAAGGGCGACGTGGCCAGCACGCTGCTGCCGCCGTCCGTCGACGGCTACACCAAGTTCGACCTCTACCAGACGCCCGGCAGCAAGGGCGACATCGACAAGGCCAAGGCCGAGCTGAAGGAATGCGGTCAGCCGAATGGTTTCTCCACCAATCTGACGGCCCGCTCGGACCGCCCGGCGGAGATGGCCATGGCCACGGCCGTGCAGGCGTCGATGAAGAAGATCGGCATCAACGTCGAGATCAAGTCCTTCCCGACCGGCAAGTACTTCACCAACTTCGCCGGCGTCCCGGACTACGTCCACAGCCACAACCTGGGCATGCTCATGACCGCCTGGGGTCCTGACTGGCCGACCGGCTTCGGCTTCCTCGACCAGATCGCCAACGGCTCCGCCATCAAGCCCTCCGGCGGCAACAACGTCCAGGAGCTCGACGACCCGCAGGTCAACAAGGCCCTCAACGAGGGCATCGCCAACACCGACGCCGCGGCCCGCGCCAAGGCATGGGGCGAGGTGGACAAGCTGATCGCGGAGAACGCCTCCGCCGTGCCGCTGGTCTACCGCAAGAACCTGCTCCTGCGGCCGAAGTCGGCCACCAACGTCACCGTCGACCAGGCCTACCTCGGCACGTACAACTACCTGCTGATGGGCTCCGCCAAGTAGCCGCGGCACCGTCCGCCGAAGAGTTTCGAAAGGCAGGTGAAGGCACCTGCGGCCGCCGGACCGGAAAGGCCCGCCTTCCGGTCCGGCGCGCCCGGCGCCGCACAACTGTGGCTGCGTACATCATCCGACGCCTGTTCGCCGCGGTACTGCTGCTGCTGGTGGTCAGCGCAGTCACCTTCGCGATCTTCTTCCTCGTCCCCCGCATCGCCGGGCAGACGATGGACCAGCTCGCGACCCAGTACGTGGGCAAGGACGCCAACCCCGACACCGTCGCCGCGGTCAAGAAGAACCTCGGCTTCGACCAACCCATCTACCTTCAGTACTGGCACTTCATCAAGGCCCTCGTGGTCGGCGCCGACTACAGGTTCGGCCCCGACGCCGCGCACTGCTCGGCCCCGTGCTTCGGCTACTCCTTCAAGACCCATGTCGAGGTCTGGCCGCAGCTGACCTCCCGGATCCCCGTCACCCTGTCGCTGGCCGTCGGCGCCGCGGTGATCTGGGTGCTCTCCGGCGTGGCCATCGGCGTGCTCTCCGCGCTCAAGCGGGGCAGCCTGCTCGACCGCTTCTTCATGGGCGTGGCCCTGGCCGGCGTCTCGCTGCCGATCTTCTTCACCGGCATGCTGGCCCTGAACGTCCTGACGGTCGACGTAGAGATCTGGCACGGCATCAACTACGTCCCCTTCTCCGACGATCCCGCCCAGTGGGCCTGGAACCTGCTCGTGCCCTGGTGCAGCCTCGCCTTCCTCTACTCCGCCCTCTACGCCCGGCTCACCCGCGCCGGAATGCTGGAGACGATGAACGAGGACTACATCCGCACCGCCCGGGCCAAGGGCCTCACCGAACGCAAGGTCGTCGTCCGGCACGGGCTGCGCTCGGCCCTCACCCCCATCGTCACCATCTTCGGCATGGACTTCGGTCTGCTGCTCGGTGGCGCCGTCATCACCGAGTCGGTCTTCTCCTTCAAGGGCATCGGCGAGTACGCGGTCAAGGGAGTGACCGAGAACGACCTGCCCATCGTCATGGGCGTGACCCTGGTCGCCGCCTTCTTCATCGTCGTCTGCAACCTGCTGGTGGACCTGGTCTACGCGGCCATCGACCCCAGGGTGAGGTACTCGTGAGCGAGCACGCCGAAGCCTTCCTCTCCGTGCGCGACCTGCGCATCCACTTCGACACCGACGACGGCCTGGTCAAGTCCGTCGACGGCGTGAGCTTCGACGTGCGCGCCGGCAAGACCCTGGGCATCGTCGGCGAATCCGGCTCCGGCAAGTCGGTCACCTCGCTCGGCGTCATGGGCCTGCACCGCACCGCCCGGGCGAAGATCTCCGGCGAGGTCTGGCTCGACGGCGAGGAGCTCATCGCCGCCGACCCCGACCGGGTGCGCACCCTGCGCGGCCGCAAGATGGCCATGATCTTCCAGGACCCGCTGTCGGCCATGCACCCCTACTACACGGTCGGCAACCAGATCACCGAGGCGTACCGCACCCACCACGACGTCGACAAGAAGACCGCCCGCAAGCGGGCGATCGAGATGCTCGACCGGGTCGGCATCCCCCAGCCCGACCGGCGCGTCGACGACTACCCGCACCAGTTCTCCGGCGGCATGCGCCAGCGCGCCATGATCGCCATGGCGCTGGTCAACAACCCCGAGCTGCTCATCGCCGACGAACCCACCACCGCCCTCGACGTCACCGTCCAGGCCCAGATCCTCGACCTCATCCGGGACCTGCAGAAGGAGTTCGGCTCCGCGGTCGTCATCATCACCCACGACCTCGGCGTCGTCGCCGAGCTCGCCGACGACCTGCTGGTGATGTACGCCGGGCGGTGCGTGGAGCGCGGACCGGCCGAGAAGGTCTTCTCCTCGCCCCAGCACCCCTACACCTGGGGCCTGCTCGGCTCCATGCCGCGCATCGACCGCGCCCAGACCGAGCGGCTGATCCCGGTCAAGGGCTCGCCGCCCAGCCTGATCAACGTGCCGCCCGGCTGCGCCTTCAACCCCCGCTGCCCCTACGCCGACGTGCCACGCGACGGCATCACCCGCAGCGAGCGGCCCGAACTGCGCCTGGTGCCGGGTACCGACGACGGCCGGCCGCACCACTCCGCCTGCCACCTCTCGCCCGAGGAGCGCCTGCGGATCTGGACCGAAGAGATTGCGCCCAAGCTGTGAAGGACCACCAGATGACGATCCCCGAACAGCAGGCGCCCGCCGCCCCCGAGACCCTGCTGAAGGTCGAGGGCCTGGTCAAGCACTTCCCCATCACCAAGGGCCTGCTGCGCCGCCAGGTCGGGGCCGTGCGCGCCGTCGACGGCATCGACTTCGAGGTGCGCTCGGGGGAGACCCTGGGCGTGGTGGGGGAGTCCGGCTGCGGCAAGTCGACCATGGGCCGGCTCATCACCCGGCTGATCGAGCCGAGCGGGGGCAGGATCGAGTTCGAGGGGCGCGACATCAGCCACCTGGGCGTCTCCGGCATGCGACCGCTGCGCCGCGACGTCCAGATGATCTTCCAGGACCCGTACTCCTCGCTCAATCCCCGGCACACGGTCGGCACCATCGTCGGCGCGCCCTTCCGGCTGCAGGGCATCACGCCCGAGGGCGGGGTGAAGAAGGAGGTGCAGGGGCTGCTGGAGCTGGTGGGCCTGAACCCCGAGCACTACAACCGCTACCCCCACGAGTTCTCCGGCGGCCAGCGGCAGCGCATCGGCATCGCCCGGGCACTGGCCCTGAAGCCGAAGCTGGTCGTCGCCGACGAACCCGTCTCCGCCCTGGACGTCTCCATCCAGGCCCAGGTGGTCAACCTCCTGGACGACCTGCAGGACGAGCTGGGCCTGACGTACGTGATCATCGCCCACGACCTGTCGGTCATCCGGCACGTCTCCGACCGCATCGCCGTGATGTACCTCGGCAAGATCGTGGAGCTGACCGACCGCAGCTCGCTGTACGAGCGCCCCATGCACCCGTACACCAAGGCGCTGCTGTCGGCCGTGCCCGTGCCCGACCCCAAGCGGCGCGCCAAGCGGGAACGCATTCTGCTCAAGGGGGACGTGCCCTCGCCGATCTCCCCGCCGTCCGGCTGCCGCTTCCACACCCGCTGCTGGAAGGCGACGGAGGTGTGCAAGCAGCAGGAGCCCCCGCTGGCCGAACTGCGCACCGGCCACCGGGTGGCGTGCCACCACCCGGAGAACGCCCCGGAAGGCGCCGGTCCCACCGACGCAGTAACGGAAGGTGCGACCGGGTGAGGGCCGTGCCACGTTGGTGAGGACGCGAGTGCGGCGAGCGGGGAGGGTGCGGAGCCGGCCCGTTGCCGCAGGGGCCGGCAGGTTCGAAGGGACGGCTCATGGCACTCCCCCGCTCGATACGCCGGGCCCGCCCGGCCCGGCCGACTCACCCGGCCCAGCCGATGCGCCGGGCGGCGCTGATACGCCGGGCCGAGCTGATACGCCGGGCCCGGCTCGTACGCCCCGCCCGTCTGATACGCGCCGTGGGCGGGCGCCGGCGGGCCATCCGGCTCCTGGCCCTGGCGGTGGCCGTCGCCACCACCGCGGTCACGGCCTTCGCCCCCGACGACGACGCGGCCCCCGGCATCCACGGCATGCCCATGGCCGGGGCCCCCGGCATCGGCGACCCCTATTTCCCCGGGCTCGGCAACGGCGGCTTCGACGTCCGTCACTACGACCTCGACGTGGAGTACGCCCCCGCCTCCGGGCGCCTGGACGGCCGCACCACGATCACCGCCCGGGCCGTGCAGAGCCTGTACTCCTTCCACCTGGACCTGCAGCAGCTGGCCGTGAAGTCCGTCGAGGTGGACGGACTCCCGGCGGCCTTCACCCGCAGCGGCGACGACCTGCGCGTCCGCCCGGCCGTCCCGCTGGAGAAGGGCCGCACCTTCACCACCACCGTCGTCTACGGCGGCATACCCCAGGCGCTGAGCGGCCCCATCGTCTTCGGCTCGAAGTACGGCTGGATGAAGACCAAGGACGGCGTCTTCGTCGCCTGTGAGCCCAATGCGGCCTCCACCTGGTTCCCCTCCAGCGACCACCCCTCCGACAAGGCGACCTACGACATCCGCATCCGGGCGCCCAAGGGCCTGACCGCCGTCTCCAACGGCCGACTCCTGGCCACCCAGGACCGCGGCGGCACCACCGTGAGCCACTGGCGCGAGACCCGGCCCATGGCCACCTACGCGGTGACCGCCACCATCGGCAAGTTCGACGTCCGGCGCGGCACCACCCCCGGCGGCATCCCCATCTACGTGGCCACGGACCCGACGCTGCCCAAGGGCAAGCTCGACTTCTACGGCATCACCGCCGAGGCCACCGACTACTGGGCCGCCCTCTTCGGCCCCTATCCCTTCGAGGAGACCGGGGCCGTCGTCGACGACATGCCGCAGGCGGAGTTCTCGCTGGAGGCCCAGAGCAAGCCCGTCTACTCGGCCGTGCGCGACGAGTCGACGGTCGTCCACGAACTGGCCCACCAGTGGTTCGGCGACTCCCTGTCCATCGAGCGCTGGAAGGACATCTGGCTCAACGAGGGCTTCGCCACCTACGCCGAGTGGCTGTGGGCGGAGCACAAGCAGCACAAGAGCGCCCACCAGTCCTTCCTGGAGGCCTACAACCAGCGCAAGGCCGACGACCCCTTCTGGAAGGTCGACATCGCCGACCCGCAGCGCGACACCCTCTTCTCCCGCGCCGTCTACTTCCGGGGCGCCATGACCCTGCAGATGCTGCGCGAGCGCATAGGGGACCGGGCCTTCTTCCGGCTGCTGCCGCGGTGGACGCAGCTGCACCGCGGCGGAAACGTGCGCACCTCCCAGTTCATCGGCCTCGCCGAAGCGGTCTCCCACCAGGACCTCGGCGACCTGTTCGCCACCTGGCTGTCGCAGCCGGGCAAGCCCGCACTGCCGAAGAAATGACCGGGCTCCCCGCCGGTACGGAGCGTCCCACCCCTCGGGACGGGGACGGGGCATCGCCCGTGACGAGTAAGAATGTCGCGTGCTCACCGATCTGTTCACCCCCTCCGTCCAGCACTCGCTGGACCTTGCCGGGATCTTCGTCTTCGCGATCTCCGGTGCCCTCCTCGCCGTCCGCAAGAACTTCGACGTCTTCGGCATGGCGGTGCTGGCGGAGGCCACGGCCCTGGGCGGCGGGCTCATCAGGGATCTGATCATCGGTGCCGTGCCGCCCGCCGCCTTCACCGACCTCGGGTACTTCATCACCCCGCTGGTCGCCACGGTGATCGTCTTCTTCCTCCATCCCGAGGTGGAGCGGATCACCAAGGCCGTGAACGCCTTCGACGCGGCCGGGCTCGGCCTCTTCTGCGTCGCCGGCACCGTCAAGGCCCACTCCCACGGCCTCGGCCTGACCTTCGCCGCCACGCTCGGCCTCACCACCGCCGTCGGCGGCGGCGTGCTGCGCGACGTCCTCGCCCACGAGGTGCCCAATCTCCTGCGCTGGGACCGCGACCTGTACGCCGTGCCGGCCATGGTCGGCTCGACCATGGCGGCCCTGCTCATCCACTACGACGCGCTCAACGTCACCACCAGCATGATCTCCGCCGCCACCGCCTTCGTCCTGCGCCTGCTGGCCATGCACTACAACTGGCGCGCCCCCCGCGCCTGGCACCGGCGCAGCGCGGCCGCCGAGGACCCGGCCACCGGCAGCGGCGCGGTGTGACGCCCCACCGCCCCGGACCCGCGCGGCGTCAGACCGTGCGGCCCAGCCACGCCGCCAGCCGCCCGTAGGCGTCCGCACCCTCCGGAGCCGGGCGCACCGGCTCGAACGGAACGCCCTCGCCCCGCCGCTCGGCCGGCAGGAACCGGTGCGCCCACTCCAGGGCCCGCTCCGCGAGCTCCTCGTCCAGCGCGAGGGGAGCGCCGAGGGCTATGGACAGGTCCCAGGCGTGCGTCGCCGACTCCAGCACGCACCCCGAGAACAGATACGCCCGGCCCGGCATCTCGCCCCACGGCACGCTGATGGGCGCCTCCAGCTTGGCGTCGTCGGCCCAGGCCGCGAGCAGACGCTCGCGCCCCTCCTCGTAGACCTTCAACCAGCCGTCGTCCGGCACGTCCGCCGGCGGCACCAGGCCCGTGCGCTCGCCGGTCTCGCCCAGCGCGGCCGCGGCCCACACCCCCGCGACCAGGTGTCCCAGCAGGGCGCGGACGTCGAACTCCGTACACGGCGTGGGATCCGCCATCCGCTCGGCGGGCACCCGCGCGATCAGCTCGGCCACCTGGGCAGTGGCGCGGTCGAGCAGGGGGCGGGGGTCGGTGGTGCGGGGGTCGGTGGTGCGCATGGCAGGCTCCTTCGTCTCCGTCTTCGCCGTCGCCGTTTCCGTCGGCCGAGAACGAGCATGCCCGCATAAGCTGACACCTGCCGTCAGGTTTTCCACAGGACCCCGGATAGGTGCGACAAGCGTGAAATCATCCCGGCTGCTGTCGATCCTGCTGCTCCTGCAGAACCGCGACCGCATGCCCGCCGCCGAGCTCGCGGAGCGCCTGGAGGTCTCCGTCCGCACCGTCTACCGCGACGTCGAATCCCTCTCGGCCGCCGGCGTCCCCGTCTACGCCGAGCGCGGCCGGCACGGCGGGATATCCCTCCTGCCCGGCTACCGCACCGACGTCACCGGGCTCACTGCCGACGAGGCCCGCGCCCTGTTCGTCCTCGCCGCCGGGGACACCCACAGCGCCCTCGGCCTCGACGCCGCCCTCGGCTCCGCCCTGCGCAAGGTCATGGCCGCGCTCCCCGCCCCGCACCGCCCCGCCGCCGAGGCCACCGGGCGGCGCATCCTCGTCGACCCCGTCCGCTGGATGCTCGGCCCCGGCCCCGCCGGCGAGCCGGGAGAGCTGCAGGACGCCGTCTTCACCGACCGCCGGCTGCGCCTGCGCTACCGCCACAGCGGCACCAAACGCCCCAAGGTGTACACCGTCGACCCCTACGGCCTCGTCGCCAAGGCCGGCGTGTGGTACCTCGTCGCCGACCACCGCGGCCGCCCCCGCCTGTACCGCGCCGACCGCACCGAGGCCGTGACCGTGCTCGACGAGCCCGTACGCCGCCGGCCCGGCGTGGAACTGGCCGACGCCTGGGACGTCCTGCGCCGCGAGGTCGAACAGCGCCCCGCCGGCCTGCACGTCACCGCCCTCGTGCGCCGCACCCGCCTGGAGATGCTGCTGCGGATCCTCGGCCGGTTCGTCACCGGGCCGCCCGGCGACGGCGACCCCGCGACCGTGGAGTTCGCCTTCCCGGACCCGCGCGGCGCGCGCTCCCTGCTGGCCTACGGCCCGGACGTGGAGGTCGTCGCCCCGCAGGAGGTCCGCGACGACCTCGCCCGGATCGCGGCGGCCGTCGTGCGGCAGTACGAGCGGGACGGGGAGGAGGCGCCGTCGCCGGGCGGGGCGGGGCGGCCGGGAACGCCCCGCACGGGCGCGCACCCCGCCTCGTAGAATCGGTGCCACCATGGCCTACCTCGACCACGCCGCCACCACCCCCATGCTTCCGGAGGCGGTGCAGGCGATGACCGCCCAGCTCCCGCTCGCCGGCAACGCCTCGTCGCTGCACGCCGCCGGACGGCGGGCCCGCCGCACCGTGGAGGAGGCGCGCGAGTCCCTCGCCGCGGCCCTCGGCGCCCGCCCCAGCGAAGTGGTCTTCACCGCAGGCGGCACCGAGGCCGACAACCTCGCCGTCAAGGGTCTGTTCTGGGCACGGCGCGCCGCCGACCCCGCCCGCACGCGCGTGCTGTCCAGCCCCGTCGAGCACCACGCCGTGCTCGACGCCGTCGACTGGCTCGCCACGCACGAGGGCGCCACCGTCGAGTACCTCCCGGTCGACGCCCACGGCCGCGTGCACGCCGACGCCCTGCGCGAGGCGATCGCCCGCAACCCCGCCGACGTCGCCCTCGCCACCGTCATGTGGGCCAACAACGAGATCGGCACCGTCATGCCGGTGCGCGAACTGGCCGAGGTCGCTGCGGAGTTCGACGTTCCGCTGCACGCCGACGCGGTCCAGGCCGTCGGCCAGCTGGAGGTGGACTTCGCCGCCTCCGGGCTCGCCGCGATGACCGTCAGCGGCCACAAGATCGGCGGCCCGTACGGCATCGGCGCCCTCCTCCTGGGACGGCAGTACGCGCCCGTACCGCTGCTGCACGGCGGCGGCCATGAACGCCACGTGCGCTCCGGCACCCTCGACGTCCCCGCCGTCGCCGCCTTCGCCGTCGCCGGCACCCTCGCCGCCGAACGCCGCGCCGGCTTCGCCCGCGACATCGGCGCCCTGCGCGACGAACTGATCAGCGGCGTGCGCGCGGCGGTGCCGGACGCCGTCCTCGGCGGCGACCCCGACCCGGCCGGGCGGCTGCCCGGCAATGCGCACTTCTCCTTCCCCGGCTGCGAGGGCGACTCCCTGCTGCTGCTCCTGGACGCGCAGGGGATCGCCTGCTCCACGGGCTCGGCCTGCACGGCGGGCGTCGCCCAGCCCAGCCACGTCGTGCTCGCCACCGGGACGGACCCGGACCTGGCGCGCGGCACGCTGCGCTTCTCCCTGGGGCACACGTCGACGCGCGACGACGTGACGGCGGTCGTCGAGGCGATCGGCCCGGTGGTGCAGCGCGCCCGCAGCGCGGGCCTGAGCTAGGACGTCATCACGGCGCCCCGTAGGGGCGCGAGGAACTGCGCGACAAGCCACCACGCGCCCGCAGGCAGGGTGCCGTGCTTCGCCCGGGCCTCGGGGTGGCGCGTCGGCTGCGGGCCGTCGGTGGCCGATCGCGCAGTTCCCCGCGCCCCTATGGGGCGCCGTGGGCTGGTGCAGTGCCCCGTCAGGGGCGCGGGGAACTGCGCGACAAGCCGCCATGCGCCCGCAGACGGGCACTCGCCTAGCCCGCCGTGCGCGCCCGCCGCACCAGCCCCACGTACCGGTCCCAGGCCCAGTGGGGGCCGGGGTCCGTGTGGTCGGTGCCCGGCACCTCGGAGTGGGCCACGATGTGCTCCCGGTCCACCGGGATCCCGTAGCGGGCGCAGATGCCCGCCGCGAGCCGGGCGGACGCGGCGTACATCGCGTCCGTGAAGTCGCCCGGCCGGTCCACGTACCCCTCGTGCTCGATGCCGACGCTGCGCTCGTTGAAGGCGCGGTTCCCGGAGTGGAACGCCACGTCCAGTTCGCGGACGGTCTGCGCCACGTGCCCGTCCCGGCGCACGACGTAGTGGGCGGCGGCCTGGTGCAGGGGGTCGCGGAAGACGTGCAGGGCGTCCCCGTAGTCGCCCTCCACGACGTGGACGACGATCCGGTCGATCGCGTAGTCGTCGGGGCGGGAGGCCCGCCGCCAGTTCGCCGACGAGGCGGCCACCCACTCGGCGCCCGGGTGGTCGACGGCCCCGTCGGTCCGGGGCCTCTCCCGTCCCGTGAACCGCCACCACCACCGCGCCAGCTCGTCCCGCTCCAGGTAGCCCGCCGTGGCCGCCACGGCGCCCGCGGTCCCGATCAGCAGCCCGCGCCGGTCGATGCCGGGCCGTCCCGGCCGTTCCGTCCCTCCCACGACGCACCCCCTCCGCACCGGACACGCGTGCGACAGTCGTCCGGTTCCGGGCACCCCGTACCCTGGGAGGGCTATGAGTGACTTCCCCGGTGCACCTTCAGCCCCCCGCGACGGACGTCGCCTCCGTGTGCTCGCCGCCATGTCCGGCGGCGTGGACTCCGCCGTCGCCGCCGCGCGTGCCGTCGAGGCCGGACACGACGTGACCGGCGTGCACCTCGCGCTGTCCGCGAACCCGCAGTCCTTCCGCACCGGTGCCCGCGGATGCTGCACCATCGAGGACTCCCGCGACGCCCGCCGTGCCGCCGACGTCATCGGCATCCCCTTCTACTGCTGGGACCTCGCCGAGCGCTTCCGCGAGGACGTCGTCGAGGACTTCATCGCCGAGTACGAGGCCGGCCGCACCCCGAACCCGTGCCTGCGCTGCAACGAGAAGATCAAGTTCGCGGCGCTGCTGGACAAGGCGCTCGCCCTCGGCTTCGACGCGGTGTGCACCGGCCACTACGCCACGATCGTCGTCAACGAGGACGGCACGCGCGAGCTGCACCGGGCTTCCGACATGGCCAAGGACCAGTCGTACGTCCTCGGTGTCCTCGACGAGCGCCAGCTGGCGCACGCGCTCTTCCCGCTGGGTGACACGATCACCACGAAGGAAGAGATCCGCGCCGAGGCGGAGGCCCGGGGCCTGGCCGTGGCGAAGAAGCCCGACAGCCACGACATCTGCTTCATCGCCGACGGCGACACCCAGGGCTTCCTGGCCAAGCGCCTGGGCAGGGCGGAGGGCGACATCGTCGACGAGTCCGGCGCCAAGCTGGGCACCCACGAGGGTGCGTACGGCTTCACCATCGGCCAGCGCAAGGGCCTGCGCATCGGTCACCCGGCCCCGGACGGCAAGCCGCGCTACGTCCTCGACATCTCGCCGGTGAACAACACGGTGACGGTCGGCCCGGTCGAGGCGCTGGACGTCTCGGCCCTCACCGCGATCAAGCCCCGCTGGTGCGGCGTCGCCCCCGAGGGCCCCGGCACGTACACCGCGCAGCTGCGTGCGCACGGCGGCGAGACCGAGGTGACGGCGGAGCTGGTGGACGGCGAGCTGCGCGTCCGCTTCGCCGAGCCGGTGCGCGGCGTGGCCCCCGGCCAGGCGATCGTGCTGTACGACGGCACGCGCGTCGTCGGCTCGGCGACGATCGCCTCGACGGAGCGGGCGACCACCTCGTCGGCGGCCGCCCGCTAGGGGTTCCTCCGGGATCAGCGCTCGATCGTCCGCGTCACGTTGGTGACCTCGCACTTGCCGCCGGTGCTCGGCGAGCCCGCCTTGGGCACGTACGGGGTCGAGACGTCGAGGTTCTCGGTCTTGCCGGGGGCGACGTAGGGGATCGACGGGTTGCGGACGGTGACCTTGCCCGTGGGGTCGGTGAACTGCACCGTCAGGCGGTAGGTGTACTTCAGCGTCGCGCTGCTGTTGGTGGCGCTGAGCTTCGCCGTGATGCCGAGGCGGTCGCTGTAGGCGCAGTCGTTGATCTTGATGTCGCGCATGGCGTCGTTGCGGCTGCCGCCGATGCCGCCTCCGGTGGTGGAACCGGAGGTCGTGCTGCCGCTGCTGCCCGTGCCGCTGGTGGTGCCGCTGCCCGTGCCGCCCGAGGTGAAGCCGCCCGACGAGGAGTCGCTGCCCGTGGAGCCCCCGGTGGTGCCGCCGCTCGTCGAGGTGCTGCCGCTGTCGGAGGACGAGTGGTGGCTGCTGCCGTGGCTGGACCCGCCGCAGCTGCCGCCGTGGTGGCCGCGCGCACCGGTCAGGGCCACGACGCAGACGCCGAAGACCGCGGCCGCGCGGACGTGACGAAGCTTCACGCTGGAACTCCCCCGTTGGAGTGACTGGATCGATGACTGGATTTTGCCGTCTCTTGACGAGCGCACGTCACGCTAACAACGTCCTTACACCCCGCCAAATCCAGGGGCGTTCTGTGACACCACCGCGACGGAACGGGTTCCGAACCGCTACCTGGGGCGGCTGAAAACGGGTCATATACGCAAGGGCGCGCGGGTGGTGCGCCCCGGCGTACCGTGATGCCATGCACATCACCGTCTTCTGCTCCGCCGCCGATCTCGACGAGCGCTACACCGCTCCCGCCCGCGAGTTCGCCGAACTCATCGGCAAGGGAGGACACACCCTCGTGTGGGGCGGTTCGGAGTCGGGGCTGATGAAGGTGATGGCCGACGGCGTGCAGGAGCACGGCGGCCGGCTGGTGGGCGTCTCGGTGGAATTCCTCGCGGCGAAGGCCCGCAAGAACGCCGACGAGATGGTCATCGCCAAGGACCTCGGCGAGCGCAAGGCCCAACTGCTCGCCAGGGGCGATGCGATCGTGGTCATGGTCGGCGGGACGGGCACGCTGGACGAGGCGACCGAGATCCTGGAACTGAAGAAGCACGGGCTGCACGACAAGCCGGTCGTGCTGCTGAACGCGGCGGGCTTCTACGACGGCCTGCTGCAGCAGTTCCGCCGGATGGAGGCCGAGGGCTTCCTGCCACGCCCGCTGGCCGAGCTGGTCTTCTTCGCCGAGGACGGCGCCGCGGCCATGGCGTACCTGGAGGAGGCGCACGGCGTCCTGTAAGGGGCACCGCATGTCCGCCGGGCGCGGCCTAGGGCAAGCTGGGGGCATGGCAACACATCTGATCACCGGTTCCGGGTCGGGCATCGGCGAGGCCGTCGCCCGGCGGCTGCACGAGCGCGGGGACGAGCTGTGGCTCGTGGCCCGGGACGCCGGGCGGGCCAAGGAGCTGGCCGGGCGCTTCCCCGGTGCGCGCACGCTCGTGGCCGACCTCGAGAACCCCGACCGGCTGTCGTGGGCCCTGGGCCACCAGGAACTGCCCGACCGGCTGGACTCCCTGCTGCACGTCGCCGGCGTCGCCGACCTGGGCGCGGTGGGGGAGCTGACCACCAGGACCTGGAACCGCACCCTTGCGGTCAACCTCGTCGCCCCGGCCGAGCTGACGCGGCTGCTGCTGCCGCAGCTGCGCGTCTCCAAGGGACACGTGGTCTTCGTCAACTCCGGTGCCGGCCTGCGCGCCAACCCCCAGTGGGGCGCGTACGCGGCCAGCAAGCACGGCCTGAAGGCGCTCGCCGACTCGCTGCGCGCCGAGGAGCACACCAACGGCGTGCGGGTCACCAGCGTCTACCCGGGCCGCGTGGCCACGCCCATGCAGGTGCGCGTGCGCCAGCAGGAGGGCGCCGCGTACGACGGCGAGAAGTGGATCGACCCGCAGTCGGTGGCCGCCACCATGCTGCTCGCCCTGGACCTGCCGCGCGACGCGGAGGTCCACGACCTGTCGGTGCGCCCGGGCTACTCCGGCGGCTAGTCGGCGCCCCGTACGGTCCCGCGCCCCTGACGGGCCACTGCGCGATCCGCCGGACAGGCGCCGGCGCCGGGTCTCGTAGGCTCCTTCCGTGAGCCACAACAGCGAGAACAGTAAGTCGAAGGTGTGGGGCGCCGGAGCCGCCACCGGCGTCGGTTCGATGCCCGGGGAGGACGCCCGCGAGGCCGCGAAGACCGTCACCGGGTCGCTGGAGGCGCTGCCCCATCTGCCGGAGCTGCCCGCGCGCGGTCCGGGCGCCGACATGATCGGGCGGACGGCCGGGCTCCTGGTCGACGTGTACGCGCACGTCGAGCCCAGCGGCTGGCGGATCAGTGACCGGCCCGGGCGCGACACCCGGCGGGCCCGCGCCTGGCTCGGCGAGGACCTCGACGCGCTGGAGGAGTTCACCCAGGGCCACGAGGGCGCGCTGAAGGTCTCCGCCGTCGGCCCGTGGACGCTCGCCGCCTCCCTGGAGCTGCGCGGCGGCGAGGCCGCCCTGAGCGACGCCGGCGCCTGCCGGGACCTTACGGCCTCGCTCGCCGAGGGCCTGCGCACCCACCTGGCGGACCTGCGCCGCCGGGTGCCGGGCGCGCGGCCGGTGCTGCAGCTGGACGAGCCGTCGCTGCCGGCCGTGCTGGCCGGACGGGTGCGCACGGCCAGCGGCTACCGCACCCACCGGGCGGTGGACCGGGCCGTCGTCGAGGGCGCGCTGCGGGAGCTCGCGGCGGTCGCGAAGGAGGCCGGGGCCCCGCTCGTCGTGCACTCGTGCGCCCCCGGCGTGCCCTTCGAGCTGCTGCGCAGGGCGGGCGCCGACGCCGTGTCGTTCGATTTCTCGCTGCTCACCGAGCGTGAGGACGACGCGCTGGGCGAGGCGGTGGAGGCCGGCACCACGCTGTTCGCGGGCGTCGTGCCCGGCGTGGACGGCCGATTGTCGGACCCTGCCGGTAGCGTCATGGGTGTCAGGACGCTGTGGCGCAGGCTGGGGCTGCCCCCGGGGACTTTGAGCGAGTCCGTGGTGGTCACTCCCGCGTGCGGGCTCGCGGGCGCTTCACCCGCCTATGCCCGCGCGGTGCTCGCCCATTGCGTCCGGGCGGCGAAATCACTCGCAGACAACCCTGAGTGACGGTGCTCGGGGGCGCAACGGGAGGAACGAGACGGTGGCGGTCGAACGGGACGGCAAAGAGCTCGCGGGCAGTACGAGCACGAGCACCACGCCCGCGGAGGCGCGGGAGAAGCACGCCCTGCTCGCCGAGCAGATCGAGGAGCACCGCTTCCGTTATTACGTGAAGGACGCTCCCGTCATCAGCGACGCCGAGTTCGACAAGCTGATGCGCTCCCTGGAGCAGCTGGAGGAGCAGTACCCGGAGCTGCGCAGCCCCGACTCGCCGACCCAGAAGGTGGCCGGGCAGTACGAGACGGAGTTCGCCGAGGTCGCGCACCGCGAGCGGATGCTCTCCCTCGACAACGCCTTCGACGACGAGGAGCTCACCGTCTGGGCCGAGCGCATCGCCAAGGACATCGGCGAGGGCACGCCGTACCACTTCCTGTGCGAGCTCAAGGTCGACGGCCTCGCGGTCAACCTCACCTACGAGCACGGCCGTCTCACCCGCGCCGCCACCCGCGGGGACGGCCGTACCGGCGAGGACATCACGCCCAACATCCGCACCATCACCGACGTCCCCGAGCAGCTCGAGGGCGAGCGGATCCCCGCCCTGGTCGAGGTGCGCGGCGAGGTCTACTTCCCGGTGGAGAAGTTCGAGGAGCTCAACGCGCGCCTGGTGGAGGCCGGCAAGCCGCCCTTCGCCAACCCGCGCAACGCCGCCGCGGGCTCCCTGCGGCAGAAGGACCCCAAGGTCACCGCTTCCCGCCCGCTGCACATGGTCGTGCACGGCGTCGGCGCCCGCGAGGGCTTCGCCATCGAGCGCCAGTCGCAGGCGTACGAGCTGCTGCGCGAGTGGGGCCTGCCCACCGCCGCGCATGCCAAGGTCGTGGGCTCGCTGGCGGAGGTGCGCACGTTCATCGCGCACTACGGCGACCCCGAGGTGCGGCACTCGATGGAGCACGAGATCGACGGCGTGGTCGTCAAGCTCGACGAGATCCCGCTGCAGGGCCGCCTCGGCTCCACCTCCCGCGCGCCCCGCTGGGCGATCGCCTGGAAGTACCCGCCGGAGGAGGTCAACACCAAGCTGCTCGACATCCGCGTCGGCGTCGGCCGCACCGGCCGGGTCACCCCGTACGCGGTCGTGGAGCCGGTCACGGTCGCCGGCTCCGAGGTGGAGTTCGCCACCCTGCACAACCAGGAGGTCGTCAAGGCCAAGGGGGTGCTCATCGGCGACACCGTCGTGCTGCGCAAGGCGGGCGACGTCATCCCCGAGATCCTCGGCCCGGTGTCCGACCTGCGCGACGGCACCGAACGGGAGTTCATGATGCCGGCGCAGTGCCCCGAGTGCGGGACGGAGCTGCGCCCGATGAAGGAGGGCGACATCGACCTCCGCTGCCCCAACGCCCGCTCCTGCCCCGCCCAGATCCGCGAACGGCTGTTCTATCTCGCCGGCCGCAAGTGCCTGGACATCGAGAACCTCGGATACGTGGCCGCCACCGCCCTCACCCAGCCGCTGGAGCCCTCCGAGCCGCCGCTGCGCAACGAGGGCGACCTGTTCGACCTGACCATCGACGAACTGCTGCCCGTCAAGTCCTACGTGGTCGACCCGGACTCCGGCCTGCCCAAGCGCGACCCGGAGACGGGCGAGCCGAAGGTCGTCACCTTCTTCGCCAACCAGAAGGGCGAGCCGAAGAAGAACACCGAGGCGATGCTCGCCAACATCGAGGCCGCCAAGCAGCGCCCGCTGGCCCGCATCCTGACCGGCCTGTCCATCCGGCACGTGGGCCCGGTCGCGGCCGTCGCGCTGGCCCGCGAGTTCCGCTCGATCGACCGGATCGCCGAGGCGAGCGAGGAGGAGCTGGCCGCCGTCGAGGGAGTGAGCGGCGTCATCGCCGCCTCGGTCAAGGAGTGGTTCGCCGAGGACTGGCACCGCGAGATCGTGGCCAAGTGGAAGGCCGCGGGCGTGCGGATGGAGGAGGAGGTCGCCGAGGACGAGGGGCCGCGTCCGCTGGCCGGACTGACCGTCGTCGTCACCGGCACCCTCGCCGGCTACACGCGCGACGCCGCCAAGGAGGCCCTGCAGCAGCGCGGAGCGAAGGTGACCGGGTCGGTGTCGAAGAAGACCGACTTCGTGGTCGTCGGCGACAACCCCGGCTCCAAGTTCGACAAGGCGATGCAGCTGAAGGTTCCCGTGCTCGAAGAGGACGCCTTCGTCGTACTCCTGAACGAAGGGCCGGAGGCGGCGCGCGCGGCGGCCGTGCCCCAGGAGGCCACCCCCGCGGAGTAATGCCCGCATAGTCAGTGGGCATTACCCCTACAGCGCGTACCAGATGGCTACAGAACGCCGGATCGCATTCGGGCAACCGCTGCCGATCGCTGCCCGCCGTAGCCTTCTGCGGCCTACTGTTGAGATGTGCGCCTGCCGTGACGCGGGCACCGCCGGCTGTGAGAGGGACGGGCATGAAACCCACCGACAGCGCCGAACCGGCATCACGGTTGCGCCGGCTCTCCCCACCCACGCTGCCCACGGTCTGCGTGACCCTGGCCGCGCTCACCCTCGCCGGCGGCGTCCTCGGCGAGCTCGCCGGCGGGCACCCCCTCTTCCCCGGCGGCACCGCCGGCGGGGCGCTGGCCGCGCTGACCGCGCTCATCGTCGTCCATCTGGTGGCCCTCGGCAGGGACCGCTGGTGGGGCGGCACCGGATCCGGTGCCGCCCTCACCCTCGCGGTGCTCCTGCTGTACGGCTGGGTGCCCGCCGCCCTCGCCGGCGTCGCCGTCGTCACCCTCGTCACCGCCGCCCGCCGGCACCGATGGCGCCAGGCATTACTCCACGGCGCGGTCGACGTCCTCGGCATCGCCGCCGCCGGTCTCGGCCTCGCCGCCCTGGGAGCCGGCCCCGGCGTCGACGCCCCCTGGCTGCCCGACACCTGGACGCCCGCGGCCGCCCCCAAGATCGCCGCCGCCGCGTTCTGCTACCTCGCCGTCACCCGCGCCCTGCTGTGGCGCTCCATGGCCCCGCGCGCCGCGCTCACCTCCATCGCGCGCACCGCACTGCTGCGCCAGGCCCTCGTCGGCGGCGCCCTGCTCGGCATCGCCCCGCTCATCGCCGTCGTCGCCGACCACTCGCCGGTCCTGCTGCCCCTGTTCGCCGTCCCCCTCGTCGCCCTGGACTCCACCCTGTGGATCGCCCGGGCCCGCGCCGAGGAACAACTGCGCGACCCCCTCACCGGCCTGCCCAACCGCCAGTGGCTGCTGGAGCGCACCTGGACCGCCCTCGACGAGGCCGAACAGGCCGGCGCCCGCACCGCCCTCGTCCTGATCGACCTCGACCGCTTCCGGTCGGTCAACGACACCCTCGGCCACCTCGCCGGCGACCGGCTGCTGCTGCAAATAGCGGAACGGCTGCGCCTGGCCCTGCCGCGCGACGCGGAGGCCGCCCGGCTCGGCGGCGACGAGTTCGCCGTCCTGCTGCCCGTCACCGACTCCCTCACCAGCGCCCAGCGCGTGGCCCGCTCCCTCGTCGCCGACCTCGGCTCCCCGCTCGACCTCGACGGGCTCACCCTCGTCCTCGAAGCCAGCGCCGGCGTCGCCGTCTACCCCGACCACGCCCTCGACGCCGAGGGGCTGCTGCGCCGCGCCGACGTCGCGATGTACCAGGCCAAGCGCGACCGCAGCGGCGTGGAGGTCTACGAGGCCCGCCGCGACGGCAACACGCCCGACCGGCTCGGCCTGCTCGGCGACCTGCGCCGCGCCCTCGACGCCGGCGACGTCGAACTGCACTACCAGCCCAAGGTCGGCTTCGACGGCCACGTCGAGGGCCTGGAGGCGCTGGTGCGCTGGGTCCACCCCGAGCGCGGCCGGGTCTCGCCGGACGAGTTCATCGCCATCGCCGAGTCCTCCGGGCTGATGCCCCGCCTGACCGAGTACGTCCTGGAGACCGCCCTCGGGCAGGTCGCCAAGTGGCGGGCGATGGGCCTGGAGGTGCCCGTCGCCGTCAACGTCTCGCCCCGCGACGTGCACACCCCCGGCTTCGCCGGCTCCGTCGCCGCCCGCCTCGCCCGGCACGGCGTCCCGCCGGGCGCCCTGCAACTGGAGATAACCGAGCACGTGCTGCTGGAGGACCCCCAGCGGGCGGCCGACACGCTCGCCGGACTGACCGGGCACGGGGTGAAGATGTCCCTCGACGACTTCGGCACCGGCTACTCCTCCCTGGTCCACCTGCGCCGGCTGCCGGTCAGCGAGCTGAAGATCGACCGCTCCTTCGTGGCCCGGCTCGCCATCGACAACGAGGACGCCGAGATCGTCCGCTGCACACTGGACCTCGCGCATTCCCTGGGCCTGCTCGTCGTCGCCGAGGGCGTCGAGGACGACGAGACCTGGGAGCGGCTGCGCGACCTGGGGTGCGACGCAGTGCAGGGGTGGCTGGTGGCGGCCGCGATGCCGCCGGACGAGACGACGGCGTGGCTGCGGCTGCGCCACGAGTCCGGCTGGCGCCGGGCCCCCCTCACGACGGAGGCCGTTGCGGCCCCGGACCCCGACGCGGCCGATCAGCCGGTCACGTAGCCATGCCCCGGCCCGCCACGGAAACGCATTTCGCGGGCAGGGGTGGGTGAGCCATAGGATTGGGCCGAAACCCTATACATCCCACCCTTGAGGATCGCTGCATGCCTGGCATCACGCGCGAGGAGGTCGCCCACCTCGCCCGGCTGTCGCGTCTGGAGCTGAAGGACGAAGAGCTCGACCACTTCGCCGGACAGCTCGACGTGATCATCGGCGCGGTCGCCCGCGTTTCCGATGTGGCCGACGAGGACGTACCCCCGACCTCCCACCCGCTGCCCCTGACGAACGTCATGCGGGCGGACGAGGTCCGCCCGTCGCTGACCCCCCAGGAGGCGCTCTCCGGCGCCCCCGCCCAGGAGCAGCAGCGTTTCAAGGTGCCGCAGATCCTGGGGGAGGACTGAACCGCGATGACTGACATCATCAAGCTCACCGCGGCCGAGATCGCCGAGAAGATCGCCTCCGGCGAGCTCACGGCCGTCGAGGTCACCGAGGCCCACCTGGCCCGCATCGACGCCGTCGACGAGAAGGTGCACGCCTTCCTGTACGTCGACCGGGAGGGCGCGCTCGCCCAGGCCCGCGAGGTCGACGCCAAGCGCGAGCGCGGCGAGAAGCTCGGCCCGCTGGCCGGCGTCCCGCTGGCGCTGAAGGACATCTTCACCACGAAGGGCGTCCCGACCACCGTCGGCTCGAAGATCCTCGAAGGCTGGATCCCGCCGTACGACGCGACGCTCACCAAGCGTCTGAAGGACGCCGACGTCGTCATCCTCGGCAAGACCAACATGGACGAGTTCGCCATGGGGTCCTCCACCGAGAACAGCGCCTACGGACCCACCGGCAACCCCTGGGACCTCACCAAGATCCCCGGCGGTTCCGGCGGCGGTTCCTCCGCCGCTCTGGCCGCCTACCAGGCGCCCCTGGCCATCGGCACCGACACCGGTGGTTCGATCCGCCAGCCCGCGGCCGTCACCGCGACCGTCGGCGTCAAGCCCACCTACGGCGCGGTCTCCCGCTACGGCATGGTGGCGTTCTCCTCCTCCCTCGACCAGGGCGGCCCGTGCGCCCGTACGGTCCTGGACGCGGCCCTGCTGCACGAGGTGATCGCCGGCCACGACCCGCTGGACTCCACCTCCATCGACGCCCCGGTCCCGCCGGTCGTCGAGGCGGCCCGCAACGGCTCGGTCGCCGGCATGCGCGTCGGCGTCGTCAAGCAGTTCCGCGGCGAGGGCTACCAGGCCGGCGTCCTGCAGCGCTTCGACGAGTCGGTCGAGCTGCTCAAGGAGCTGGGTGCGGAGATCGTCGAGGTGGACTGCCCGTCCTTCGACCTCGCGCTCGCCGCGTACTACCTGATCGCGCCCTCGGAGTGCTCCTCCAACCTGGCCCGCTTCGACGGCCTGCGCTACGGCCTGCGCGCTGGCGACGACGGCAGCCGCTCGGCCGAGGACGTCACCGCCCTGACCCGCGAGGCCGGCTTCGGCCCCGAGGTCAAGCGGCGCATCATGCTGGGCACGTACGCCCTGAGCTCCGGCTACTACGACGCGTACTACGGCTCGGCCCAGAAGGTGCGCACGCTCATCTCGCGCGACTTCGACAAGGCGTTCGAGCAGGTCGACGTGATCGTCTCGCCGACGACGCCGACGACCGCCTTCGCGATCGGCGAGCGCGTCGACGACCCGATGGCGATGTACCTGGCCGACCTGTGCACCATCCCGACCAACCTGGCGGGCAACGCGGCCATGTCGCTGCCGTGCGGCCTCGCGCCGGAGGACGGGCTCCCGGTGGGCCTGCAGATCATCGCCCCCGCCATGAAGGACGACCGGCTCTACAAGGTCGGTGCCGCGGTCGAGGCCGCGTTCACCGAGCGCTGGGGACACCGACTGCTGGAGGAGGCACCGTCGCTGTGACCGACAAGAAGAGCGCGCTGAAGAAGGCCAAGGGCTTCAAGAAGTCCAAGGCCGGCACGTACTTGTCCATCGGCACCACGCTGTTCGGCGCGGTGAGCGTGATCAAGCAGGCGAAGTCCGCCCGCACCGAGCAGGACACGCTCCAGCTGGTCGACGCGGTCGTCTCCGCCGCCGCCATCGCCACCGGCGTCGCCCTGCTCGTCCGCGAGCTGCGCCGCATGAACAGCGACGACGTCCTCGCGGGCTAGCCGGGACTGAGAGGTAAATTTCCGTGACCGTCACTGAACTGGTGTCGTACGAGGACGCGCTGGCGACCTACGAGCCCGTCATGGGGCTCGAGGTGCACGTCGAACTCGGCACCAAGACCAAGATGTTCTGCGGCTGCGCCACCGAGCTGGGCGCCGAGCCCAACGCGCAGACGTGCCCCACCTGCCTCGGCCTGCCCGGCTCCCTCCCGGTCGTCAACGCGACGGCCGTGGAGTCCGCCGTGAAGATCGGCCTCGCGCTCAACTGCGAGATCGCCGAGTGGTGCCGCTTCGCCCGGAAGAACTACTTCTATCCGGACATGCCGAAGAACTTCCAGACCTCCCAGTACGACGAGCCGATCGCCTTCAACGGCTACCTGGACGTCCAGCTGGAGGACGGCGAGGTCTTCCGCGTGGAGATCGAGCGCGCCCACATGGAGGAGGACACCGGCAAGTCCACGCACGTGGGCGGTGCCACCGGCCGCATCCACGGCGCCCAGCACTCCCTGCTGGACTACAACCGCGCCGGCATCCCGCTCATCGAGATCGTCACCAAGCCGATCACTGGTGCGGGCGAGCGCGCCCCCGAGGTCGCCAAGGCGTACGTCGCCGAGCTGCGCGAGCTCATCAAGGCGCTCGGCGTCTCCGAGGCCCGCATGGAGATGGGCCAGATGCGCTGCGACGTCAACCTGTCGCTGATGCCGAAGGGCTCCTCGACGTTCGGTACCCGCTCGGAGACGAAGAACGTCAACTCCCTGCGGTCCGTCGAGCGCGCGACCCGCTACGAGATCATGCGGCACGCGGCGGTGCTGTCCTCCGGCGGCACCATCGTGCAGGAGACCCGGCACTTCCACGAGGACGACGGCAGCACGACGTCGGGCCGCATCAAGGAAGAGGCCGAGGACTACCGCTACTTCCCCGAGCCGGACCTGGTGCCGGTGGCCCCCGCCCGCGCGTGGGTCGAGGAGCTGCGCGGGACCCTGCCCGAGCTGCCGCGCGTGCGCCGCAACCGGCTGCGCGAGGAGTGGGGCATCTCCCAGCACGACATGCAGTCGATCCTCAACGCGGCCGCGGTCGACCTGATCGAGGCCACCGTCGAGGCCGGCGCCGACTCCGCGGCCGCCCGCAAGTGGTGGATGGGCGAGCTGGCCCGCCGCGCCAACGAGGAGGGCGTCGCCCTCGCGATGCTGCCGGTCACCCCGGCGCAGGTCGCCCGGATCGCGGCGCTGGTCGCCGAGGGCTCCCTCAACGACAAGCTGGCCCGCCAGGTCTTCGAGGGCGTGCTGGCCGGCGAGGGCGAGCCGGACGAGGTCGTCGAGAAGCGCGGTCTGAAGCTGGTCTCCGACGACAGCGCGCTGGGCACGGCCGTGGACGAGGCCATCGCGGCCAACGCCGCCATCGCCGACAAGATCCGTGCCGGCAAGGTCGCGGCGGCCGGTGCGCTGGTCGGCGCGGTCATGAAGGCCACCCGGGGCCAGGCGGACGCGGCGCGCGTGCGGGAACTGATTCTTGAGCGGCTTGCCGCGAAGGAATGAACAAGCACAGCCTGGAGAAGCTGGGCGTCGAGGGCTGATTCCGCCCCGTCAATTCCGGCATGACGGCCGTCCCTCCTGTGAGGGGCGGCCGTTGTCGTGTCCGAAGCGGGTCCTGGCCGGAATTCGCCGATACGCCCCCCATGCGCCGAAACGGTCCGGCATGATCCCTGGCAGCGGGCCGCTCCGGGAGCCCGCACCGAAAGGCTGGGGGTAGACATGCGACGGTTGCATGCCGGGCTGGCGGCGTTGCTGCTGGCGGGGGCCGGGCTGACGGCGGCCGCGGTACCGGCGGGGACGGCCGTGGCGGCCGGGAGCGCGGCCACGGCGGAGGCGCGGTGCACGGCGGGCTGGGGGAGTCTGCCGAAGGTGAGCACGGCCACCGACTACAAGCCGCTGCGGGACATCAGGGCCGGCCGGCACGAGTGCTACGACCGCATGGTGTTCGACATCCTGGGCCCGGGAACGGGTCCGGTGGGCTACCACGTGCGCTACGTGGACAAGCTGCAACAGGACGGCTCGGGCGACGTGATCCCCGTGAGCGGCGGCGCGATCCTGGAGGTGCGGGTCGCGGCCCCCTCGTACGACCCGGCCACCGGCCAGGTCACCTACGACGGCAAGGCCCGCCAGCCGCTGCCGGAGGTGGACCTCACGGGCTACCGCACCTTCCAGGACGCCCGCTTCGGCGGCAGCTTCGAGGGCGACACCCAGGTGGGGCTGGGCGTACGGGCCCGGCTGCCCTTCCGGGTGTTCCAGGAGGGCAGCCACCTCGTGGTCGACGTCGCGCACAGCTGGCAGGGATTCCGCTGACCAGGTGGCCCGCCCGCGGGCAACGTGTGGCATAACCCACAAATACGACAAAGGATCTTATCCTGCTGTCACAGTGGTCCGTCAGGGGCCCCGAGGGGCCTCTGACCATGCTCACCTTGCCCAGCGGTCGTCATGCACGGGTCGCTCCCGGCGAGATCGACGCGATACCCGGGAAGCACGCCATGACCGCACTCGCCCGGTGGTGCCTGCGCCGCCGCTTCGCCGTGATCGTGCTCTGGCTCGTTGCCCTCGCCGGCACCACGGCGGCCGCCACGATCGGCGGCCCGGCGTACTCCAACGACTACTCCGTGCCCGGCACCGAGTCCTCCCGCGCCACGGCACTGCTGCAGAAGGCGTTCCCCGGCGAGGACGGCGACGACAAGATCGTCTGGCACACCGACCGCGGCACCGTCCGCGCCCCCGCCGTCGAACAGCGCATGCGCGACGTCCTGCACCAGATCGCTGCCCTGCCCGGCGTCGCGGCCGTCGAGAGCCCCTACGCGAGCGGCGGCGCCGACCGCATCAGCCCCGACCGGCACACCGCCTACGCCACCATCGCCTTCACCAGCAAGGGCGGCGACCCCGACCGCGCCCGGGTCGCCCGGGTCGTCGACACCGCACGCGGCGCCGCCACTGGCAACCTCCGCATCGCCCTCGGCGGCAGCGGCATCGCCGTCACCGAGGGCTCCGACAGCCACCTCAGCGAGGCCATTGGCGTCGCGGTGGCGGCCGTCGTCCTCTTCCTCGTCTTCGGCTCGCTCGCCGCCAGCCTGCTGCCCATAGCAACGGCCCTGGTCGGCGTCGGCACCGCCGCCATGGCCACCCAGCTGCTCGGCCACCTGACCAAGGTCGCCGACTTCGCCCCCATGCTGGGCACCCTCATCGGCCTGGGCGTCGGCATCGACTACGCGCTGTTCATCGTCACCCGCCACCGCAAGGGCCTGCGCCAGGGCCTGCCGGTGGCCGTTGCGGCCGAGCGGGCCGTGGCCACGACCGGGCGCGCCGTCGTCTTCGCCGGCGGCACCGTGTGCGTGGCCCTGCTCGGCATGCTGGTGCTGCGCCTGAACTTCCTGACCGGCGTGGCCGTGGCCGCCTCCCTGACGGTCGTGCTCACCGTCGCCGCCTCCGTCACCCTGCTGCCCGCCCTGCTCGGCCTCATCGGCCACCGCGCCCTCAGCCGCCGCGAACGCCGCAGCCTCGCCACCGGCGGGCCCCGGCTGGAAACCCCGACGGGCCTGGCGGCCCGCTGGTCCGCGCTCGTCGAGCGGCACCCCAAGATGCTGGGCGCGCTGGCCGCCGCCGTGATGCTGGTGCTGGCCCTGCCCACCTTCTCCCTGCATCTGGGCACCTCCGACCAGGGCAACAACCCGCCGCAGTCCACCACCCGCCAGGCGTACGACATGCTGGCCCGCGGCTTCGGCCCGGGCGTCAACGGCCCCCTCACCCTCGTCGCCCCCCTGGACAGCGCCGCCGAGAGCCTGGCGTTCAACAAGCTTCCCGACACCCTGCGGCACACCCCCGGCGTCGCCGCCGTCAGCCCCTCGGTGCTCGACCGCAGCGGGGACACCGGCGTCATCACGGTCGTGCCCACCAGCGCGCCGCAGTCCGACGCCACCAGCGCCCTCGTCCAGCGGCTGCGCACCGACGTGCTGCCGCGGGCCACCGCCGGCAGCGGCCTGGAGGTGCGCGTGGGCGGGCTGACGGCCGCCTACGACGACTTCGCCGGCGTCATCCTGCACAAGCTGCCGCTGTTCGTCGGCGTCGTGGTCGGGCTCGGCTGCGTCCTGCTGCTCCTGGCCTTCCGCAGCATCGGCATACCGTTGAAGGCGGCGGCGATGAACATCGCCGCGGTGTCCTCCTCGTTCGGCCTGATCGTGGCCGTCTTCCAGTGGGGCTGGGGCAGCGACCTGCTCGGCCTGGGCGGCGCGGGCCCCATCGAACCCTTCCTGCCCGTGGTGATGGTCTCGGTGCTCTTCGGCCTGTCGATGGACTACCAGGTCTTCCTCGTCAGCCGCATGTACGAGGAGTGGCTGGCCACCCGCGACAACCGGCGGGCGGTGCGGGTCGGGCTCGCCGAGACCAGCCGGGTGATCAACTCCGCGGCCGTGATCATGATCTCGGTGTTCCTGGCGTTCCTGCTCAGCGGCGACCGGGTGATCGCGATGTTCGGCATCGGCCTGGCCACGGCCGTCGCCCTGGACGCCTTCGTGCTGCGCACCCTGCTGGTGCCCGCGCTGATGCACCTGCTCGGCGGGGCGAACTGGTGGCTGCCGGCCTGGCTGGAGCGGCTGCTGCCGCGCATCAGCATCGAGCCGCCGGAGGCGGCTGTGCCGCAGCAGGCGCAGGAACAGCTGGTGGATGCGGGAAGGGCCTAGGGCCGGTCCGGCGGCTCATGCGGCACCCCGCCTGCGGGCGCGTCGTGGCTCGTCGCGCAGTTCCCCGCGCCCCTAGGGGGCGCCGTGGACTGGTGCAGTGCCCCGCGCCCCTACGGGGCGCACTGGCGGGGGCGGATGACCACGTGGCCCGAGTCGAGGTCTATGGGGCCGCGGCCGGGGTCCGCGTCGCCCATGTCGTCGACGGTCAGCTCCAGCCGGTTCTGCTCTTCCTCGGTGTGTTTGCGTCCGGGTGAGAACAGTTCTTCGATCACATTGAACATTCCCTGTCCTTCCTTACGTCCCGTCTCAAGTCACCTTCAGCAACAGCAGCCG
Organism: Streptomyces sp. PKA51; assembly: GCF_057552455.1. NCBI lineage: Bacteria > Bacillati > Actinomycetota > Actinomycetes > Kitasatosporales > Streptomycetaceae > Streptomyces > Streptomyces sp. PKA51. Next base: position 63,261 of record NZ_BAAJPZ010000024.1, read on the forward strand.
GTCGTCCTCGGGCCCCGGCCGCCCCCGGCCGTCGGTATTGCTCGTGGCCAGCCACAAACCGCCGTCGTCGGTGGCCACGACCGTGCGCAGCCTGCCGTACTTCCCCTGGAGGAACGCCTCGGGCGGCCCGGAGGATTCCGTTCCGCGCAGCGGGATGCGCCACAGCCGCTCGCCGCGCAGACCTGCCATCCACAGCGAGCCCTTGGCGCAGGCCAGGCCGCTGGGGGAGGCGTCGGCCGGGTGCCACTGCTCCAGCGGATCCGTGAGGCCCGGCTTGCCGGCCTTTCCCTCGGCCTCGGGCCAGCCGTAGTTCGCGCCCGGGCGGATGAGGTTCAGCTCGTCCCAGGTGTTCTGGCCGAACTCCGACGCCCACAGGTGCCCGGCCGCGTCCCAGGCCAGGCCCTGGACGTTGCGGTGGCCGTAGCTGTAGATCAGCGAGGACGAGCCGGGATTGCCGGGCGCGGGGCGGCCGTCCGGCGTCATGCGCAGGATCTTGCCGCCGAGCGACTCCAGGTTCTGCGCCAGGCCGCCCCGCCCGCTCTCGCCCGTACCGGCGTAGAGCATCCCGTCGGGTCCGAAGGCGATGCGGCCGCCGTTGTGGGTCTCGCCCTTGGGGATGTCGCGCACCAGGGTGTCCGGCGCGCCGAGCCGCTGCCCGTCCGGGCGCCGCTCGTCGACCTGCATGCGGGCGATGCGGTTGTCGGAGTCGGTGGTGAAGTACGCGTAGAGCGTGTGGTCGTCGGACCAGCGGGGCGAGACGGCCAGGCCCAGCAGCCCGCCCTCGCCCTTGGCCGCGACGCCCGGCACCGTGCCCAGCGGGGTCTGCCCGCCGTCCTTCGCCGAGATCCGCACGATGCGGCCGGTGTCGCGCGAGCCGGCGAGCAGGTCGCCGCCGGGGAGCGCGGCCAGGCCCCACGGCGAGTTCAGCCTGGTGGCCACCGTACGCACGACCTCGGCCGAGCCCTTGGCCGGGGCGGCGGAGGCCGCCCGCGAGTCCGAGGCCGCCGGGCCGCCGGTACGGCCGGGGGAGGAGCCGCCGGAGCAGCCGGCGAGGGCCAGCAGGAGGGAGAGGGCGGCGGCGACGACCGGGACGGTCCGGGGAGTGCGCCCTGCGGCGGGGACGGGCACGACGCGGTGCTCCTCTCGGGCGGATGCCTGACAAAGGGCATATCCCGGATGAGCGGGACACCCCTCCTTGATACACCCGCGGTCAGTCCCAGGAGCCCATCGCGGGCGGAAGTGCCGCGATTTCGGCGAAGTCCTCGGCGGTCAGGCGCAGTCGTGCGGCGCCGGCGTTCTGCGCCGCCCACTCGGCCTTCTTCGTGCCCGGCACCGGCACCACGTGCCGGCTGCTGGCCAGCACCCAGGCGAGCGCGACCTGCGCCGGCGTGGCGCCGTGGCGGTGGGCGACGCGCCGCAGCCCGGCGACTATCGGCTGGTTGGCGGCCATCATCTCGGCGGTGAAGCGCGGGTGCCGGGCGCGGACGTCCTCCGGCTCGAAGCCCTGGCCCGGCGTGAGCGTGCCACTGAGGAAACCGTTCCCCAGGGGCATCGCCGCCAGCACTCCCACCCCCCGGGAGGCGCACCAGGGCACCAGCCGCTCCAGCGCCTCGCGCGACCACACCGACAGCTCGGCCTGGACGCAACTGACGGGGAAGACCTGCTGGACGCGCTCCAGCTGGCGTATCGTCGCGTCGTACATCCCGGAACCCGCGCCGTAGCCGCTGCGGGCGCGGGCGCCGACCGCGCACCAGCCCAGCGCGCGCACCTTGCCGGCGGAGACCAGTTCGGCCATCGCGCCCCAGGTCTCCTCCACGGGCACCTCGGGGTCGGGGCGGTGCAGCTGGTAGAGGTCGATGACGTCGGTCTGCAGCCGGCGCAGCGAGGCGTCGCAGGCCCGCTTCACATAGCCCGGGCGGCCGTTGGCGACGATGTGCTGATCGCCCACCAGCAGGCCGCACTTGGTGGAGACGAACGCCTCGGCGCGCCGCTCCCGCAACACCCGTCCCACCAGCAACTCGTTGGTGAACGGGCCGTACATGTCGGCCGTGTCCAGGAGGTTCGAGCCCGCGTCCAGTGCGGCGTGCACCGTGCGCAGCGCGGTCTCGCCGTTCTGCTGGGAGGCGGAGTACGCCCAGTGCATCGGCATGCACCCCAGGCCCACCGCACCCACTTCGAGCGCTGTCGCACCGATTGTCCTGCGCTCCACCGGCCGTTTCCCCTCCCGTTCCCCTCCTGTGCGGCGGACCCAAACTAACGTCTGCTCCTGTGGTCCCATCGCATAGCCTCCAGACATGAGCGCAGATCACAGCGGTTCCACCGGTCCTGCCGTCGCCTGGTTGCCTATACGGCCCGAGGAGATCGACGGCCTGCCCGGGGGCCTGGAGTACGCCCACTGGGACGGCGGCCCGGACTTCCCCACCGACCCGGCGCGGTGCGTCTTCTACGCCGTGCCCTACCTCAAGGGCACGGCGGTGAGCCTGCGGCCGCTGCCGCGGATGCCGCGCCTTCGCGTCATGCAGGCGCTGACCGCGGGCGTGGACGACCTGCTGCCCGCCCTGTCCGTGCTGCCGGCCGGCGCCCGGCTGTGCAGCGCGCGCGGGCTGCACGACGCGAGCACCGCCGAACTGGCGCTCACCCTCGTCCTGGCCGCCCTGCGGGACGTCCCCGGCTTCGTACGGAATCAGGACGCGGGCCGATGGCGGCAGGAATTCCGGCCGGCGCTCGCGGACAAGTCGGTGCTCATCGTCGGCTACGGCGCGATCGGCGCCGCCGTCGAGGACCGGCTCGCGCCCTTTGAATGCGCGCGGGTCGTGCGCGTCGCGCGCTCGGCGCGCACGGTGGCACGCGGCCCGGTGCACGCGGTCGCCGACCTGCCCGGCCTGCTGCCGGACGCCGACGTGGTGATCCTGGTGACGCCGCTGACCGAGCAGACCCGCGGGCTCGTCGACGCCGGCTTCCTCGCCCGGATGAAGGACGGCGCGCTTCTCGTCAACGTCTCCCGCGGCCCGGTGGTGGACACCGCGGCGCTGCTGGCCGAGCTGGAGCGCGGGCGGCTGTGCGCGGCCCTCGACGTCACCGACCCCGAGCCGCTGCCGCCCGGTCACCCCCTGTGGACGGCACCCGGCGTCCTCATCACCCCCCATGTGGGTGGCCCCTCTTCGGCCTTTCTGCCCCGGGCCAAGGCGCTGCTGCGCGATCAGCTGGCCAGATTCGTACTGGACGAGCCTCTGCGGAATGTCGTAGCCGTTGTGGACTGATACCACGCAGAGACAGCATTTGGATGCAGTGCGTATCCGTAATCCCGTCGCTAGTTACGCTATGTATATGAGCTATGTCCCTGAGTGACGAACCTGGTGTATCGTCCCGACGGGGGCTGCTCCGGGCACCGTACGGGCGCAGCGAAGGACCGGAACTCGAGGGGGGCGACGGGCGATGCACGGCCAATGGACGATCTACCCGACGCGGCTCAACCACCCACCACGGCCCCGGACGGCGGCGCGGTGAGCGCCCCCGGAGCGGCGCTCCCCCGCCGGCCCGCGCCGGCCGGGGGTTCGGGCATGCTCTCCCAGTTCCTGCTCGCCCTGGTCTGCGGCGGCTACGCCACGGGTGCCGCCCTCGGATGGGGATCGCCCGAGCTGGCCAACACCATGGGCGACTTCGGCCTCGGCGGCGCCGCCGGCCTGGCCGCGGTCTCCTGCTTCTGGTACGGGCGCACGCGCAGCACCCGCTTCCGGCCCGCCTGGTTGCTGTTCGCGGCCTCCTCGGCCATGGCCGGCTTCGGCAACTTCTTCTGGGGCTGGTACGAGGTCGTGCTCGCCGAGCGCGTGCCGAGCCCCTCCCCGGCGGACTTCTGCTTCCTGCTGTTCGCGCCGCCCGCCATCATCGGCCTGCTGGTGCTCGCCCGCCGCCCGGTCACCCGGGCCGGCTGGGTCTGCCTCGCCCTGGACTCCTGGCTCATCGGCGGCTCGCTGCTGACCCTCTCCTGGAGCCTGGCCCTCGCGCACACCGCGCACTTCGCCGGCGAGTCCGTCGCCCACGCCGCGCTGTCGCTGGCCTACCCGCTGCTGGACATCGTGCTCGTGTCCATGGTGCTGGCCCTGCACTTCAAGCGGTCCTCGGCCAACCGCTCGGCGATCAACACGGCCATCGCCGCCCTCGCCCTGACCGTCCTGTGCGACGCCCTGTTCACCTCGCCCCTGCTGCGGGCCAACTACCGCTCCGGGCAGATCCTGGACGCCGGCTGGTTCGCGGGCTACATGCTCATGGCCTACGCGCCCTGGGTGGCCCGCGAGGAGGGCGGCGAGGGCGCGCCGCGCCGGGGCAGGACGGCGGCGCCCTCCGGCCGGCCCATCGCCGGCTCCCTCGCGGCCCTCACGCCGTACCTGGCGGCGGCCGTGTGCACGCTGGGCATCCTCTACAACGTCCTCGACGGCCACCACGTCGACCGCGTCGTGCTCTTCACCGGCTGCACGGTCGTCCTGGCGCTCGTCGTCCGCCAGGGCATCATGCTGCTGGACAACATCTCCCTCACTCAGGAGCTGGCGCAGAAGGAGAACCACTTCCGCTCCCTGGTGCAGGGCTCCAGCGACGTCATCATGATCGCCGCGCCCACCGGGATACTGCGCTACGTCAGCCCCGCCGCCGCCGGCGTCTACGGGCGCGACGCCGAGGAGCTGGTCGGCTCCGAACTGGCCTCGCTCATCCACCCCGAGGACCTCGGCCGCGTGGTCCACGAGGTGCGCCGCTTCCTCGCCGCACCGCCCGCCGAGGAGCCCACCACCCGCATCGAGTGCCGCTTCCGCTCCGGCAGCGGCGAGTGGCTCAACGTGGAGTCCACCGTCAACCGGCACCACGGCGGGCTGATCTTCAACAGCCGCGACGTCACCGAACGCGTCCGGCTGCAGGCGCAGTTGCAGCACACCGCCGAGCACGACCCGCTCACCGACCTGCCCAACCGCGCCCTGTTCACCAAGCGCGTCCAGCAGGCCCTCGCCGGGCGCAGAGTGACCGACGCGGGCACCGCCGTGCTCTTCATCGACCTCGACGGCTTCAAGGCCGTCAACGACACCGTCGGCCACCAGGCCGGTGACGAGCTGCTGGTCCAGGCCGCCCGCCGGCTGCAGGACTCGGTGCGCGCCGGGGACTCCACCGCCCGCTTCGGGGGCGACGAGTTCGCCGCCCTCATCATCGGCGACGGCAGCCGCGACGCCGCCGCCCGCGAGTACCGCATCCTGGAGATCGCCGAGCGGCTGCGGGTCACCCTCTCCCAGCCGTACCTGGTCGAGGGCGGCACCGAGGTGCGGGTGGACGCCAGCATCGGCGTCGCCTTCGCCGAGGCCGACATCACCCCCGGCGAGCTCATGCGCAACGCCGACCTCGCCATGTACCGGGCCAAGCAGGCCGGCAAGGGCCGCGTCGAGCTGTACGCGCCGCAGATGCAGCACGACGTCGTGCGCCGCACCGAGGCCGTCAGCCGGCTGCGCAGCGCGCTGCACGACGGGCAGTTCGCGCTGCTGCACCAGCCGGTCGTCGAGCTGGCCACCGGCCGGGTGACCGCCGTCAGCGCCCAGGCCCGCTGGCGCTCCGCGCAGGGCATCCTCTTCACCCCCGACGAGTTCCTGAGGGTGGCCGAAATGGAGCGCTGCGACGAGAGCGCCCGCACCGCCGAACTCGGCCGCTGGACGCTGGAGAAGGCCGCCGAGCAGGCCGGTGAGCGGCGCCGCGCCGGGCACCTGGTGCCCGTCCACGTCCGCATCCCCGCGGCCCGCCTGCTGGACCGCTCGCAGGCGCCGAAGAACATCGAGGAGCTCGTCCTGCGGCACAGCCTGGCCGCGGGCACGCTGGTCCTGGAGCTCTCCGGCAGTGATCCACGCCTGTGCCTCGACGAGCTGGAGCGGCGCCTCGCGGCCCTGCGGCGCTTCGGCGTGCGCATCGCGCTGGACGGTCTCGGCAGCGGCTACGCGGCCATGAGCGCCCTGCGCCGGCTGCCCGTGGACGTCCTCAAGCTCGACCGCACCCTGGTCGACGGGGTGACCGAATCCGCGCGGTTGCACAAGATCACCGCCGGCCTGCTGCGCATCGCCGGCGACCTCGGCATGGAGTCGGTGGCCGACGGCGTGGACACCCCCGAGCAGGCCCACGCCCTGATGGCCATGGGCTGCACCCACGGCCAGGGAATGGTCTTCGCCGGCGCCCTCGACGAGCACCGGCTGCGCCACACCCTCGACAGCGGCCCCTACGTCCTGCCGAACGTCCTGCCGGGTGATCCCACGAACGGGGGGCAACAGGTGCTCGTGGGCGGCGCGCTGCCCGTGCGATCCGGCGTCGTGGGCGGGGCCGGCGCCCTCGCCCATGCTCCATTGCGCTCAAATAATGAGACGCCCGTCCCACCCACTTGACACTTCAGGTGCGGCGGGGGGAGGGTCGGTCCCATGCGCACCCGAATTCTCGTACTTGGACAGCGCGTCGGCTGAAGCAGGCCGTCCCCTCCGGACCTGCCGACCACACCGACGCGCTCCCCTCGCTTGCCTTACGGCACGAGGGGTTTTTTGTTTCCTGTTTTCGTTCGTTCCTGTCTCCGAGAAGAGAAGAGTCGATGACAGAGCAGGCCCCCGGCGCTCACCATCATCCGCACCCGCGACCCCGCGGTGGTGCGGTCTCCCAGCAGCCCATCACCGAGCACGTCACGGGTGCGCAGTCCCTCATCCGCTCCCTGGAAGAGGTCGGCGCCGAGGTCGTCTTCGGCATCCCCGGCGGCGCGATCCTGCCCGCCTACGACCCGATGATGGATTCCACGAAGGTCCGCCACGTGCTGGTGCGCCACGAGCAGGGCGCCGGTCACGCGGCCACCGGCTACGCGCAGGCCACCGGCAAGGTCGGGGTGTGCATGGCGACCTCCGGCCCGGGCGCGACCAACCTGGTCACCCCCATCGCGGACGCGCACATGGACTCCGTGCCGCTGGTGGCCATCACCGGCCAGGTCGCCTCGAAGTCCATCGGCACGGACGCCTTCCAGGAGGCGGACATCTGCGGCATCACGATGCCGATCACCAAGCACAACTGGCTGGTCACCGACCCGGCCGAGATCCCGCGCACGATCGCCGAGGCCTTCCACGTCGCCTCCACAGGCCGCCCCGGCCCGGTGCTGGTCGACATCGCCAAGGACGCGCTGCAGGCGCAGACGGTCTTCTCCTGGCCCCCGCACACCGACCTGCCCGGCTACCGGCCCGTGACCAAGCCGCACGCCAAGCAGATCCGCGAGGCCGCCAAGCTCATCACCCAGGCCCGGCGCCCGGTGCTCTACGTCGGCGGCGGCGTGCTCAAGGCCGGGGCCACGGCGGAGCTGCGGGCCTTCGCCGAGCTGACCGGCGCCCCGGTGACCACGACGCTGATGGCGCTCGGCGCCTTCCCCGACACCCACCCGCAGCACCTGGGCATGCCGGGCATGCACGGCTCGGTCGCCGCGGTGACCGCGCTGCAGAAGGCCGACCTGATCGTGGCGCTCGGCGCCCGCTTCGACGACCGCGTCACCGGCAGACTGGACTCCTTCGCGCCGTACGCGAAGATCGTGCACGCCGACATCGACCCGGCGGAGATCGGCAAGAACCGCACCGCCGACGTGCCCATCGTCGGTGACGCCCGCGAGGTGCTGACCGACCTGACCGCTGCCGTGCGCGCCGAGCAGGCCGAGGGCCACGCCTGCGAGTACGGCCAGTGGTGGGAGGACCTGGAGCGCTGGCGGCGGACGTACCCGCTGGGCTACGACAAGCCCGAGGACGGCAGCCTGGCCCCCCAGCAGGTGGTCCAGCGCATCGGGCAGCTCGCCCCCGAGGGCACGATCTTCACCGCCGGCGTGGGCCAGCACCAGATGTGGGCCGCGCACTACATCGACTACGACCAGCCCCAGACCTGGCTCAACTCCGGGGGCGCCGGGACGATGGGCTACGCGGTCCCCGCCGCGATGGGCGCCAAGGCCGGCATGCCCGCGCGCACGGTGTGGGCGATCGACGGCGACGGCTGCTTCCAGATGACCAACCAGGAGCTGGTCACCTGTGCGCTGAACAACATCCCGATCAAGGTCGCGATCATCAACAACGGGGCGCTGGGCATGGTCCGCCAGTGGCAGACCCTCTTCTACAACCAGCGCTACTCCAACACCGTCCTGCACGCCGGCCCCGAGGCCGCCGGCACCGAGCCGTGCGCCGGCACGCGCGTCCCGGACTTCGTCAAGCTCTCCGAGGCGATGGGCTGCGTGGGCCTGCGCTGCGAGGACCCGGCGCAGCTCGACGCGGTGATCGAACAGGCCAACGCCATCAACGACCGCCCGGTCGTGGTCGACTTCATCGTCCACCAGGACGCCATGGTCTGGCCGATGGTCGCCGCCGGCACCTCCAACGACGAGATCCTCGCGGCCCGCGGCGTGCGCCCGGACTTCGACGGCATCGACGACGACTGACGGACGACTGACGGCCACCACCGCACGGCACACGCCGAGGAACACGGCACACGCCGAGGAAACGGAAGACCGATCCCATGACCAAGCACACGCTCTCCGTCCTGGTGGAGAACACGCCCGGCATCCTCGCCCGGGTCGCCGCACTGTTCTCCCGCCGCGGCTTCAACATCGACTCCCTCGCCGTCGGGGTGACCGAGCACCCCGACATCTCCCGCATCACCATCGTCGTCAACGTCGAGACGCTGCCGCTGGAGCAGGTCACCAAGCAGCTCAACAAGCTCGTCAACGTGCTGAAGATCGTGGAGCTGGAGGACAGCGCCGCCATCCAGCGCGAGCTCGTCCTGGTGAAGGTGCGCGCCGACAACGACACGCGCTCGCAGATCGTCGAGATCGTCCAGCTCTTCCGCGCCAAGACCGTCGACGTCTCCCCGGAGGCCGTCACCATCGAGGCCACCGGCGGCAGCGACAAGCTCGGCGCCATGCTCAAGATGCTGGAGCCGTTCGGCATCAAGGAGCTGGTGCAGTCCGGCACCATCGCGATAGGGCGAGGTGCCCGCTCCATCACCGACCGCAGCCTGCGCGCCCTGGACCGCTCCGCCTGAGCGGGCGCGGCAAACCCCCTACCCCCAGACCGTCCGGCGACCGCCCGTCATACGGTGGGACGCGAACCGGGATTCGACCCACACCGGAAACAAGGAGAAACCCCCAAGTGGCTGCCGAGCTCTTCTACGACAACGACGCCGACCTGTCCATCATCCAGGGCCGCAAGGTCGCGGTCCTCGGCTACGGCAGCCAGGGCCACGCCCACGCGCTGTCCCTGCGCGACTCGGGCGTCGACGTCCGCGTGGGCCTGCCGGAGGGCTCGAAGTCCCGCACGAAGGCCGAGGAGCAGGGCCTGCGCGTGGTCACCCCCGCCGAGGCCGCGGCCGAGGCCGACGTCATCATGATCCTGGTGCCGGACCCGGTCCAGGCCAAGGTCTACGAGGAGTCCGTCAGGGACCACCTCAAGGACGGCGACGCCCTCTTCTTCGGCCACGGCTTCAACATCCGCTTCGGCTTCATCAAGCCCCCGGCCGGTGTCGACGTGTGCATGGTCGCCCCCAAGGGCCCGGGCCACCTGGTGCGCCGCCAGTACGAGGAGGGCCGTGGCGTGCCATGCATCGCGGCCGTCGAGCAGGACGCGAGCGGCAACGCCTTCCCGCTCGCCCTCTCCTACGCCAAGGCCATCGGCGGCACCCGCGCCGGCGTCATCAAGACCACCTTCACCGAGGAGACCGAGACCGACCTCTTCGGCGAGCAGGCGGTCCTCTGCGGCGGCGCCTCCGCCCTGGTCAAGGCGGGCTTCGAGACCCTGGTCGAGGCCGGTTACCAGCCGGAGATCGCCTACTTCGAGTGCCTGCACGAGCTGAAGCTCATCGTCGACCTGATGTACGAGGGCGGCCTGGAGAAGATGCGCTGGTCGGTCTCCGAGACCGCCGAGTGGGGCGACTACGTCACCGGCCCGCGCATCGTCAACGACGCCACCAAGGCCGAGATGAAGAAGGTCCTCGGCGAGATCCAGGACGGCACCTTCGCCGAGAACTGGATGAAGGAGTACCAGGCCGGCCTGCCCAAGTACAACGAGTACAAGAAGGCCGACGAGGACCACCTGCTGGAGACCACCGGCAAGAAGCTGCGCAAGCTGATGAGCTGGGTCGACGACAAGGAGTGACCTCCTTCGGGCGGGGCCGCGGCAGGCGCCGCGGCCCCGCCCGCCGTTCCGTCCCGCCGCCGTGGTGTGATCCTTGCGGGAAGGCGGAAACGGCACCGGAAAGTGCCGATACACTGCTTCGCACAACGCGTCAGGCTCACAGCGTCGTGCGTCTTCCACGCGGCTGCCCCCCTTCACCGCCTTCGGCCGTCGGGACGGCCGTCTGCGAAGGAACAGTGAGGACTGAGTCACCGTGAGCCCTGCTGCCTCGTCACGCAAGCCCGTCGTTCTGATTGCCGAAGAGCTCTCGCCCGCGACCGTCGACGCCCTCGGCCCCGACTTCGAGATCCGGCACTGCGACGGCGCCGACCGCGCCCAGCTGCTGCCCGCCATCGCCGATGTCGACGCCGTGCTGGTGCGCTCCGCGACCCGCATCGACGCCGAGGCCGTCGCCGCCGCCAAACGCCTGCGGGTCGTCGCCCGGGCCGGCGTCGGCCTGGACAACGTCGACGTCTCCGCCGCCACCAAGGCCGGCGTGATGGTCGTCAACGCCCCGACGTCCAACATCGTCACCGCCGCCGAGCTGGCCTGCGGCCTGCTCCTGGCCACCGCCCGCAACATCCCCCAGGCCAACGCCGCGCTCAAGCGCGGGGAGTGGAAGCGGTCGAAGTACACCGGCGTCGAGCTCGCCGAGAAGACCCTCGGCGTGGTGGGCCTCGGCCGCATCGGCGTGCTCGTGGCCCAGCGGATGTCCGCGTTCGGCATGAAGATCCTCGCCTACGACCCGTACGTCCAGCCGGCCCGAGCCGCGCAGATGGGCGTGAAGCTGGTCTCCCTCGACGAGCTGCTGGAGAGTGCCGACTTCATCACCGTCCACCTGCCCAAGACGCCCGAGACCCTCGGCCTGATCGGCGACGAGGCCCTGCACAAGGTCAAGCCGAGCGTGCGCATCGTCAACGCCGCCCGCGGCGGCATCGTCGACGAGGCGGCCCTGACCAGTGCCCTCAAGGAGGGCCGGGTCGCCGGCGCGGGCCTGGACGTCTACGCCGTCGAGCCGTGCACGGACTCGCCGCTGTTCGACTTCGACACCGTCGTGGCCACCCCGCACCTGGGCGCCTCCACCGGCGAGGCGCAGGAGAAGGCCGGCATCGCCGTCGCCAAGTCGGTGCGCCTGGCGCTGGCCGGCGAGCTCGTCCCGGACGCCGTCAACGTCCAGGGCGGCGTCATCGCCGAGGACGTCAAGCCCGCCCTGCCGCTCGCCGAGCGGCTCGGCCGCATCTTCACGGGCCTTGCGGGCGAGGTCGCGGTACGCCTCGACGTCGAGGTGTACGGCGAGATCACCCAGCACGACGTCAAGGTGCTCGAACTGTCCGCGCTCAAGGGCGTCTTCGAGGACATCGTCGACGAGACGGTCTCCTACGTGAACGCCCCCCTCTTCGCCCAGGAGCGCGGCGTCGAGGTGCGGCTGACCACCGGCTCGGAGTCCGCCGACCACCGCAACGTCGTCGTCGTGCGCGGCACGCTCTCCGACGGCTCCGAGGTCTCCGTCTCCGGCACGCTGGCCGGCCCCCGCAACATCCAGAAGGTCGTGGCCGTCGGCGAGCACGACGTGGACCTCGCCCTCGCCGACCACATGGCCTTCCTGCGCTACGCCGACCGGCCCGGCGTGGTCGGCACGCTGGGCCGCATCCTCGGCGAGGCCGGCATCAACATCGCGGGCATGCAGGTCTCCCGGGCCGTCGAGGGCGGCGAGGCGCTGGTCGCGCTCACGGTCGACGAGTCCATCCCGGCCCCGGTGCTGGCGGAGATCGCCCAGGAGGTCGGGGCGAACTACGCCCGCGCGGTCAACCTGGCCGACTGACGCGTACGGACGCGTACGGCGAAGGGCCCGGCCCGCACCATCAGGTGCGGACCGGGCCCTTCGCCTTCCCACCGGCTCCGTCAGGGGCGCGGGGAACTGCGCGACAAGCCACGACGCGCCTGCAGGTGCAATGTCGGCTGCAGGCCGTCCGTGGCCGATCGCGCAGTTCCCCGCGCCCCTGACGGGGCGCCCGGCTAGCCGAGGGGCTCGGCGGCCACGGAGGGGTTTTCCGGCGCCGCGCTCTGCGCGGCACCGTGCCCCCGCAGCACGCGGAGCGTGAACGCGGCGGCCAGGACGAAGATCGCGCCGCCGCCGAGCGCGGCGAGGTGCATGCCGTGGGTGAAGGCTTCTCGGGCCGCATCCAGGACCGCCTCGCCCGTCGCCCGCGGCAGCTGCCGCGCGGCCCCCGCCGCCGCGCCCAGCGTCTCGCGGACCGCGCCGGCCACGCCCTGCGGCAGCGCGGCGGGCAGGTTGCCGGGGAGCTCGTCGCGGTAGACGGCCGTGCCGATCGAGCCGAAGACCGCCATGCCCAGGGCGCCGCCGAACTCCTGGCCCGTCTCCATCAGGGAGGAGGCGGTACCGGCCTTTTCCAGCGGGGTGGCGCTGAGCGCCATGTCGGAGATCAGGGACATCACGGTGATGATGCCGCAGCCGATGACGGCCGCCGCGGCCAGGACGGTCCACAGGGCGTCGGTGCCGGCCACCGCGAGCAGGGCGAAGCCGGCTGCGGCGACGACGAACCCGCCGGCGATGACGTACGCCCGGTCCACCTTCTGCGCGAGTGCGGTGGACAGCGGCCCGGTGGCGCCGATCACCACCGACGGCGCGATGCTCCACAGCGCCGCCTCCAGCGGGCCCTTGCCGAGCACGCCCTGCAGGTACTGCGTGGTGAAGTACGTCGAGCCCATCATCCCGAACGCGGCAAGGGTGTTGACGGTGATGCCGGCGCCGAAGACGCGGTGCCGGAAGAGCTCCGGGCCGATCATCGCGTGGCGGCAGGTGCGCTGGCGGCGGACGAAGAACCAGCCCACGACGAGCCCGGCGGCGATCGACAGCAGCGGGACGGCGCTCACCGCGTTGTCCGCGGCGATCTCCTTCATGCCGTACGTCACCGGCAGCACGGCCGCCATCGACAGCGGCACGCTCAGCAGGTCGAAGCGGCCGGGGGCGGGGTCCTTGGACTCCGGTACCAGCAGGGGCGCAAGGATCAGCAGCAGCACCATCGCGGGCACGTTGACCAGGAAGACCGAGCCCCACCAGAACTGCTCCAGCAGCAGACCGCCCATCACCGAACCCAGGGCGATGCCGCCGGCCATGGCGCCCGACCAGATGCCGATGGCCAGGGTGCGCTGCTTGTCGTTGCGGAACAGGGTGCGCACCAGCGCCATCGTGCTCGGCATCAAGGTGGCCCCGCCGATGCCGAGCACGGCCCGGGCGGCGATGAGCATCTCCGCGTTCTGTGCATAGGCGGCGGCCACGGACGCGGTGCCGAAGGCGGCCGCGCCGAAGAGCAGCAGCTTGCGGCGGCCGATGCGGTCGCCGAGCGAGCCCATGGTGATCAGCAGCCCGGAGAGGGCGAAGGCGTAGATGTCGAAGATCCACAGCTGCTGCGTGCCGGTCACGTGCAGCGACTCGCTGATCGCCGGGATGGCGAAGAACAGGACGGAGACGTCCATCGAGACAAGGAGGAGGGGCAGCAGGAGGACGACGAAGGCCGTCCACTCCCTGCGCCCGGCCAGAGGTGCGCCGGAGTTCGTCATGGCCACGACTATACGGATGTCTTAAACGTTTGTCTATGACGATTGTTTAAGACACCCGTCTGGGACGGTCGTATGGGTGCACGGCTACGCTTCGGAGGCATGGGACACCGCGAAGATCTGCTGGCAGGCGCCAAGCACTGCCTGCTGGACAAGGGCTGGGTGCGCACCACCGCGCGCGACATCGTGGCCGCCTCCGGCGCCAACCTCGCCTCCATCGGCTACCACTACGGCTCCAAGGACGCCCTGATGATGGAGGCGTTCATGGCCCTGACCGAGGAGTGGGGGGAGGGGGTCGGGCGGTCGCTGACCGGCATCACGACGGACGCCTCGGTCTCCCGCGAGGAGCGCGTCGCACTCGTGCTCGACCGCATCAAGGAGAGCTTCGCGCAGGACGGCGCGTTCTGGGCCGCGCAGCTGGAGGTCGTCGGTCAGCTGGCCAAGCATCCGGAGCTCAAGGAGCGGTTCGCCGGCGTGATGCCGGAGGGCCGGCGCGGCATGGTGGCCATCTTCGAAGGGGTGGACGACCGGGACGTTCCCGACGAGGTGGCGCGCACCGCCGGCGCCCTCTACCACTCCCTGTTCATCGGCATGTGGGTGCAGTGGACCATCGATCCCTCGGCGGTCGGCAGTGGCGCCGACCTCGTCGAGGGGATGCGCAGCATCCTGGAGGGCACGGTCCTGGGCGCGTCCGAGGGGTGAACGGGCGGGCTGCACAAGGCTGGACGGCGGCCGAGGCGCCGGGGTCTACTTGATTGCCTGAGGACACTAGTCAGCGCCGATCGGGAGGTTGTCCATGACCGCCGCAGGATCCCGCGCCACCGCACCCTCCGCCGCCCCCGCCTTCCCGCAGGACCGCACCTGCCCCTACGCCCCGCCCGCCGGCTACGCCGACCTGGCCGCCGGCGGACCCGTCACCCGCGTCACCCTCTACGACGGCAGCCAGGTGTGGGCCGTCACCGGCCACGCCGAGGCCCGCGCCGTCCTCGCCGACCGGCGCTTCTCCTCCGACCGCCAGGACCCCCACTTCCCCGTCGTGGTGCCCCGCGTGGAGCAGCAGGCCACCATCCGCACCCCGCTCCTCGGCGTCGACGACCCCCGCCACGCCGAGGAACGCCGCCCCCTCATCCCGCACTTCGGCCACCGCACCGTCGCCGCCCTGCGCCCGCGCATCCAGGAGATCGTCGACGGCCTCATCGACGCCATGCTCGCCGAGGGCCCCGGCGCCGAGCTCGTCTCGGCCTACTCCCTGCCCGTCCCGTCCATGGTCATCTGTCATCTGCTCGGCGTGCCCTACGCCGACCACGAGTACTTCGAGGGCCGCTCGCGCGAACTGCTCGCCGCGACCACCGCGGCCGACGCCGTCCGGGCCCGCAACGCACTGCTGGAGTATCTGGGCCGGCTCGTCGAGGACATGGAACGCCGGCCCGGCGGCCCCGGCCCGGGCCTCCTCGGCGAACTCGTCGAACAGGGCCGCAAGGACGGCGGCACCGACCGCGACCAGCTCGTGCTCATCGCCCTGATCCTGCTGGTCGCCGGGCACGAGACCACGTCCAACATGATCGCCCTCGGCACGTACACCCTGCTCCGCCACCCCGACCAGCTCGCCGCCCTCCGCGCCGACCCCGCCCTGATGCCCGGCGCCGTCGAGGAGTTGCTGCGCTACCTGACGATCGCCGACGTGCTCGTGCGCGTCGCCACCGAGGACGTCGAGCTCGGCGGCCGCACCATCAAGGCCGGCGACGGCGTCGTCATCGTGCCCTCCCTGGCCAACCGCAACACCGCCGTCTACCCCGGGCCCGAGACCCTGGACGTACGCCGTTCGGCCCGCCATCATCTGGCCTTCGGCTTCGGGCCGCACCAGTGCCTCGGGCAGAACCTCGCCCGTGCCGAGATGGAAATCGCCCTGTCCACCCTCTTCGACCGTATCCCCACCCTGCGTCTGGCCGTTGGCCCGGACGAGGTGCCCGCCAAGCCGGGCGGCACCCTGCAGGGTCTCTACTCACTCCCGGTCACCTGGTGACCGGAGAACGGAGGACCGCCATGCGCGTGACCATCGACTCCGAGGTGTGCATCGGCTCGGGCATGTGTGCCCTCAACGCACCCGCAGTCTTCACCCAGGACGACGACGGCTTCGGCACCGTCCTGCCCGGCAAGGAGGACGGCGCCGGCGACCCCATGGTCCGCGAGGCCGTGCGCGGCTGCCCGGTGCAGGCCATCGCCGTGCAGGAGTGAGCCGCCGGGACCGAGCCGTCAGGGGCGCCGCAGACGGGCGGCCTTGAGCGTCATGTGCAGCAGCAGACGGTCCTCGCCCTCGTCCAGATCGAGGCCCGTCAGCTGCTCCACCCGGCCCAGCCGGTAGTACAGCGTCTGCCGGTGGATGCCCAGGGCCGCCGCCGCGCGGCCCGCCTGACCGGCGCAGTCGAGGTACACCTCCGCCGTCCGGGCCAGCTCCGCGTACGCCGGCGCCAGCAGCGGCGCCACCGCAGGATCCGCGGCCCGCCCCGCCGGCAGCCCGGTCAGCACCCGGTACGGCCCGATGTCCGCCCACTGCGCCACCGGGCCCAGCCGGGGCTCGGCCCCGGCCGCCCGGGCCGCCGACAGTGCCTGCGCCCAGGACTCCGGCAGCTCCGCCAGCCCCCGGCGCGGGGTGCCGATCCCCGCCGCCGGCGTCGCCGGCGGCCCCGCCGGCAGGCCGGCCCGCGGCGAGCGCAGCAGCCGGTCCGCCGCGGTCAGGGCCGGGGCGGGGGAGGAGACAGATCGG
>NZ_BAAJPZ010000025.1:0-76759 GCF_057552455.1 Streptomyces sp. PKA51
GACACCACCGAACCCGCCGACATCACCTTCTCCGTACCCGCCACCCACGTCGCCCCAGTCCCCGAAGAAGCGGAGGCGTACAAGCGCGTGCCCCTGCGGCGGCATCCCGCCGCCGTAGCCCGCGCCGGCCGCCGCCCGGCCACTCCCCCGCCTCCGCCCCGGACCCGCGAGAACGCGGCCGGCGGAGGCTCGGGGGCGGGCTGGCCGCAGGTCCGCGGGGACGGTTCCGACCGCTGGAAGATCACCTACCCGCGCCATCCGTACAACGACACCAGCCCGCGGCGCAGCGTCCTTCACCACGCCTCGTGCTTCACCGCCCCAGGCCCCGCGGACCTCACCACCGACCAAGCGCTCGAGGCGCTGCTCCGGCCGGGGGCGCGAGTGTGCGAGATGTGCGGCGCCGACCGACTCGCCACGCCGCCGGGCACCCCCGGCAAGGCCCGGTGAATCCCGGGGCTCCTTCAGGGACGAGCTCGCAGGAGGACCTCCTCCCCGCCTGAAGGGCTGGGCGGCAGCGGGATGCGCCGAGGGGTGCCGTGCCTTCGCGCGGTGGTTGAGGTGCGGCAGGGACCGTGTGCTCTTGCGCCTTCGTCCGGGCGCTCTCCCCGGCAACGTGGTCGTGCATGGTTGCGCGTCATGACCGCCCCGGAGCACGGAGAGCCGGTCAGGAGCGCGACCGTCGGAGGGCCGACTCGCGGGTCGCGGAGCGAGCCCGCCCTCACCGGTCAGTTCCTGCCGGCGGGCCGCCCGCTCACCACCCGCAAGCCCCGCCCACTCCCCCAGCTCGCCGGTGCGCGGGTGGCGAGCGGTGAATCGCGAAGAACGCGCCGTCGTGGATGCGCAGTGCGAGACGGTCGCGGTGGAGGGCGTCGAGCACGTCGAGGATGTGCCCGGTGCCGCGGACGAGGCGGAACGTCTCAGAGATGTGCACGGTATCGGCTGGCCGCGCGTAGTCGAGGAAGCACGCGGAACTTCGGGCGCTGGAGGGGGTGGAGGCGGCTGGAGGTGCCCGGCTCTTCTTCGAAGACGACCGGGGCCTCGGTGTCGGCCTCGTGAAGGACGAGGTTTGGCTCGTGAAGGACGAGGTTTGGCCTGACGGTCGACTGCTGGTCGGTCGAGACGCGCTTGTAGACCAAGGGTGGCCGCCGAGAGGCCCCTTGCGTACGGAGGATCGAACCCTACCTGTCCTCAAACCCTCTCAGAAGTTGTCTCGCTTCTGCAATGAGTGGCTGATGGGCGGTTGGCCTCGGCAGGTGGCCGAGTCTCGGTGCCGTGAGGGTTCTTGACCGGCCGGAAGGGGCCCCAGCGAATCGTCGGGAGCCCCCTTCCGTGTCTCACTTGAGGATCGGCTTGCCTGGCAGGTCGGCCTCGGGGCTGTCGGTACGACCGTCGGCGTGAGGCGTGAGCACTTGATCTTGATCGGCTGAGGCTGGAGTGCAGTGGTCCTGAGAGCCCCTCCGCGTCGCTACCCCGCCGTGTCCTCGTCCGTCGCTTCATGGCCCGTTGCGGCATCCCCGCAGAACCTCACGGTGCCGGTGTTGTCCACGTACCGGGCCGAAACCCACCCGGGCCGGTCGCGCAGCAGGTACCACATGGCATTGCCGTCGATGACCTGGGCACGCACCTTGCATCGCAAGCCGACCGTGAAGGCGTAAGGCAGACGTGCGACGGTGGAGGAGTCAGTGCTGGGGAACTCCCGTACGTTGACTCCCGACTCGCTCACGACAGTTCCATAGGGCTGGCGGGGTGCAGAAGCCATCTCTTCCTTGCCCTTCCCTCGTCACCGAACCATGGGCCCGTCACACCACAGGGATTCACAGAAGGCGCGACTGCCACAGGCCGCCTGCGTGCAGCGGGTACAGGAGAGTGATTGGCGCAAACGGAGCTTTTGACACCTGGGACATCTGTTCGCGCAGATCAGGCCATGCGCACTGTTGTCTGCCATCGGTGAACACCACCCCTCAGCGGGCGCAACGGTCATTACCGTCCAGTCGCATGACGACGATCACCACCCGTACGGTCGAATACCCGGCCGACAACCTGACGATGATCGGATACCTCGCACTCCCGGCCGGTACCGAGCGCCGGCCCGCAGTCCTGATCGGACCCGAAGGCATGGGACTCAGCGATGTCGAGCGCCGGCGGGCCGAGGCCCTCGCCGAGCTCGGGTACGTGGCGCTGGCCTTCGACCTCCACGGCGGACGCTATTTAGAAGACCCACAGGAAATGTTGGCCCGTTGCATGCCGCTGCTCGCCGATCCCGACCGCATGCGAGAAATCGGCCACGCCGCCCTCAACGTGCTGCGGACCGAACCACGGGCCGACCCCGACCGGACCGCCGCAATCGGCTACGGCACCGGAGGCGCAATCGCACTGGAACTCGGTCGCGACGGCGTCGACCTGCGCGCGATCGGAACAGTCAACGCACTGACCACAGGCCGACCGGGCGAAGCAGCACGTATCCGCTGCCCCGTATGGGCCGGGGTCGGATCGGAAGACCCCATCATGCCACCCGCACAACGGGAAGCGTTCACCACAGAGATGCAGACCGCGGGCATCGACTGGCGCCTCACGGTCTACGGAGGAGCCCTTCACGCCTTCCACCACCCACCGGTCGACCACACCACGCCCCCCGGCGTCGGCCACCACCCACGCCACGCACAACGAGCCTGGCGCGACATCATCGACCTCCTCACCGAGTGCCTGCCCGTCACGGAGTGATCCGATCGACCCCTGATACCCACCCCTGCCCGCCGCCGTCCTCGTCGTCTTCGTCCAGCTCTGGGACATCCGGCGGGTCGCGCAGCGGGCGCAGGGCGCCGGCGGCCGGGACCCTGGCGGTGAAGCTGTAGCGGCCGAGCAGGCTCAGGTTGCGGTGCTTGAGCAGGGAGAGCCGGGCGAGGTCCTCGTCTCGGAGATCTCCTGGCTTTCGACGTGAAGCCGGGACGACGGCCGCGTCGGGGCACTTCATCGCCCAGAACACCATGGCGTTGCGAACTAGGCCCAGCGTGCCAAGCTGGTCCCCTCTCTCTCCCGTCCCAGTACGCCTGGTGGATAGTGCCGCGCTTGCCGTGGCACCATCCCGGGCCGGCTTGTGGCGGGACTCCTGCACGGTGAGCTGCCGGTTCATCTGCCGCCGGGCCGGTAGGTGCCGTCCACCGGGTCGACCACCGCAACAGGTGCTCGGATTCCTCGATCCGCCCGTACTGCGCGGACGCGGCGCCCAGCGGGGTCGGGCGGCCGTCGCGGCCGAACATGCGCAGCAGGTCGTAGGCGCGGACCTGGTCGCTGACCAGGGACCCGGCGACCTCAGCATGTCCGGCCAGTGCCTGATCACCTTGTTCCAGATTCACGCGGTTGCGCGCCAAGTCTTCCAGCGCGTCGTAGGTGCCGGTCTCGACGCGGGCATCGTGGCCCGCCAGAACCCACTGGCCGTCCAGATCGCGGAACCGCGGGCTGACGTCGTCGGCACGAGCTTGTCACCCACCTCGCACGGCAGCAGCGACTCGACGCCCCCCCTTCCGCCGCGCCAGCGCCGGCAGACCCCGCACCCCGCCAGGAGCCGCTTGCCCGCGCTCACCGCGTCCAGCACCTTCGGCCCGCCCTGCAGCGACAGGAACGGACGCAGCAACGGCATACCGATTCGCGAGCGCGACCTGCAAGACGACCCGTGACGACCGCGGCGGCCACGGTGGTGCTGGTGCCCGAGGACGAGAACTCGGCCCGACCACCCGACTGCTGCACCACCGCACCACCACGCGCCGACACCGCCGCTACGAAGACCTCCTCCTCCGCAACCGGGCGCCGAGCAGCCCAGCCGGATGACGGAGACCAGCACCGGCGGGGAGCATTTCCCGGCCAGACGACGACCCGACGCTCCCACCCCATCACACCCCCCGGGCAGCGCCCTCGAGGAACTCCAACACCATCGCGTCCACCACCACAGCACCGGCAATCGGTAGCGCATGATGACCCAGCCCCGGCACTACCTCCACCCGAGCCCGCGGCAGCAGCCGACGAGCCCGATCCGCCATCGCATCGGCATCATGCACCCGGCTCCGCCCCGCGAACACCACCAGCACCGGCACAGCCAGCCCCACCAGGTCGAGCGTCCGCCCCACCACCGGCCGGCCCCGCCCCCGCAACGTCGCACCCAACACGTAAAGACGCCTGAAGTCCACACCCACCCCCGTGCCTGCAGTCTCCCAGTCGAGGAACGCACCGACCCGCCGCACAGAAGGCCGCAACAACATCGGCAACGCACGCAGCAGGTAACCCGGACGGTAGCCGCCGAACACCTGGGTCGGGTCGAGCAGCACGAGGCGCTGCACCCGATCCGGCGCGTGCAGCGCGTACCCGGCAGCCACCCAACCACCATACGAATGCCCGCACAGAGCGGCCGCCGGCAGCTCCAGCTCGTCCAGCACCGCATCCAGCCACGCCATGAGGTCCTGCGGTGTGCGCAGCGGCAGACCTGCGCGTTCGCTGCGGCCGACATCGCCGAGGATGTCGACCGCGTACACCCGGTGCCGGGCACCCAGCGCCGGGGCATTGGCGAACCACGCCGTGCCGGTGGCACCACCACCATGCAGCAGCACCAGCGGCGGGCCGTCCGGCGGGCCGTAGGCGTGCACCCGGGTCGGGCCGTACGGCGTGGGCACGGTCAGTGCGGCGGTGCCAGCCGGCCAGCGGGCCAGCAGCGCATCGTAGGCGGCGAAGAATGTTTCGGACACACCGGCTCCTCGGGAGGTCGCATGACGTATTCTCTCGCTGAGCGAGATACTAGGCGAACGAGAGGACGGTGCGTCAATGAGTATCGACGGAGGCCGGCAGGACCCCCGGCTGCGACTGGTCCACCAACTGCGCGCCATGACCGTCGAGTTCGACCTGCTCGCCGCGGAGTTCGCCGCCCGTCACGGACTGCACCCCACCGACCTGCGGGCCCTGATCGCCCTGCTCGACGCCGCCCGGGCCGAACGCCCCATGACCCCCGGCCGGCTCGGCGAACAACTCCGCCTCAACTCCGCCGGCACCACCACCCTCGTCGACCGACTGGAGCGGCTCGGCCTCGTCCGCCGCGAACGCGACACCACCGACCGCCGACGGGTCCTGCTCACCGTCGAACCACAAGCCATCGACCTCGGGTGGTCATTCTTCGGCCCCGCCATCGACACCCTGCTCACCGCCATGGACGCCTTCACCCCGGCCGAACTCGACACCGCCGAACGCTTCGTCACCGCGATGACCACCGCCACCGCCGCCACCCGCACCAACGCCACCCGCACCAACGCCGCCGGCCATCACCCCTGACCTGCAGCCGAGCACAGCCGGGCGAGGGTTACGCCCGCCCCGGCCGGTTCCCCCCAAGGCGGCGGGTCCGAATCCAGCATTGCGTTCGATACGGCTCGGCGATCATTCCGCGCACCAACCGTGACAGTCATGGGGCAGGATGAGCTCACGTGATCGACTACCAGCGGCAGCAGCCGGTGCAGCACCCCCCGTACCCATACCCACACCCATACCCGCATCCGTATCCGCAGGCCCCCGTCGTCCCCGAACCGGTCGGCGACGAGCGCCGCATGCTCTTCGCCACGATCGACGGAACCCTCACCGTCGTGGCCGGTTTCGCGCTGGCCCTGAGGATCGCGGACGACAAGAGCGTCGGTACGTTCTGGGCCGTGGCCGCGGCATGCCTGTTCGGGGTGTCCTTCGCCCACCACGTCCTGGGGGCCGTGCTGTTCAGGACGACCGTGGGCAAGTTCCTGCTCTTCACGCGTGTCGTACGAGAGGCCGACGGCGGGCGCCCGCGCTTCTGGCAGGCCGTGGGGCGCTGGCTCATGGGCCTGACCTGGCTGCCGATGCAGCCCCTGTGGAACCTGTTCGGCTCGGACGGCGATCCGTACGAGGACGCCTGCGGACTGCGCTACGTACGCAGCAAAGATCTGCGGTAACGAGCACGAGGGCGGGGGCCGCCGCCGCGGTACATGCGGTGCCGCGGCCGCACTGCCATGGCTTTGCTGATTTTTGACTTCCCTTTGGGTGTTCATTGCCGGTAGCGTCCGGAGCCGGTCGGTGATCTTGCACAGGGCCGGCCCCGTACGTCATCTGCTCGCCGGCTCGTCGTGGGCCGCCGGACGTCACCGGAGGACGCATGCCTTCTCGTACAGCCGCCGCCATCGCCACGGGCACCCTCGCTCTCGCAACCCTCGCCTCGGGAGCAAGCGCGGCCGCGGCGGCTGCGCCGGCGGTCCTCGCGCGGGCCGCGGCCGTGGACCGGTGCAGCTATCAGGTGGTCCGCTCGGACGACTCCCGCTACGCCTACTCCGTGAGCGCAGTGTCCGCCGACGGCAGCACCCGCGCACTGCCGCTCCAGAAGGAGGACGTCGTCCGGATCGCCGATGTCTGGCGCACGGTCATGCAGGTCGACGCGTGCGCGGGCGGCCAGGGACGGGCCCTTGCCGCGCTCCGTGTCACGGGCAAGCTGGAACAGCCGGAGCACTACGAACCGTCCGTGCCCCGGACGATCCGCAGCGGCGACATCGAGCCCGCCACCGCCTCGGTGATCCCGAAGGCGCCGGCACTGAAGTCCGTCGAGCGCCTCCAGGCCAGTACCGTCCGCGTCACCTGGGAGCCCGCACAGGGCAACCCGGACGAGGTCCTCCTGATGGAAACCAAGCCCTTCTACAGCAGCGAGGTCGGCATCTGGCACCCCTACACCTTCCAGCGCAACGCCCCGGCCGGCGCCACCTCGATGGACCGCAAGCTCGAACGCGACCCCGGCATCCCCGCCAACGTCCGGGCACACTCCTACTGCATGCGCGCGGTCAAGGACGGCTTCGTCAGCGACCTGCGCGCCGAGAAGCCCGTCACGGTCGAACCGTAACCCCACCCGGTGCGTGCCGCGGTGACCGGCCGGGCGGCCTCACGGCTCCGCCGGCCCTGGTGGCACGGGGGCCGGTGAACGGGGCACGGAAGGAGCGGGCCCTGAGGAGTGCACGGCCAAACGCTCGTGGATCAGGCGGGCGAAATGGGTCAGCGTGCGCCCGCCGCCCATCAGTTCACCCGGCGGGATGTGGATACCGAAGTATTCGCGCGCCTGGAGGATGAACTCGGCACCCATGAGGGAGTCGACACCGAAGTCCTCCAGGTTGCGGTCGGGATCCAATTCGCCCGGATCGATGTGCAGGACACCGGCGAGGTGGCGGGTCAGGGCCTCGGTGATGGCGCGGACGGCCTCCTCAGGGGTCATTCCGGCCAGGGCGCGCAGCAGCTCCTCGCGGCTGTCGTCCGTTTCCGCGGCACCGGCGGGGACGAGCACACCGTAGCGAGGGCTGCCCAGGGAAGGCAGCAGACGGCGGGCGCGGGTCCAGCGGTAGCGGCCGACGCCGGCGACGTCGGTGCCGGTGGCGACGAGGTGGTCGGCGGCAGTAAACGCCTCGGCGGGGGTGACGGGTTCGAAGCCGAGAGCGGTCATCGCGGCCGCCAGGTTGCTGCGGGCGACGTATCCGGTGCCGGCGATCGGCCCCCAGGCGATCGCCGTGCCGGGGCGTCCGGCGCGGCGCCGGGCACGGGCCAGGGCCTCCAGGTAGGCGTTGGCGGCGACGTAGGGAGCCTGCGCGAGGTTCCCGGTCGCCGCGGTGACCGAGGAGTAGAGAAGGAACAGGTCGAGGTCGCGGTCGGCGGTCAGGCGGTCGAGGACGTCCGCTCCCGCGGCCTTGGGGGCGAACACGGCGGCGAAGCGCTCGTCCGTGAGGTCGGCCAGTGGGGCGTCGTCCAGGTGCATGGCGCAGTGGACCACGCCGCGCAGCCGATGGCCGCCGGCGTCCACGGCGGTGATCACCTGGCGGACGGCCGTCTCGTCGGTGACGTCGGCGGCGTACGCGGTGGCCGCCACCCCGCGCACAGACAGGCGTTCGAGCACGGCGGCGGCCTCGGGCGCTTCGCAACCGCGGCGGCTGAGCAGGGCGAAGTGGCGGGCGCCGCGGTCGGCGAGCCACTCGGCGGTGGCGGCACCGAAGCCGGAGAGCCCGCCGGTGATCAGGTAGGTGCCGTCCGGGTCCAGCGCGGGCACGGCGAGAGCGGGTTCGACCGGGACCGGTTCGTCCAACGGGTCGAAGGCGACGACGACCTTGCCGACGTGGCGGGAGTGCTGGAGCAGCCGGAAAGCCTCGTCGACGCGGGCCGGGGGGTGCAGGGTGTGCGGGAGGGGCCGGTAGCGGCCGGTGGCCACCTGCATCGCGGTGTCGTGCATCAGGCGGGGCCCGCGCAGGGGATCGAAGACGATGCTGTCGAGATTGAAGCCGATGAAGGTGAGGCTTCGGTTGAACGGGCGCAGCAGCAGGGGGTTGTTGAGGAAGATGTCGCGCTTGCCGAGCTCGACGAAACGCCCGTTGGGCCGCAGCAGCTCCAGGCTCCGGGCGATGGCCTCGCCGCTGAGGGAGTTGACGACGATGTCGACGCCCTTGCCGTCGGTCAGTTCCCGTACGCGCGGGACGAAGTCGAGGCTGCGGGAGTCCAGGACGTGCTCGATGCCGAGCGTGCGCAGCAGGTCGCGTTTGGTCTCGGTGCCTGCGGTGGCGATCACCTGCAGGCCCAGGTCGCGGGCGCATTGGAGGGCGGCCAGCCCGACGGCTCCGGCTCCGCCGTGGAGGAGCAGTGTCTCACCGGGCAGGGGCCTGGCCTCGTCGACCAGGGTGCGATGGACGGTGAGGAAGGCGACCGGCATGGTGGCGGCCTCGGCGTAGCTCATGCCGTCGGGGATGGGGCCGACGGTGGATTCCGGTGCGAGAGTGTGCGAGGCCAGGGCTGCGGCCATCAGTCCGCTGACGCGGTCCCCGACCTTGTACGCACTGGTCCCGGGGCCCACGGCGGTGACAATGCCCGCTCCGTCGGTTCCCAGGCCGCGGCTGAGCGGAGTGCCCTCGACGGCCTCGGGCGGCAGCAGTCCGTTGGCCCGCATCGGGTCGCGATAGTTGAGCGCGACGGCCCGCATCTCGATCACGATCTCGCCGGGCCCCGGCCGCAGTGGTTGCTCTTGCCGCCACACGAGCCTGCGGGAGAAGCCCGGGTCCCGGACCTCCAGGGCGAAGGGCGCGCCCGCGGAGACGGGGACGGAGATGGGGGCGGGCTGGTCGGCCGGGCACTGGGTCTCGCGAGGGACGAACCGGCCGCCACGGGTGAGGACGATCTCGTCCTCGTCGCCGGGTGCGAGCAGGTCGTGGGCCAGGCGCCGGGCGTCGGCGGCCGGGTCGCCGCTGCGGTCCAGGGATATCCGGCGCAGGTGCAGGTCGGGGCATTCGTTGGCCAGGGTGCGCGCTGCTGCCCAGGTGGCCGCGTCGAGGGGGTGGGCGGGGCGCTCGGGGGCGGGGAACAGGCCGGTGGGCCGGGTGACCAGCCACACCTGCGGGCGGGTCTCCTCCGTGCGTGCGGCGAGGGCTGCGGCCAGGGCGCGCAGGACGGCCGCGCGGTGCGTCGTCCGGGCGACGGTCCCTGCGGGGACGCCGGGGCTCCGGGGCGTGCCGAGCAGGAGGACGACGCCGCCGGGTCCGGCGGGCAGCGCGGTGGCCCAGGCCGAGGAGTCGCCGGTGGCGGTGATGACGTCCGCGGCGCCCATGAGGCCGGCGAGTGCCTGCGCGGTCGGTGTCTCGTCGGCCGTCTCGATGGCCACGGTCCAGGTGGTGCCCGGCCGGGGCGCGGGCGGTGCGGGTTCGGCGGCGGGGAGGCGGTCGGCGGCGGCGAGGAGGACGCAGCGGTCGCCGGTGCCGGTCTGCACGGTGCCGGTGAAGCCGCACTGCTCCAGCAGGGGTACCCACCGGTCCCTGGGCAGCAGCACGGTGTCGGACCGCAGGGTGCGGTCGTGGCGCTGCCAGAACTCCTCGGTGCCGCCGAGGAGGAGGGCGCGGTGCTGTGCGTCGTGCGATGCGACGGCGAGCAGGTGTCCGCCGGGGGCGAGCAGGGCGCGTACACGGTGCAGCGCCTCGGCCAGATCGGCGGTGCTGTGCAGGGTGTCGTCGGCGACGAGGAGGTCGAATGCGCCGTCGCCGAAGCCCTGGGCCGTGGGGTCGGTGTCCGGGTCGAGGGTGCGGTAGTCGACGAAGTCGTGGGCGGCGAAGCGGTGTCCGGCGGCGGCGAGAGCGGTCTCGGACCTGTCGGTGCAGGTGTAGCGGGTGCGGTCCGCCGGGAGCAGGGGCAGCAGGGCCGCGGTGAGGGCGTGGGGTGCGGCGCCGAGTTCCAGGACGCGCAGGGGGCGGTCGTCGGGCCAGCGGCGGACGATCTCGCCGAGCAGGGCCTGGGCGAGACGGTGGGTGAAGCGGTGGACGGGCGCGGCGGCGTACAGCTGCTCGTACGTCGTGGCGCCGGTCTCCAGCATGTCCTGTGTGCCCGGGGTGTCGCGCAGCGTGTGGGGCAGGTGGCGCAGGTGGGCGTTGAGGTGGAGGGTCTCGGCGACGAAGGCCGGGTGGTTCTCGGCCAGTGCCGTGAGGTGTTCTGCGGGCCGGGGCGCGGCGGCGGTCAGCTGCCAGCGCTCGCCGTCGGCGGCGCGGGCCAGTGCGTGCCGGGCGAGGAGGGGAAGCATCAGCCGTACCAGGCGCCGGTGGCGGGGCTGGAGGCCCCCGTGGAGGAGGTCGGGCAGGGTGAAGGGGGCGGAGGCGTCGTCGAGCAGTCCGGCCAGGGCCGCGGCCCAGCAGTGGGCCGCGGTTTCGTCGACGGCGGCACGGAAGCGTTCGTATCCGGTTTCCTGGAGGGCTTCGTGCAGCCGGGCGATCCGGTCGTGAACGGCGTTCGCCAGGTCGGTGGGGGGCGGCAGCGGTGAGGGGGCGGCCGGGAGCGCGGGGTGCGGCGCGGCGCGCAGGACGGTGTGCTGGACGGTCAGCGGGGTCCGGTCGGTGTTGTACGCGCGGCGGGTGCGGAACCCCTCGATCTCGGCGGTGACGGTGCCGTCGGTGTCGGCGTAGGTGACGTCCCAGCAGAACTCGGTCTCGGTGTAGCTGCGCTGGTGCAGGTGGACGACGCCGTGCGGGGACGGGGTGCGCCACACCCGCACCGCGTCGAAGGTCGACGGCAGGTAGGCGCGGCCGGCCCGCATGTGCTCCTCCACCAGGGCGACGGTGGCCTGGAAGGGGCCGTCGAGGAGGACCGGGTGCACGGTGTAGTCCTCGCCCGGGTGCTCGTTGCGGTAGTCGGCCAGCAGTTCGGTGGCGCCGACGTGCAGTTCGTGCAGCAGCTGGAAGGCGGGGCCGACGTCGAGGCCGACGCTGTGGCAGGTCCGGTAGAAGTCCGGGCCGCTGAGGGTGCGGGGGCAGCGGGCGCGGATCGCGTCGGGGTCGATGGGGGCGGGGGCCGTGCCGAGCAGCGTACGGGCCTGGGCACGGACGACGGGGTGGCAGGCGGTGCCGCGGCCTTCGCTGCTGCTGATGGTCAGTGCGCCGTCCTCGAGGGTGACGGCGGTCTGCAGCCGGGCGGGGCCGGGGTCGGGCCAGGCGATCGGCAGGGGGCTGGCGATGCCCAGGTGCCGTACCTCCACCGGCCTCTCCAGCGCCCGCCGCCCGGCGGACAGTGCCATCTCGACGTACGCGGCGGCGGGCATGAGCACGGATCCGGCGATCCTGTGGTCGCCCATCCAGGGCACCAGCTGGGGTTCGATGGAGCCTTCCCACAGCGGGTGCGGTGCCGGGAGGCGCTCGCCCAGGAGCGGGTGGTCGAGGAGTCCGGTGCCGCTGGTGCGCACGACCGCGTCGTGCGGGGTGCCGAGCCAGTGGCGTTCGTGCTGCCAGGCGTAGGCCGGCAGGTCGCTCACCCGGCCCTGGTGGGGGAAGTACGTCCGCCAGTCGACGGCCGCGCCCGCGGCGAGCAGGGCGGCGACGGCGGCGGTCTCGCGCGGGCCGTCGCCGTCGCGCTGCAGGGTGGGGATGTAGGTGGCTTCGGTGCGTTTGAGGTAGGGGCGCAGCACGGGGTGCGGGCCGATCTCGACGACGATGTCGGCGTGGTCGGCGAGGATGCGGGTGACGGCCTGGTGGAAACGGACCGGTTCGCGGACGTTGCGCCACCAGTATTCGGCGCCCAGGCCCTCGCCGGGCTGTGCCGTGCCGGTGACGGTGGACAGGAAGGGAATGCGGGTGGCGGTGGGTTCCAGTGCAGCCAGTGCGGTGCGCAGGGGGCCGGCGACGGGGTCCATGGCGGGGCTGTGGAAGGCGTAGTCGAGGTCGAGTTCGCGGAAGAAGACGTCGCGGGCCGTCAGTTCGGCTCCGAGGGCGGCCAGGGCCTGGGCACGGCCGGCGATGGTGACGTCGCGGTCGCTGTTGATTCCGGCGATCACCAGCTCGTCGGCGTACGGGAGGAGTTCCTCCCGTACGGCGTGCTCGGGCAGGCCGACGGCGGCCATGCGTCCGGTGCCGGCGGTGGCGCCCTGGGTACGGCTGCGTTCGGCGACCACGCGGGCTGCCTGCTCCAGGGTCAGCGCCCCGGCGGCGTGAGCGGCGGCCACTTCGCCGACGCTGTGCCCGGCGACGGCCGCCGGGCGCACGCCGTGGGCGGCCAGGACGGCGACCAGGCCCACCTGTACGGCGAACAGGGCGGGCTGGGCGATCTCGGTGCGCTGCCAGCGGGCTGCTTCCGGTTCGGCGAGTTCCTTCGCCACCGACCAGCGCAGGTACGGCGCGAGTGCGGCATCGGCCTGCTCGACGGCCGTGCGGAAGACCGGGTCGGCGGCCAGGAGATCGGCGGCCATGCCGGGCCATTGGGAGGCGTTGCCGGAGAAGACGTAGGCCACCGTGTCCCGTGGGGCCTTGCGGGACCGGGCTCCGTGGACGGGCTCGTCGGCGAGGAGCCCCTCGAGCCGGTCGGCGGCCTCCTGGAGGCTGCCGGCCAGGACGGCGGCGCGGTGGGGGTGGGCGCTGCGGCGCCGGGTGGTGGTGTGGGCGAGGTCGTAGAACTCCTCGGGTGCCGCTGTGCGCAGGTGCGCCGCGACACGTGCGGACAGTTCGCGCAGGGCCTTGGCCGAGCGGGCGGAGACCACCACGGGCAGTGTGCCGGCGGGGTGGTCCTCGCGGCGGGGTGGGGCCGGTGGCGTGAGGAGGACGGCGTGGCCGTTGGCTCCGCCGAAGCCGAAGGAGTTGACGCCGACGGCCGCCCGCGGCGATCGCGGGAGGTCGACGGGTTCGACGGTGGGTGCGAGACCGAGGCCGGTGAAGTCGATGTCCGGGTTGAGCGGCCTGGCGTGCAAGGTGGCGGGGGCCGTGCCGTGCCGGAGGACGAGCATGGCCTTGAACAGGCTCGGCATGGCGGAAGCCGGCTCCAGGTGGCCCAGGTTGGACTTGACGGAGCCGATCGGGAGGGGTCCGACGGTGCGGCGCTGTCCCAGGGCGCGTCCGATCGCCTGGGCTTCGGCCGGGTCGCCTGCGAGGGTGCCGGTGCCGTGGGCTTCGAAGTACACCAGCTCGTCCGGTGCCACGCCCGCCTGCTCGTACACGCTGCGCAGGAGGGCCTCCTGCGCGGCGGGGCTGGGAAGGGCCAGGCCCTGGGTGCGGCCGTCGCAGTTGGTGCCCGTGCCGGCGATCACCGCGTGGATGCGGTCACCGTCGGCCAGCGCGTCGGCGAGTCGTTTGAGGACGGCCACTCCCCCGCCCTCGGCCCGCACGAAGCCGTCGGCCGCGGCGGAGAAGGCGGCACAGTGCCCGCTGGGCGAGAGCATGCCCGCGTGGGAGAAGCCCGCGTAGGCGTAGGGGTTTGCCAGCACGTTGATGCCGCCGGCGAGGGCGATGCGGCTGGTGCCGTCCAGCAGGGTGCGGCAGGCGCGGTCGAGGGCCACGAGTGCCGAGGAGCAGGCGGTGTCGATCGCCATGCTCGGTCCGTGCAGGTCGAAGCAGTACGAGAGGCGGTTCGCGGTGATGGACAGCGTGGAACCGCTCATCGTGTAGGGGTTGGCGTACTTCTCGATCGTCCCCTGGATCGTGCCGTAGCTCGGGTCGGAGACCCCGATGTAGACGCAGGTGTCCGATCCGGCGAGCGACTCGGCGGGGATGCCCGCGTCGTCGAGGGCTTCCGCGGCCATTTCCAGCACCAGCCGCTGCTGGGGGTCCATGGCCTCGGCTTCTTTCGGGGCGATGCCGAAGTAGGCGGCGTCGAAGGCCGCCACGTCGTCGAGGAAGCCGCCGGCTGCCGTGTAGCTGCGGCAGGCGCGCAGGCCTCCGGGGTCGACGAAGCGATTCTTGTCGAAACGGTCCGGCGGGATCTCTCCCACCACGTCCCGGCCTTCGCACAGGACGTCCCACAGCCCTCGCAGGTCCGCGATGCCGCCGGGCAGCCGGCAGCCCGCGCCCACGACGGCCACCGCACGGTCGTTGCATTCCATCGTCGGCCCCCCGTCCGGTTCTCCAACGCGGCCTGTCGCGGTGCCGATTGTCATCCCTACCCCGGTGCGGGCCCCTCAGCGTGGACGGAACGGGCCGATTGCGGGGTAATCTCCCCTGAAAGAGAAGAAAACATGGACACTTGGTGATAGTTCTCCGGTGACCGGATCCGGCCGGCGCCACCGCCGTACGGTGGTGTGGTGCTGCCTTCCTGCCGTGCACGGCTGCTGTCGAACGCCGTACACCTCCCGCCGCAGTACCGGACCATGGAACAGGTCCGGGCGGGCATGATCGCGGCGGGCAGTCCCTTCGTTCCGCCGCCCGGCACGCTGGAGAACCTCACCGGTGTCCGGGGCGTACACGTCAGGTCCGACGACGTGCAGGCGTCCGACCTGGCGGTGGCGGCCGCCGTCGAGGCGCTGGGCATGGCGGGGGCGAGCGTCGGCGAGGTGGACCTGCTGCTGTTCGCCTCCACCTCCCAGGACCTCGTCGAGCCCGCCACCGGGCACATCGTGGCAGCGAAACTCGGCGCCACCTGCCCGGTGTTCGACGTGAAGAACGCCTGCAACAGCGTGCTCAACGCCGTGGAGACGGCGGCAGCCTTCATCGAGACCGGGCGCCACCGCACCGTGCTCGTCGCCTGCGGGGAGACGACGACGCTCACCACCCGCTGGCACGTGCCCGACCACGAGACCTTCATGCGCCACCTGCCCGGCTACACCGTCTCCGACGCCGGGGCCGCCCTGCTCCTGACCGCCGGGCCCGCGGGCCCGGACGAGCCCGGGGTGCTGCACGCGGTGTTCGCCGCCGACTCCTCCGCCTGGGAGGCGTGCACCGTGCTGGCCGGGGGCTCGATGTATCCGCGTTCCACGGACGACGACCACTACTGCCTCCGGCTCAACGAGAACCAGCTGTCCCGGACCGGCCGCGAGATGGCCCGGTTGGTGGTGGAGTACGCGCCGGAGGAAATGGCCCTGGTGCGCGAGAGCGCGTTCGTCGCCGTCCACCAGATCTCCATGCCGCAGTTCCACGAGGCCTGCGCTCTGCTCGGGCTGCCGAGGAGCCGGTTCCTGGCCACGGTGGACCGGTACGGCAACGCGGCCTCCGCGTCCCTGCCGCTGCAGCTGGCCCTGGCACAGCAGTCCGACCGCGTCATGCCCGGCGACGTGGTCGCCCTCGTCGGGCTGGCCAGCGGGTTCAGCATGGGGCTGGTGCTGATCCGGCTGTGACGACGGAGGGGGACGGGGGACGGCGGACCGGGGGCGGCGGATGACGGACCGGGCGCGGCGGATGACGGGTGGCGGAGGGCGGCCCGGCTGCGAGGGGGCCGCCGGCGGTCGGTCGAGGAAACGAGTTCCGTCGAGTTCCGGCCGCTGCCTGGAGATGGGGCGAGCTCCTGGGTCAGGGGGCCGCTTCATCCGGATGCTGAAGATCATTCGGTGAAGGTGAGCGGACGAAGGCGGGCGAACGAAGGCGGGCGTCCAGCATGCGCATCAGTTCACCGACCCGTCCACCGCCACCTGGTGCCGCTGGGAAGCGTTTGAGCACCTCTACGACGGCCGGTGTTGCCCGATGCACTATCTGCTCAACGTGTTCCTGCTCAACGTGTTCGGAACCAACGCTCGGATTCCGGCCGGCGACGAGTTCGGCTGCTCTGGCCGCATGGGCGCCTGCTCCGAGAATGTGCTTGACCTGGGTGGCCTTGGCCAGCGGATGCAGGTAGGCGGCGCCTGCCGCAGACATCGCTGCCCGAGCCGCCTCGCACGCGGCCGCAGTGTCCGCACTCTTGGCAGCCTTGAGGGCCGCCCACGCCGTGTCACGCAGAGCCTTCCCTCGCCGGCCGCCCCGAGCGAACTCCCACGCGGCGCCGACAGCGTCTCGGGGCCGCGGGTCGTCCGGCTGATCGGCCTCGAATACCTCAAGCACCACTTCCGCGCACGCCGCTGCGAAAGCGGTGACCTCACGAAGGTCTTGCGTAGTCAGAGCGATCTCGCCCTCGTCCCCTGCTGCCATGACCCCATCTTCGACCATGGTGTCGGGCAGCAAAGGCGCCCGGCCCGCCCCGTACCGGTGGAGCGTCGAGGGACTGGTGGCGTCCTGTGCGCAGCATCGTCGCCGTGCTGGGCGGTCGCATCTCTCCTGGGTAGGGACGACACCGCTCGGCGGTAGAACCCCGCCTCCAGGCCACTGCCCCATGGACGACAAGTGCTGGCCGTGTCTCGGCGTACATGGCCGGAAGTCGACCGCCCCGTGACGGGTGGGACGACACACAGATTGTGTACTCCCGTTCGGCAAACCTAGTGTCGATTGTTCGTGGCCGGTCAAGGCCGCATGGAGCGACTCTAGGAGCGCCAATGCACTGGCCGATACGCCGTGCGCTGACCACTGTTCTGGTCGGCGCCGCCTGTACCGCTCTTCCCGTCTCCTACGCCGCGGCGCAACCCGCCGCCCATGACGCGATGTCGCGCGTCACCGTGACACCCGTTCAGGTCGTCGATGCCCACCATCCCCTGCCCGCTCTCGGCAGCAGAGCACCGGAGTCCGCCACGCGGGGGGAGCCGGCGCCGCTCCCGCCCGCCGCGTTGTACGAGCACGGTGACGAGACCGGGCGACGGCTGGGCCTGTCCTACGCCTCCCCGGCCCAGGGCGGCGTCGCGCCCAGCGCCGTGGACCTGAGCAGCTGCCGCCGTCTGTTCCCGGGCTCCGGTGAGCGGATCCTCAACCACTACGAGTACTGCCATGTCACGCCCTTGGGCTACTCCGTGATGCAGGGCGGCAAAGTGATCGGTCATGTGTCCTGGCGGCACACCACCGCCGGCGAAGGCACCAAGGGTTCCCGGGTCATCCGGCTGGTGACCGGCATGGACAATTTCGTGCGCACCGGCACGACGACCGACGGCAAGCTCCTCATCGGCTGGGCCACCGGCGGCTACTCCGGGCCCGACGGGAGCAACAAGGCGTGTGGTGTCAACGGTTCCGGGCCACAGTTGCTCAGTGCCTGGCAGGCCGGCAAGACGGCCATCTACACCATTTCCTCGGCCGCGTCCGACGGCTACGGCCGCGACAAGGTGGCGCGCTGTGCCATCCGCTCGTCCGTGACCAATTCCGGTGGTACCGGGACGACCCTGGACAACGGGGTCCGGTTCGACTCGGCGAGCTATCTGGGGGCCAACGGTGCCGGCATCTTCGACCGGGTCATGCCCGTGATGGCGGAGTACAGCGTCGGCTCCGCGCGCAACGGGGCGGTCGCCCGCCACATCCAGCTGGCCCAGACCAACCCGGCAGCCACCTACCCGCCGGCCCCCGCCGGCCGCACGAAGTCCATTCCCGGCAGCCCTGCCTCGGGCAAGCCGCTGCACCGGCTGATGTCCACCTGGGACGCCGCGGCCACCACGGCCTACAACAACAACCGCAACGTGGTGCGCAGTACCTGTGCCCAGCTCACGCCCCAGGCGGGTGAGGAGTGCGACGAATACCCCTTCGCCTCGTCCTGGGAGGGCGCGGGCAAGGGTGACGGCAACTTCTCGGTGAAGTACGTCGACGGCACGCAGAACGGAAACGCCGGAA
Organism: Streptomyces sp. PKA51; assembly: GCF_057552455.1. NCBI lineage: Bacteria > Bacillati > Actinomycetota > Actinomycetes > Kitasatosporales > Streptomycetaceae > Streptomyces > Streptomyces sp. PKA51. The sequence goes on from NZ_BAAJPZ010000025.1 coordinate 17,913, forward strand.
CCGACCTGAACAACTGGTACGTGGCCGACCGCATCCTGCACAAGGACGCCTTTTACGTCAGCATCCGCTGAACCCTGATCGGCGCCGTCCCCCCTCGGGTCCGTCCGACGGGGGACGGTGGCGCCACAGCTGGATGACGAACCTCTCCAGACCGGTGAACAGCGGCGGGTCCGCCGCCTCCTGCCGGGCACGCGCTTCGGGGCCGCCCCCGTACCGGTGCACGCGGACGGCGTACGAGCCGGGGCCGTCGAGCGCCATGGGCTCGCCGACCGGACCGTGCGGTACGGACCAGGCCGTCACCGAACCGGAGGGCACACTGAGCACGCACTCCCCCGGTGCCTCGCCGGATTCCGGTGGAGGGGGCGCATCCCACAATTCCAGCCGCACGTCCGCGTCGTGCATCGCCACGGTGCTGGCCACGGTCAGCCCGCTGCCATTGACCGCGATTCGCCGTCCGTCAAGGGCCGGTAACTCCCATGGCCGTCCGTCGAACGGCGCTGTCGCGTCACACAGTGCGAACTGGCCTCGCTCCACGATCACCAGCTGTTCGGACGTCCGTACCACCGCCGTCATGCCGACCTCCCGCCGTCAGAGACCCCAGGTGCCTGAGATGCCTGCTTCTGTCGTGCGCCCGCCCGCCCACCGTAGCCCGTGCGGTGTGCCGGGGATTCCGGCGATCTCGCACCGGCCCGAGAGCTGTGTGGCCGCTGGTGGGGCGGGACGGGTTCAATGGGGGGATGAACGATTCTCTGTGGGGTCGGCTCTCGGCCGGGGACCAGCGGGAGGTAGACCAACTGGTCACTGCTGGTCGGAGCATTCAGGCCATTGTGCTGATGCGTGAGCGCGCCGGCCTGCCGCGACCGGTTCTCCGTGACTGTGTTGACCTCCTGGAACACCGTGCCAACCTCCTGCGGGTGAGGTAGGGACAGGTGAAGGCGCCTGGGCGATCAGGCGTCCCGCCACCGCAGGCCGTGCTGGCGGCCACGGCGATGGGGTCGCTGGTGCGGACGGCGGCGAGGAGGAGGTGCTCGGCGGTGGTCATGCGCACAGGTGGCTGAGGAGCCCTTCGGTGAGGGGGTAGGGCTCTTCGCGCGGCAGCAGGGCACGCGCCTCGGTGAGGTCGCCGGCGCGGACCAGTTCGTGGACGCGGTGTGCGAGCGGCGTGACGTCGCGGATGGAGACGGTCCATTCGTCGGCGTAGCGCCGGGCGGCCTCACCGGCGAGGCCGAGCTGCAGCGAACGGTACGGCAGTGGTTGCAGGTGCAGGTCACGCTCGGGATCCCACTGCACTCGTGCGGGCGCCTCGCGCAGCTGCCGCTTCCAGGTGGCGGGGTCGGGGTGCAGTCCGCGCACGAAGTGCGAGAGACAGGCGTGGCGCAGGGCCCATTCGAAGCCGTCGCGGGTGATCTCGATGGCGAGGACGGTCTCCTGGTCCTGCTTGGTGGCCCAGCCGCAGCGGTACATCATCCACAGGAAGGACGGCTTGATCCACGTCATCCGCTCCCGCTTCCAGGTGGCGGGAAACCGCCCCTCGGCGGCTGCGGGCCGCCCGATGGCGGGCGCATAGGCCTGATAGACGGTGACGGTTTCGGCGGTGTGGAGGGCGCGTATGCGGTGAGTGGGCTCGAGCGGGGCCGGTTGGGCCGGCGGGTTTTGCAGGTCTTGCAGGTTTGGCATGGGATTAGGGTGCGGGCGGGGGTTGGTTCGGTGCCAGCGAATTACGGCGGGGCGGTGGGACGGGCCCGGGCCTCGGCGGGTGGTGCCACGGGGTCCCGGGCGTTTGATGGGTGCTGTTCGGCTGCTGAGGGTGGCCGCCTGCGGGGGCTGCTGCGGTGAACTGCGCCGGACTTCATGGGGCTGTGGAGCGGTGGGACTGGAGCAGGAGGAGGGCGCTGTCGTCGGTGTGCCGGCCCGTCGGGCACGTGTGGTCGACGAACCGCGTCGGCCGTCGGGCCGGGCAGGGTCAGCAGCTCGGTGCGTAGCGGCTGCTTGCGGAGCCGGACCGCCCGGTGCCGGGCCGGCCGGGACCGACCCGCCCGTCTCGGCCGCCTGGAGAGCTCGCCCACGTAAGGGGTGCGGAGGCACGGGAGCAGGCGGGCGCAGCCGGTTTGCGCCGAAGGCCGATGGCTCTCTCGGGCAACGTGTGCGTGTCAGGCCGCGGTCTCTTGGTGAGCGTGGTGGGTCCTGGCGGCGGCCAGGTCCGCGGCTCGCCGGACGGAATCGGTGGAGGCGGCCAGCAGTGGCAGTCGGACGGCCGGGCTGGGGATGCGGCCCTGGGCGTGCAACACTCCCTTGATCACGGTGGGATTCGGCTCGGCGAAGAGCGCGGCGGACAGCCGGGCCAGCTCGGCTCCCAGCTTGCGGGCCGGTCCGGCGGCGTCGCGCCGCCACAGCGAGATGAGCTCGGCGAAGTCGGCGGTGCGGACGTTGGCCGACGCCAGGATGGCGCCGTGGGCGCCCGCCGCGAGCAGCGGCGAGATGACGGCGTCATCGCCGCCGAGCACCGCGAAGTCCGGGATCGACGAGCCGAGCAGTTCCATCGCGGCTGCGTCGATCGCACCGGTTGCGTACTTGACGCCGACGACCTGCGGTAGGTGCCCGAGCGCGTTCAGGGTGCCGGTGCTCAGGGGCTGAGCGGTGCGGTACGGGATGTCGTAGACGACCAGCGGCAGGCCCCCGTGTTCGGCGAGTGCCGTGAAGTGCGCCAGCGTTCCCGCCTCGCCCGGTCGGGTGTAGGGCGGCGCGGGAACCAGCGCCGCGGCGACATCACCGCTCCGGGCGAGCTCCTGCAGTGTCGTCGTGGCGGCGGCGGTGTCATTCGTGCCGACGCCGACGATCAGCGGAGCTCCGTGTGCCCGGCAAGCGAGCGAGCAGATACGGACCACGGCCTGCTTCTCCTCGGTGGTCAGCGTGGCCGCCTCCGCGGTCGTGCCCAGGGCAACGAGTCCGCGAGCACCCGCCGAGAGCGCCTCGTCGGCGAGGCGGGCGAGCGCGTCCGGGGCAAGGCGCAGGTCGTCAGCGAACGGGGTAACCAAAGGGACAAACAGGCCGGTGAGGTTCGCTTCGGGCTTCATGCGAACAGCCTGACCGACCTCAACCCAGTAGATCCAGCTCACGTTTCTTCACTTGAACGTAAGCTGATCTTATGCTCGATGTCCGACGCCTCCACCTGCTGCGTGAACTGGACCGACGCGGCACCATCGCGGCCGTCGCCGCAGCGCTGAACTTCACCGCCTCGGCCGTCTCCCAACAGCTGAGCGTGCTGGAACGCGAAGCGGGCGTAGCTCTGCTGGAACGCAGTGGCCGACGGGTGGTGCTCACCCCTGCGGGCCGCACCCTCGTCACCCACGCCGACGCCGTCCTCGCGCGCCTCGAACTGGCGGTCTCCGAGCTGGCCGGGGCACGCGAGGGCATCGGCGGGCCGCTGCGGATCGGCACGTTCCCCTCCGGCGGCCACGCCATCGTGCCCGCCACGCTGGCCGAACTCACCCTGCGGCATCCCGCGCTGGAACCGATGGTGCAGGAGATCGACTCGGCGCGGGTCTCCGACGGCCTGCGCGCCGGCGAACTCGACGTGGCCCTCGTCCACGACTACGACTTCGTGCCCGCGGCTCCGGACACCACGGTCGACCAGGTGCCCCTACTGGAAGAGCCGATGTACCTGGCTACGAGCGCCGTCACCGACAGCGCTCACGTGACCGCTCCGGCCGCGCCCGGCGACACGCTGGCGCAGCTGCTCGGGCCGTGGGCCACGACGCCCTGGATCACCGCCCGGGACGGCACGACCGGCCACGCGATGGCCGTACGCGCCTGCCAGGCGGCCGGCTTCCAGCCGCGCATTCGTCACCAGGTCAACGACTTCCGTACCGTCCTGGCACTGGCCGCCATCGGGCAAGGCGCGGGCTTCGTACCGGAGATGGCCACCGCGCACACCCCCCAGGACGTCGTCCTGACCCGTCTTCCCCTCTTCCGCCGCTCGAAGATCGCCTTCCGCGCGGGCAGCGGCACCCATCCGGCCATCGCCGCATTCGTGGAGGCGGCGCGAACAGCGGCGGGCGCCAGGGGCGATCGGTCCTAGTCCGGGACGCAGACGGGAGAAGTACCGCGTTCCAGGCTGCCGCGCTTCGCAGACGGCATCACCCGGCGGTGGGCATCGCGCGGCCGGAGCGTTCGGCTTTCGCGTGCTGGTCCAGCAGCTTGCTGTACGTGGTGGACGGGGGCGCCGAGCCGCTTCGGCGCAGGGCGTCCCGGAAGGCTCGGGTGGCCCCGGTGACGTAGTGGTCGGGACCCAGGACGCGTAGGCAGTCGTCGACGAGCGCGGCGAAGGCGGCGAGGCCGTCGGCCGGAGTGCGGTCGCGCCGGGTCCGCGCCTCGGCCAGGCAGCCGCGGAGCATCAGCGAGCCGAAGTGGTCGGGGCCCCACAGCCGCCGGGCCGCCGGCAGAAGGTCTTCGTACGCGGTGACCGACCCGGCGAAGTCGTCGCTGTCCGCGAGCAGTTTGGCATAGGTGGCACGGACGGGAAGGGTCTCGACGTGGTCGGGCGGCATGAGGCGCTGGTAGTCGCGGATCAGCTCGCGGCACTCCTCGGCCGCTCCGGCGGGGTCGCCCGCCTCCGCCCGGCACTCGAGAAGGCGGCCGCGCAGGTCGAGCGTACGCGGATGGTCGGAGCCCAGGGCGCGCGTAGAGTCGGCGATCAGCTCTTGATAGACCGGGAGCATCGTGTCCGCCTCCGCGTCGTGGGAGCGGCAGTCGGCAAGGGCGCTGCGCAGCCGGAGGGTGTCCGGGTGGTCCGGGCCCAGCATCCGGCTGCGCACGGTGATCAGGTCCTCGTATGCCGTAAGTGCCGCGGCAGTGTCGCCCATGGCGTGCAGCTTCTCCGCAAGGAGCTCATGAGCGCTCAGCGTCTCCGGGTGGTGTGGGCCGAGTACCCGGGCCATGTCCACCAGCAGGTCGCGGAGGTCGGCGACTGCCGTGGAGTGGTCGCCTGCCTGGCCGCGCCAGTCGGCCAGTTGCGTGCGGGTCGCCAGGGTGAGGGGGTGCTCGGGGCCAAGAGCCCGTCGGCAGTCGGCGAGCAGCACGGCGCACTCCTCGGCTGCCCGGCCCGGGTCGCCGATGACGCCCTCGATACTGACGAGGATGCCACGGTGGAACAGCACCTGGGGATGGTCGGGGCTCCAGACTGCGCGCAGGGTGGCGATCATCTCCTTCAGGGCCTCGGCGGCGGCGACCGGATCGCTCTCCGCAAGACCGTGCTGCCACGTCCGACGGAGGCCGCGGTGGCTGATGACCAGCGGGTGATCGGGCCCGAATGTCTGCTCCAGCAAGCGGGCCGCCTCATCCATGCCGGCCGGTGCCGCGGTGGTGTCGCCCGCCTTGTCGCGCAGCAGTCCCAGGCAGAAGCGGGCACGGGAAACGTCGAAGTGATGGGCGCCCAGGATCCGTACGGCGTCGTCGATCAGGTCCGCGAGGTCGGCGGCGGCTCCGGCCGGGTCTCCGGCGGCGGCACGCCACTCGGCCAGTTCTTGCCGCACCACCAGGGTGCGGTGGTCGTCACGGCCGAACGCCGCCAGGTGCTCCTCCAGCAGCTCTTCGCATCGCTCGCGAGCCCCGGCAGGGTCGCCCGCCTGACCCTCCAGGCGCGCGAGCTCGATGCGTACGTCCAGGGTCATGTCGTCGAGGGGGCCGAGGTACGTCCGGCAGTCGCCGAGCAGCTCCGTGTACAGCGCGGCGGCGCGCGGCGCGTCTCCCTTGTCACCGTGCAGGGAGGCGATCCGGGAGCGGACCGAGAGAGTGAGGCGATCGTGCGGGCCGTGGATGCGCCGGTGGTCGGCGAGCAGTTCTTCGTAGTCGGCCAGCGCACCGGCCAGGTCGCCCCCGCCGGCGCGGGCGGCGGCACGTTCGCCGCGGGCGTCGAGAGTGGTGAGGGCGTCCGGACCCGCCAGGCGGGCGCTGTCCGCGGCCAGCTCCGTGTACGCCGCCACGGCCTCTTCGGGGCGTGCGGTGAACTTCAGGAAACGGAGGGAGTTGCTGCGGCAGGTGAGGGTTCGGGGGTGGCCGGCGCCGTACTTGTGCGCGGAGGTGGCCGCGAGCTGCCGGTAGTGGTCGTCCGATGCCTGGTAGAACCCCGCACGGGCGAGGCTCTGGCCGATCCGGAGCAGGACCTCGTGCACATCGTGCTCCGACCACAGCAGGTGCTCGTCATGGGATCGCAGCGCCTCGGCGTTGGCGCGGAGCCGCTGGCCGGTGGCGAAGTCACCGTCCGTCTTCGGCCATGCCTGGAGCAGAGCGTCGGCCGCCGTCCGGACGGTCCGGGCCAGCAGGTCCGGCGGAAGCTGCTCGCGCACACTGCGCTGCACCAGCCCGTGGACCTGAACGGGCCGGCCCGGCTCGTAGGTGACCAGGCTGAGCCGGTGCAGGGCGTGCAGCGCGCCTGCAGCGTCCTCGCTCGTCGCGGGGGCCGGTTGCCGGGTGAGGTGGGTGCGATGGCGGGTGAGGTGGGTGAGGGCGGGTCGGCCGGTCAGGACCTCGGTGGGGATGCCGTTGGGGTCGAGCGTCGCGGCGAGTTGGAGCATGGGGCGGGCCAGGCCGGCGGGGCGGAGCCGGTCGGCGTGTTCGATGGACAGGGACCAGGTGGCCGCCACGGTGGCGCTCTGGTCGTCGGGCAGGGCGCTGGAGTCGGGGAGCAGGTCGGCCAGTTTCCTGAGCCGGTCGGCCAGCAGACGACGGTAGCGAGCGCAAGTGACGGCGGTGTCGATGAGGTAGGCGGCGGCCTGGGCGAGCGCGAGGGGCAGGTGTCCGAGGTCGTCGGCCAGGGCGCCGATGTCCTGCGCGGGATCGGTACGGCCGTGGGCGGCGAGTACGGCGGTGAGGTAGGCGCGCGCCTCCCCTGGCGTGAACATGCCGATGTGGACGAGCCGTCGGCTCTGCCCGCTGAGGGCGGCCTCACGACGGCGGGTGGTGACCAGGGTGCGGCCGTGCCCGCCGGGCGGCCACAGGCCGCGCAGGTCGGCCGGGTCGGCGAGGTCGTCCAGGACCACCAGCCACCGGCACGGCTCCTGCCCGCGCTTGGGCTCCAGCCAGGCCAGGAACGCGCGTGCGGCCAGCTCCGGGTCGCTGGGGTCGGTCGCGAGTATCTCGATGGCGGCCTGGGCGTATCCGGCCACGATCGCCTGACGGCTGGTCGCGCTGATCCACACCAGCACGTCCACGCTGCCGCTCTCCCAGGCGGTGCGAGCGTAGTCGGCGGCCAGCTGGGTCTTGCCCACGCCGCCGGTCCCGGCCAGCACCTGGCTGAGGACCGCGGTGCCCCCGGAGTCGACCGCTGCGCGCAGGTGGCCGGCTTCGGCGCGGTTCTGGAAGGACTGGGCGCGGGCCGGGATCACGCCGCTCTGATGTGGCCAGGTAGCCGGTGTGCGGGGCGCGGCGTGGTGGTGGACCTGCCCGACGTAGCCGAACGCGACGCCGCCCCGGTCGGCGAAGACACTGGTGATGCGGTGTACCGACGCGCTCGTGCTCGTGCCGTCTCCGGGTTCGCTCAGCGGCCCTGCGGACCCGGCCGGGAAGGGTTTCCCAGCGTCACATCCCCTTGAACCATGCCGGCCGCGAAGGACCCGTTGTCGGCTCCGACGTGCAGGTTCCCGCCGATGGCCAGCCCGCCGTCCGCCGCCGACACCCCACCGGGCGCGCGGGACGCGCGGGAGGCATCGCTGAGGGTCTGCACCTGCTCCACCGCACGGCTCAACGCCTCGCCGAAGCCGGGATCCTCCTCGACGGCGTCCTCCAGCGCGAGTCGCACCCGCTGCCGGGTGCGGTCACCGACCTCGTCCCGCTCCGCTTCCTCGGCGAGTCGGCGCAGTGCCGGATCGTCGCCGAGCCTGCTGCCGACCAGGCTGTGGAGCTCGTCCATCGCGGTGTCGAGCGCACGATCGACCTCTTCATCGGCCCGGCCGGCCACCCGCTTCGCCTTACCGACCATCCAGGCCAACACATAGCCGACCGCGATCTCCACGCCCGTCATCCGCACCCCCGTCATCGTTCCCGACCCCACATCAGACCGTACTCCTGACCGCCAGGGAAGATGCCGATTCAGCCGTGAAAGGTGTTGCGGGACAGGCCGGTGAGGCCGGTGGCGCAGTAGTGGGACAAGCGGCCGGTCCTCAGACGGTCTCTTCCTCGAGTTCGGCGGTCTCGCGGGCGGTGTCGTGGGTGGGGGTGTCGTAGGAGCGTCGGCCGGCTGTGTGCCACCAGATGGTGGCCAGCAGCAGGACTGCAGCCAGGGCGACGGGGGCGTAGTTGAAGGTGTCGACCGTGACGGGGTAGGTCTGGGGCAGGAGGAAGAGCACGGTCACGAAGGCCACCCAGAGCACGGCCACCCAGCCGATGATCGGGCCCCATGTGCCGAGGGTCCATGGGCCGGGACGGAAGGTACGCCGGTTGCGCAGGCGCAGGTAGATGGGGATGGCGTAGGCGGGGGTGATGCCGATGACGTTGATGGCGGTGACCGCGCCGTAGGCGGTGGAGCTGTACAGGGAGGGGGCCGCGAGGACGGCGGCGACGGCGACGGAGAGCCATACGGCGTGGACGGGTGTGCGGGTGCGGTCGGAGACCTGGCGCCACCGGCGTGATCCTGGCAGGGCGCCGTCGCGGGAGAAGGCGAAGACCATGCGGGAGCATGCGGCAACTGCGGCGTTGCCGCAGAAGAGCTGCGCGGTGATCACGATCAGGAGCAGGGCCTTCGCGCCGCCGGTGCCGAGAGCGTCGAGGAAGATCTGCGCGGGTGGTACGCCGGTGCCGGTGGTCTGGGTGCCGGCGTAGTCCTGGATGGCGAAGGTGAGGCCGGTGAGCAGGATGCCGCCGGCGAGCCAGGACCAGGCGATGGCGTGGACGATGCCGCGGGCGGCGTTGACTTGTGCGCCGGTGGTCTCTTCCGAGAGGTGTGCGGAGGCGTCGTAGCCGCTGAAGGTGTACTGGGCCAGGAGCAGGCCGATGAGGACGACGTACCAGTGGGAGCTCCAGCCGGTGTCGTTGACGAAGGTGCCGAAGACGAAGGAGGCCGGCTGGTGGTGTGCGGGTACCGCCCACAGGACGCCGACGATGACGGCGACGCCGGTGAGGTGCCACCAGACGCTGAGGGAGTTGAGGATGCTCACGAGGCGGACGCCGAAGAGGTTGAGCAGGCCGTGCAGGAGAAGGATGCACAGGTAGATGGTCATGGTTGTGGCGGGGGTCGGCTGGAAGCCCCATTGGAGGTTGGCGAACGCGCCGGTGAACAGGGCGGCTCCGTAGTCGATGCCGGCGATGGCTCCCAGCAGGCCGAGCAGGTTGAGCCAGCCGGTGTACCAGCCCCATTTCTTCGAGCCGAGCTGATCGGCCATGTAGTACAGGGCGCCGGAGGTGGGGTATGCGCTGGTGACCTCGGCCAGGCCTGCGCCGACGAACATGACCATGGCGCCGACGACGACCCAGCCCCACACCATGACCGCGGGGCCGCCCGTGTTCAGCCCGAAGCCGTAGAGCGTCATGCAGCCGGACAGGACGGAAATCACGGAGAAGCTGATGGCGAAGTTGCCGAACGGGCCCATGCGCCGGGTGAGCACCGGCTTGTAGCCGAGGGTGCGCAATAACGCGTCGTCGCGCAGGTCTTGTTGCTGCCGGCTGTCCACGGGGTGTCGTCGGCCACGGATGGGCACGGAGGACCTCCAACGAGTTGGCGGGGCGAGGCAACGCGCGTGCGTTTGGCTACGCTCGTGTCACATGGCCAGTGTGGTGATCCCGCTGCGGGCACGCACGAAGGCGATCTCGGCCAGAAGGCGGTAGCTGCCGGCTCCGGATGGTGACGATCGTCCAGCGATGTGGCCCCAGGGCTGCAAGGCCGCGTGAGGTCGCTCCGGACGTCTCAGGGATGAGCGATGAACCCCGCGGATCGGTCGAGCCGGAAAGGGGAACCGGCTCGGGTTGGTTCCCAGCCTTGCTCTCGGGCTTCTCGAATACTGGCAACAACGTGGGCCGGCAGAATCGGATCCGCCTCGGCGCCCACCCAGTTGCCGGGATGAGCCCGGTTGCTGGTCACGATCAAGGTCGTCCCCGACCGGTTGTCGAGGACCGCCTCGACCGCGTAGGTCAACGGTGTCCAGCAGAGCCCCTGCATGTAGGTGGGCTTCCTGCGGATCCGCCAGCGGTACTCGATCCCGTCAACAGTGATGCGCCGGGACCCCTTCTTGTTCAGCGCCATCGTTCCCCCCGGTTGCGGTGGGAGTGTAGCGCCCTGCAACCGCCCCCTAGGCCGGCGACGGGATGGCCGGGACGGGTTGGCGTCGGCGGTCTGCTGGTCAGGGGAGGAATGCCTCCACCGCTGCCCGGGTCAGCGTTCGGAACCGTGCTTCTCCCAGCGCGCCGGGGAAGTGTCCGCCGCGTTCGAGGCTGATCACACCGTGGGCCGCCGCCCAGAGGGTGTCGGTGATTTCGTCGGCGTCCGCATCGCTGCGGAAGACGCCGGACTCGATGCAGTCGCGGGCGGCTGCGCGGAGCACGTCCAGGCTGGCGGTGGCCGCGGCGCGGGAGTCCTCGTCGGGGACGAAGCCGGGGATGGCCTCGCCATGCATGATGCTGTAGAAGTTGGGTTCCTCCAGGGCGTTGGCGCGGTAGGCGCGACCGAGAGCGGCGAGGTACTCGGCCGGGTCGTCGCCGCGGGGCACGGCGTCCAGGCGGCGGCGCAGCCGGGCGAAGCCTTCGCGGTAGAGCGCTGCTGCGATGCCGTCCTTGGCGCCGAAGAGGCGGTAAAGGACGGTGGTCGAGCAGCCGGCGACCGCTGCCATGCGGCGCATGCTGAGCGCGGCCGGGCCTTCGGCGGCCAGCAGGCCGGCGGCGATGTCGAGCACGGCGGCGCGCACGGCCGCCTCGCCCTGGGCCTGGGCCCGGGCGAAGGCACCGGTCGGTGAGGTGGCGGGCATGGGGACGTCTTCTCCTGGAGGGGTGCTACTGCCAGTCCGGCAGCGGTCGGTAGATCGGTACGCCGGCTTCCTCCAGCGCGGCGCGCCGGGCGAAGTACGCGTCGCCCATCGGGTCCACCCCGAGCAGCGGCATGGCGCTGCGCCACGTCGTGACGTCCTCCGGTGCGAGCTCCGCTGCTTGTGCGAAATGCGCTTCGGCCGCCTCGGTGTGGCCGTGGCGCAGCAGCCACAGCGCCAGGGTGGCCTCCGTGCGGGCGCGTTGCTGTTGCGGCGTGCCGGGGCGGGTCAGTTCGGCGACCGCGTTGTCATCGAGGCCGGAGTCGCCGGTCGTCACCCAGCGGTGCAGGGCGCCGAGCGCCTTGTGTGCGTCCAGGCCGCTCATGGAGCGGAAGAGGTCGGTCGCGAACTGGGTGTCGTTGGGGCGTGCGATGCGGCCTTCCTCGTCGATCCAGACCACGGTCGGGACGTTGAGCAGCTGGTAGAGGTCCGCGACCTTGCCGTCGACATCGATCAACGCATGGTGCGTCGGCGCGGCTTCGGCGATCCAGGGCGCCGCGTCCTCGATGCGGCGGTCGACGGCGATGCTCAGCACGGACAAGCCGTCGGCGGTCAGCGCGGCATGCCGGCGTTCCCACTCCGGCAGGTCGTAGCGGCAGCCGCACCAGGAGGCCCAGAAGACGAGCGCCACCTTGCGTCCGCGCAGGTCGCTCAGCCGGTGCTCGACGCCGTTGACGTCCGGCAGCGTGAAATCGGGGGCCGTACCGCCGGTGAGGACCGCCGAGCGCTCGGCGGCCGACGCGCCGATCGCCACGACCCCTGCATCCGGCTCGATCGCCACCGGCCGGCCCAGGAGGGCGGCGAAGGCGGTGACGTCCAGCATGGCGGCGTCCGCGTCCTCGATGCCGGCGGTGGCAGCCGCGGGAATGCACAGGTCGCCGCGGCACCAGCCCTGCGGCTTGCGCGTGAAGCCCAGCGCGCGCTCGACGTCCGGGAAGGCGAGCCGGATACGGCTGTTCGCGCCGTCGTCGTCGACGGCGAGTTCGGCCTGGACCCGGGTCTCGACGTGGTCGTCCAGGACGGCCAGTTGGACGGTGGTCCGGGTGGTGTTCGTGGTCCTGATGGCAGTGCTGTGCATGGCTCCCCCTCGGCGAATAACGCTGTTATTCAACAATAACGCTGTTATTTCGTCGGGGCAACCACCCGGCAGTCCTCAGCCGGTCCGGTCGGCGCCTTCGCGGGTGGCCGTCCATGAGGGGTGGGAGTTCACCTGGGACACCGTGGCCTGGGCCAGCTTCTTGTAGGCGTGCGCAATGGCTTCGGCCTGGTCGGCGGGCAGCGGGCCGCCGTGTTCCGCGGCCCGGGCGATGATCTCCTCCGGTCCCAGGGCCCGGTTGCCCAGCACGACGGCGTTGGTCCTCGGGCGGCGCAGCCCGTCGTAGCGGCGCAGTGCGGTCACCGGATCGTGCTCGCGGGTCAGGCACCAGGCCAGGACGCGGGCGTCGACGACGGACTGCGATCCGCCGTTCATCCCCATCGGGAACATGGGGTGCGCGGCGTCGCCCAGCAGGGTGACCCGGCCGAAGCTCCAGCGGGGCAGCGGGTCGCGGTCGAGCATCGGGTACTCGAAGATCGCCGAGGAGTTCCCGACCAGGGTGGGCAGGTCGATCCAGGGCAGGTGCCAGCCCGCCAGGCCGGCGAGGGCCTCCGCCACCGGGACGCGGCGGTGCGAGCGGTCCGGCGGGGCGGCGGGTGGGGCGTGCCGTACCTCCAGGACCCAGTTCATCAGGGCGTCGCCGCCCTCGGTCGCGGGGTCCTCGATGGGGTAGGCGACGAACTTGGCGCCGGGGCTGCCGCCGGCGACGACGATCGAGCGGCCGCCGAGGATGTGCGGGTACGGCGCGACGCCGCGCCACATGTGCACGCCGTTGCCGTGGGAGGGCCCCTCGTGCGGGTGGAGTTGGGCGCGGACGGCGGAGTCGATGCCGTCGGAGCCGACCAGCAGGTCGCACTCCTCGGTCACCCGGGTGCCGCTCGCCCGGTCCAGGAAGTGGGCCCGCACGCCGTCCGCGGTCTGCTCGAAGCGCCGGAACCGCAGGCCGGTGCGGACGGCGTCCGGGCCCAGGCGCTCGCGTACGGCGGCGAGCAGCAGCAGGTGCAGGCGGCCGCGGTGGACCGAGTACTGCGGCCAGTGGTAGCCGGCGTCGACGCCGAGCGGCTCCTGCCACACGGGCACGCCGTCCCGGTCGTGGTAGCTCAGCCGCCGCGGTTGCAGCGCGACGGCGTCCAGGGCGTCGGCCAGGCCGAGTTCGGCCAGTTCCCGGGTGGCGTGGGGCAGCAGGTTGATGCCCACGCCGACCGCCTCGATGGCCCGCGCCGCCTCGCACACCCGTGGCTCGAAGCCGGCGGCGTGCAGGCTCAGGGCACTGGTCAGCCCGGCGATGCCCCCGCCCACGATGGTGATCCTCATGCGTGCGAGCCTGCCTTTCGTCGGCGCACCACGACGGGGACTCCCCGGCGGGGGCGCATGGCCATGATGCTGACCGGGGTCACCGGGGCGGAGGGTGTCAGGTCGGTCCGCCGGAGCAGTTCCACGAGGATGGTCTTGAGTTCGGCGGTGGCGAACGGTGCGCCGATGCAGCGATGGCGGCCGCCGCCGAAGGGCAGGAAGCCGGCCGGGGTCACCTCCCGGTGCAGCCGGTGGCCGCTGAACCACCGCTCGGGGACGAACCGGGAGGGCTCGGGCCAGATGCGGGGCATCCGGTGCGTCACGTACGGGCTGATCGCCAGCCGGGTGCCGGCCGGCAGCCGGTGGCCGGCGAATGCGACGTCCTGGGCCGTCACGCGCGGCAGGACGACCACGGGCGGGTGGAGGCGCAGCGCCTCCTGCACCACGCCGTCCACGTACGGGAGTTTCTCCAGCGCCTCCACGGTCACCGGCGCATCGCCCAGCACCTCCGTGACGGACTGCCGGGCCCGCTCCCAGGTTCCGGGGGTGCTCAGCGCGGCATGCACCACCCAGGCCATGGCGGCACTCGTCGTCTCGTAGCCGGCCACGATCAGGCTGATCACCTGATCCTGGATCTCGCCGTCGTCGAGCGGGCAGCGCTCGCCGTCCGCGGCCGCGAGCAGCGCGCCGAGGCCGTCGCCGTCCGGTTCCGGGTGGCGGCGCCGGTGTTCGATCTCGGTCTGGATGCGCTCGGCGACCCAGCGGCGGGCCCGTTTGGCCCGGGCGGTGAGCGGGTTGGGGATGCGGGTGAGGAAGAGCTGCAGGCCCAGGGGCAGGTCCGTGGCGTCGAGGGCGATCTGCAGCCGGGCGCCGATGGCGTCGTTCTGGGCGGCCAGCCGGGAGCCGTAGAGCGACTCGACGGTGTTGCGGCGGATCAGCGCGCGCAGTTCGCGGTAGAGGTCCACGCGCCGGCCGGTCTCCCAACGGTCCATGGTCGCGGCGGCGTTGCGGGCCATGAGGCGGACGTAGTCCTCGATGCGGCGGCGGTGGAAGGCGGGCAGCACCAGGTGGCGGCGTCTGCGGTGGCCCTCGCCGTCGCTCACCAGCAGGGCGCTCTCGCCGAGTACCGGCAGCATCACCTCGAAGGAGTCGCGCCAGGAGAACAGCTGGGGATTGGCGAAGACGAAGGAGTTGGCCTCCGGCCCGAAGAGGAAGGTCGAGCGCTGACGGCCGTAGCCGACCTCCACCACGTCGCCGTGGATGCGCTGGGCGCGCAGCATGCCGGTGAACGGGTCGGCGGCGAACCGCAGCACCTCGGCGGGCGCGAGCCGGGGAATCTCCGCAGCACTCATCCCGCCGCCTCCGCGGGTCGAGGGGTGCCGGGCGGGGTGCCGAGCAGCCGCGCCACCTCGGGCAGGAGACCGGCCAGCATCCGGCGCAGCGCTGTTGCACCGTCGGGCCGGGGCAGGTCGGCGGCCTCCAAGCACTCGAAGGCGGTCCGCAGCCGGCCGTCCGCCGTCGCGGCGGCGCGTTCCAGGGCGCCGCAGTCGCGCAGGACGGTGAGCACTTCGGCGGGCGTGTCGTCCCGGAAGGGAGCGGACAGCAGCGGGCGCAGCCGGTCGCCGGCCGTCTGCAGGCCGTAGAGGACGGGCAGGGTGTAGGTGCCGTTGCCGAGGTCCCGGCCGGCGCCTTCGCCCGGTGCGGTGAGGTCGCCGAGGTCGTTCCAGATCTGGAAGGCGACGCCGAGGTGGTGCCCGAAGGCGGCCAGGGCCCGTCGGCGGCCTTCGTCGGCGCCGGCCGCGATGGCGCCCAGGCGTGCGCTGAAGGAGAGGAGTTCGGCGGTCTTGCCGGAGACGGCGGCGAGGTAGCCGGGGACGGTGCGGTGGTGGTCGCCGCTCTCGCGGAGCTCGACGAGCTGCCCGATGCAGATCCGCCGGGCGCAGTGTGTGGCGGCCGAGGCCGCCTCCGGGCCCAGTGCGGCGGCGAGTTTGAGGGCGGAGGCGAGCAGGTAGTCGCCGAGGACCAGGGCGGCGCTGTCGCCGTAGCGCGCGTTGAGGGTGGGTACGCCGCGGCGGACTGCGGCCCGGTCGCACAGGTCGTCGTGGCAGAGGGTGGCGAGGTGGAGCAGTTCGACCGCCGCGCCCGCCGTGATGACCTGCTCACTGGCCGGGGCGCCGCCGCCGACCAGGTCGGCGGCGCCGAGCACCAGGGCGGGGCGCAGGAACTTCCCCGGGTGGCGGACCAGGTGCTGCAGTGCGTCCTCGATCGGCGGGTCGTCCAGCGTCAGCTCCTTGACGACGCGGTCGCGCACGCGCGAGAGGTCGCCGGCGAGCCGGGGGAAGTCGGGGCCCGGGGCGGGGCCGCTTCCGGCAGGGGGCATCTTTAGATCCACGCTCCCGTCGCGAAGAGGACGAAGTCGGCGATCATCAGGTAGTACAGCCAGGCCCAGGAGATCATCGACGGGCCGATCCGGGACCGGGCGACCGCGCCGGCCAGCACGGCGGCCCACGGCAGCGTGAGCAGCGGCAGTAGCAGGCCGGCCGCGTGCAGGCGCCGGGCCAGTGCGGCGTCGACCAGGTAGAAGCCGGCCAGGCAGCCGCCGTACAGCAGCTTGGTCACCGTCGGGCTGACCACGTGCGGCAGGGTCGTCTTGCCGACCGCGGCGTCCTTCTCCGTGTCACGGGCGTTGTTGTGGAGCATCAGCGCGGCGAACAGGAATCCCGGGCCCAGGGCCGCGAGCAGCAGGGTGGCGTCGATGCGGCCCGCGTTCAGCCAGGCGAGGATCAGGGTGACGCCGAAGCCGGTGACCACGAAGTCCAGCAGCTCGCCCAGCGCCCGGTGGCCCAGCGGCCGCGGGCCGCCCGCGTAGCCGAAGTAGGCGAGGTAGCACAGGGCGATCAGGGGCAGGAGCCACCAGGTGGTGGTGGCGGCGAGCACGGCGAGACCGGCCCAGGCGAGAGCGAAGCAGCCGAGTCCGGCCAGCCGCAGCCGGTGCATGTCCAGGCCCTGCGCGAGGGCGCTCTCGGGGCGGACCCGGTCCGTCCTGTCCAGGCCGCGCACGTAGTCCTCGTAGTCGTTGACGTAGCGCCGGCCGACGCAGTCGGGTACCAGGACGAGCAGGGTCAGCGCCACCTTCCAGGGCTCCAGCGGATGGACCTGGCGGGCGGCGGCCACCGCGTACAGGCCCTGCAGCACGATGACCAGGACCAGCGGCGGTCCGGCGGCCACCAGCCAGGCCCGTGGGCCCGGTCGTATCCGGCCGGACGCCGCCGCGGACCCTGCCGTCACCGTGCGCCTGCCGGGGCCGGCAGGCGCTTGGTGCCGATCGCCTGGAACATCACGTTGGTGGAGCGGGTGGGGACCATGGGGACCGTCGAGCGGAGCTTGAAGAACCACGGGATGAGCGCGCGGGCCTGCGGCCACAGCCCGTACAGGCGCAGTTCGACGCCGCCGAGCGCGGCGGTCTGGGCCAGGCGCAGGCGGTTGACGAAGAGCCGGTGGTCGTGGCAGCCCTTGGGGGCCATCCCGGGCAGCGGAAGGTTCTCGGTCAGTGTGACGATGAGGATCCGGGCCAGGAAGGTGTCGGCGATGGTGTCGAGCAGCAGGGTCCCGCCCGGGCGCAGGATCCGGCAGCACTCGGCGACCACGGCGTAGGGGTCCGGGACGTGTTCCAGGCACTGGCCGGCGACCACGACGTCCACGCTGTCGTCCTCGAACGGCAGCGTGGCCACGTCGGCCAGGACCGTCTCGTCGACTCCGTGGGCGGCGGCCACCTCCAGCGAGCGCTTGGACTGGTCCACGCCGATGTGCCGGTAGCCCTTGCCGGCCAGGTGCGGGTGGAGCAGTCCGCCGCCGCAGGCGACGTCGACCAGCCGGGCGCCGGGCCGGTCGGCCGGGGGGACGAGCTCGCCGCGCTTGGCCGCGATCCAGCCGAGCGCGGCGAAGGGGCCGCGCGGATCCCACCACTGGTCGGCGAGGTCGTCGTACTGGGTCAGGTCGTTGGCCTTGACTTCGGGCTTCCTCACAGGACTCCGTTCCTGGTCGTCGCCGGTGGCCGGGGGCGGCGCCGGCTCGGGGCCGGCGCCGGGGGCGGGGTGGGACGGCGCCGGTGGCGGGGGCGCGGCGTCAGCGCTGGTAGCGCCCGAGCGCCATGACGGGGAAGAGGTGGCGGTACAGGGGATAGCTCATGTAGAACTGCCGCGGCAGGACGGTGCCGGTGAACGGTTCCTCGTCCCAGCCGCCGTCCTCCCGCTGGGCCTCGACCAGCCATGCCAGCCCCCGGTCGACCCGGTCGTCGTCGGCCGGCAGGCCGGCCGCGTGCAGGGCGAGCAGCGCCCAGGAGGTCTGGCTGGGGGTGGACGGCCCGCGGCCGCACCAGGCCGGGTCGTCGTACGAGCGCAGGCTCTCGCCCCAGCCTCCGTCGCCGTTCTGGTGGTCCGTCAGCCAGTCGACCGCGCGCCGCACCGGTGGGCTGTGCGGCGGGATGCCGGCGCTCAGCAGGGCGGTGACCGCCGCTCCCGTGCCGTAGAGGTGGTTGGCGCCCCACCGGCCGAACCAGGAGCCGTCCGCGCCCTGGTGGCGTACCAGCCACCGCACGGCGGACCGGGCCCTGGGGTCGGCCGCCAGGCCCTGGCGGGCCAGGCTCTCCAGGGCGTGCGCGGTGATGTCCGGGCAGGGCCGGTCGTTCAGTTCGGTGAAGTCGAGGGTGCTGAGGCGGGAGGCGATCCAGGAGGTGTTGTCCGCGTCGTAGGCGGCCCAGCCGCCGTCCGAGGACTGCATGGCCAGCAGCCAGGACGTGCCGCGGACGGTGGCGCCGCGCAGCCGGGCGGCCTCGGCGGGGTCGGGCGCCGTCACCCGGGAGAGCGCCTCGATGACGACTGCGGTGTCGTCGCAGTCGGGGAAGGCTTCTTCGGCGAAGCCGACCGACCAGCCGCCGGCGGCTCGTCCGGGCCTGGCCACGGCCCAGTCGCCGTGCCTGGTGACCTCCTGGCCGGCGAGCCAACGGGCGGCTCGCAGCAGCGCGGGGTGGTCGGCGCCGAGGCCGGCGTCGGTGAGTGCGCTCACGCACAGGGCGGTGTCCCAGACCGGCGTGGGCATGCAGTTCATCCGGCGGACGGGGCCGTCGGCGCTCTCCTGCCAGACGGCGAAGCCGTCCAGCCCGCGCAGTCCGGCGCGTATCGCGGGGTGCTCGGCGCCCAGGCCCGCGGCGTGCAGGCCGAGCAGGCAGAACACCGAGGCCACGTTGCAGGCCAGCCAGGCGCCGTCCGCCTCCTGGCGGTCGGTGATCCACCGGACGGCGCGCTCGACCGCCCGGCGGCGCGGCAGGCCGAGCGCATGCTCGTTGTACCAGCCGATGGCCCGGTCCATCGACCGGAGGGCCCGCGGCAGCGCGGTCGGGGCGGGGCGGCCGGTGCGCAGTTCGTCCGTGCGGAAGCCCGGGTCGTGGCAGGGCCGGGAGCGGTGGACCAGGCCGAGCGGCACCATCGTCAGCCGGGCCCAGGTGGACAGCCGGTACAGCGAGAGCGGGGCGCGCGGCGGCAGCAGGACGGCCTCGGTGAGCACGGTGGGCACGGCCTGCCAGTCCTCCTGGCCGAACAGGGCGAGCCACAGGTGTGCTTCCAGCCGGCAGCGTTCGGCGCCGCCCCGGGCGCGGACGAAGCGGGCCGCGGCCGCCATGTGCGGTTCCTCGGGGCCGTCCCCGGCCAGCCGCAGGGCGAGGTAGGCCTCCACGGTGGTGGACAGGTCGCCGGGGCCGCCGGGGTACAGGCCCCAACCGGCGTCGGGCAGTTGCCGGGAGCGGATCCAGCGGGCGGTGGCCGCGAGGATGCGCTCGTCGCGCACGCCCAGCAGCTCGCGGATGAAGAGGTCGACCGCGTCGACCATCACGTTGGCGTCCGGGCAGCGGGACCACCAGCCCTGCGGTTCCTGGATCGACAGCAGGTGGTCCACTCCGCGGGAGACGGCCGCCTTCAGATCAGTGCGCACGATAGTAACCCTCGGTATCTGGACTGCAGGCCAGTAACGGGTGGGACGTGACACTCCGGAGCTCGCGTTCGTACTATAAAAGCACTGGTACCGCACCGCTCCCACCCGTCGGCGTCTTCACAACTGGGGGGTCATCTTCCATGCGGTTGCTGGTAGTTGGTGCGGGAATCGGCGGTCTGGCGCTCGCCCGGGGAGCGCTCGCGGCAGGCCACCACGTAACCGTGCTGGAGCAGGCGCCGAGCCCGCGCACCACCGGCTCGGCGATCACTGTCTGGAGCGGAGGAGTCGGCATCCTGCGCGCGCTCGGGGTCCGCACCGACGGGCTGGGCGCACGCATCGACCGGCTGCAGACCCGGACCGACGCCGGGGAACCCCTCTACGCCATCGACGTCGGGCATGCGGCCCGCCGGCTGGGCCACCCCAGCATCACCGCACCGCGCCGCGACCTGCTCGCCCGCCTCGCCGACGGCCTGCCGGAGGGCACCATCGCGTACGGGCGCCGGTTCGTGCGGGCCAAGGAGGGCGGCTCCGGCGTCCAGGCCGTCCTCGCCGACGGCGGCACGGCCGAGGGCGACCTGCTGATCGGAGCCGACGGCCACCATTCCGCGGTGCGGCGGCACTTGTGGGGCCAGGACCCGACCGTGCCGGCCGGCTGGGCGACCTGGCAGGGCCTTGCGGATCATCGCTGCCGGATCACCGGTCCGCACCAGGGGCTCATGATCAACGGCCGGGCCGGCTTCTGCGGACTGCTGCCCGCCGGGCCGGACACCGTGCAGTGGTGGTTCAGCTTCCCGTGGCGCCCCGGCGCGCCCGACGTACCCGCCCTGCCCCGGCTGCGCGAGCGCTTCGCCCACTGGGCGGCGCCGGTGCCGGCCGTGCTGGAGGGCCTGCGGGAGGCGGAGATCGAGATGTTCCCGCACCACACCCATCGGGTGCGCCGGGTCTGGGGCACCGAGCGCTCGACCCTGCTCGGCGACGCGGCCCACACGATGCCGCCCATCGTCGCCCAGGGCGCCAACCAGGCGCTGGAGGACGCCTGGGTGCTCGCCCGCCTGCTCGCCCACCGGCCGGCGAACCTCACCGCGGCGCTGCGCCGCTACGAACACCTCCGCTCCCGGAGGGTCTCCCCCATCGCCCGGCTGGCCGCCACCGAGTACACCTACCGCTACCACCCGCCGCGCTACGACCGCCTGGTGCCCGGCCCCCTGGTGACCCGGGCGTACGCGCGCTGGCTGTACGCCACCAGCGACTATCTGCGCGGCCGCCGGCGCTGGCGGTAGCCGCCGGCGCTCGGTGCTCCGGTGCTCCGGTGCTCCGGTGCTCCGGTGCTCCCGTGCTGCGACGCTCGGCGCTCGGCCCTCGGGCGCCTCGAACGACAGCGCCGCACGGGGCGACCAGGTAGTCCCGCTCCCCGGTCGCTGCTGCCGTCAGTGCAGGATTTCGGCCCGCAGCCTCTCGTTGGGCGTGGCGATGTCCCAGTACCGGGCAGAACCCCGCGCGTCGCGGTAGGCGCCGGTGCCGCCGGTGATGGCCATGTCGAGCGTTTTCTCTCCGCTCACCCCGAGCGACTGCATCGTCAGGGAGCCACCCTCGAGTTCCACGGTGAGCAGGCACTGCTTCGTGAGTTTCGCGCCGTCGACATGAACGACCTGACATGTCCCGCCGCCGCGTCCGATCGTGCGGCCGTCCCTGACGACGCTGCCGGAGTAGACGTCCATGTCCCCCAGGCTCGGCCCTGCCGGGCCGAGGTCGGTGGCCGCGTACTGATCGTTGCGGACCTTGAGGTCGAGGACCTCGACAGGGCTCTTCTTCGGGGTATCGGCATCCGCTCCGTCGATGGTGCAGACGCCGACCGCAGCGGCGGTCAGCGATACGGCGACGAACCTCGTGAGCGCCGCCCGTGTGATGCGCATTCCCCGCAGTTTCCCCCGCCCGCTCCGATGCCCGGCAGCGGATTGTGGACTGCTGCTGACCATGATGTGTGCTCCCCACGGTGATCTTCATGTGCGAACAACTCGACGCTATGGCTGCCGAGTCGCCCTGTCTAAGATCAATATCGTCATGGCGTCATGTTCCGGGAGGCATGGGTCGAGCCCCGGGCGGCGGAGCCGGCGCGCTCACGCCCAAGGACCCCACGCCGGACAGCGGCGCCGCCCGGGCCCCCGGCAGC
This sequence comes from Streptomyces sp. PKA51, assembly GCF_057552455.1. Taxonomy (NCBI): domain Bacteria; kingdom Bacillati; phylum Actinomycetota; class Actinomycetes; order Kitasatosporales; family Streptomycetaceae; genus Streptomyces; species Streptomyces sp. PKA51. The sequence goes on from NZ_BAAJPZ010000025.1 coordinate 39,463, forward strand.
TGCAGACCGCCGGCCGGACGGGAGCGAACGACAGCCACAAGCGCCGCATGCGACGCCGGCGCGAGCCCGCCCGGCGGTTCTTCCGGCGGCTCCGAGCCGGCGCCACGACGCCGGCCGGCAGGGATGACGAGGGGCACAGGGCAGTGGGCCGCACAAGCATGGGATTCCCTCACCTCGACGTGTTCTCATGCGGCTCCCCTCGGGTGGTGCCGGGTGTACCGCTGCATGCAAGCAGTTCAGCCGCCGCGGTCGCGGCAGTCGAGGGGTTTCCCGGTTTCCTTCGTCCCGAGTCCGTAGGGAAACCCGCGCTGAGCTGCGGAAGTCGGTGACATCGGAGCCCTCCGGCGCGCAACGGCTCGATGCCGCTCCAGGCGGCCGTTCCCGAAAAGGTTGACCCTGAGGACACAAGGTGTCCTATAGTGAACTCACGTTTCCTGCTGGGCTCCGGAAGGACGTTCCCCATGGCCGACACCCTCGCCACCGCAAAATCCGAACTCGTTGCTCTCGCCCACCGCCGCATGCGCGAGACGATTCCCGACACCGACTGGACACCCCGTCAGAAGCTCGCGCTGACCTGCCGGATCCTCTTCGACGCAGGACACGACTCCGGACTGGCCGGGCAGATCACCACACGGGCCGAGCAGCCCGGCACGTACTGGACGCAGCGGCTCGGGCTGGGCTTCGACGAAGTGGCCGAGGACAATCTGCTGCTGGTCGACGAAGACCTCGACGTCCTTGAGGGCATCGGCATGGCCAATCCCGCCAATCGCTTCCACAGCTGGGTCTACCGCGCCCGGCCGGACGTCAATTGCATCATCCACACACATCCTTTGCACGTCTCGGCCCTGTCCATGCTGGAAACACCTCTGGTCGTCTCGCACATGGACACCACTCCGCTTTTCGAGGACTGCGCCTTTTTGGAGAACTGGCCCGGCATTCCCGTGGGGAACGAGGAAGGCGAGATCATCTCGGCCGCCCTGGGCGACAAGCGCACGCTGCTGATGGCCCATCACGGCATGCTCGTCACCGGGCGCACCGTGGAGGAGGCGTGCGTGCTGGCTCTGCTCCTGGAGCGGGCGGCGCGGCTGCAGTTGCTCGCCTCGGCCGCGGGTACGGTACGGGAGCTGCCGGCGGCGCTCGCCCGGGAGGCCCACGACTGGGTGTCGGTGCCCAAGCGTGACCAGGCGTCCTTCGCCTACTACGCCCGCCGCGCGCTGCGCTCCCATCCCGACTGCCTGACGGCTGCCGGCGCGAAGGCCGGTGCCTGAAGATGACTCCCACCGACCTGCAGGGCATCATCGCCTACCCGGTCACACCCTTCGACCGTGAGCACGGGTCGGTCGACACCGCCGCTGTGAGCTCGCTGGTCGATCGGCTGGTGACGTCCGGCTGCCATGCCGTAGCCCCGCTGGGCAGCACGGGAGAGAGCGCGTACCTGGACGACGAGGAGTGGCGCACGGTGGCCCGGGCCTCGCTCGAAGCGGTCGGCGGGCGCGTACCGGTCGTCGTGGGCATCTCCGATCTGACCACGGAGGGCGCCGTTCGGCGGGCCCGCTTCGCCGAACGGGCGGGCGCGAGCGCGGTGATGGTGCTGCCGGTGTCGTACTGGAAGCTCGGCGAGCGCGAGATCACCGAGCACTACGCGCGCATCTGCGCGGCCGTCGGCGTACCGGTGATGGTCTACAACAACCCGGCGACCAGCGGCACCGACCTGTCCCCCGAATTCCTGGTGGGGCTGTGGGAGAAGTTCGAGAACGTCACCATGGTCAAGGAGAGCAGCGGCGACGTGCAGCGCATGCACCGGATCGCCCAGCTCTCGGACGGCCGGCTGCCCTTCTACAACGGCTCCAACCCCCTGGCGCTGGCAGCCTTCGCGGCGGGTGCGGCCGGCTGGTGCACCGCGGCGCCCTGCCTGGCGCCGGGACCGGTGCTGGAGCTGTACCGGGCGGTGCGCGCCGGGGATCTCGCCGCAGCGCAGGAGGTGTTCCACCGCCAGCTGCCGCTGCTGCAGTTCCTCCTCGCGGGCGGGCTGCCCGCCACCGTCAAGGCGGGCATGGCCCTGCGCGGCTTCGACGCCGGGGACCCGCGCAGGCCCCTGCTGCCGCTGGAGGCGCAGCAGACCCGGCGGCTGGCGCAGATCATGGAGTCGCTGCAGGCGGCGGAGGCAGTGAGGTCGGCGCAGGGCAGAGGTGGGACACCGGCTGTACCTGCGGGGTGAGTCGCGACCTCAGGAGGTCGTGGACGAGGTCGCCGCGCCGGTCGCCGCGCCGGTTGCCGCGCACGGTTCGTCGTGGATGACGACGAGCACCGCGGCGCGCCGCTCGCCCACGCTCCGCGAGCGGTGGGGCACCTCGGCCTTGAAGTACACGCTGTCGCCGGGCCCGAGCAGCACACTGCGGTCGGGGAAGACCAGCTCCATCTCGCCCTCGTGGACGAAGAGGAACTCCTCCCCCGCGTGGGACTTGAACGACGTGTCGTCGGCTTCGAGCGGCGGGCGCATCATGAAGGGGGCCATGGCCTTGCCGCTCACGCCCGTGGCGATGCCCTCGTAGTGCGTGGCACCGGCGGCCCCCGGTGCCGCCGCCACAGGGGTGCGCTCGCCGGCCCGTACGACGGTGATCAACTCGGGTTCGACCTCCTCGGCGAAGAGCCGGCCAACGTCCACACCCAGCACGCGGGCCAGTTTCATCGCCGTGGAGATGGAGGGCACGCTCAGGCCGCGCTCCACCTTGGACAGGTAGCTCTTGGTCACCCCGGCCTGCTGGGCGAGGGCTTCCAGACTCAGCCTGTTCTGCTTGCGCAGCAGTCTCAGTCGGGTGCTCATCGAAGGGGCCTCGGGCAGGAACGCATTGGCTCATTATCCCCCAGGTGTGCCACCGGTCGCCGGGGCGGGGATCCGCAGGTCGATGCCTGATCCGTTTGACCTCCGTCACCAGGTTCATGGCGTCCGTCGTGATCGCATGGGCCGCCCCGGGCTCCGGCAGGCCGCCCTTCGTGGCCTCGCCCCGAGAGTCCAGGGGCCCGCCCCGTCCCACGGCCACCTCATGGGACCGGGTGCCTCCGCAGGTCATGGCGTGCGTGTCCCTCGTCGTGCCCTGGGATCCGCCCTCCGTTGGCGGCGTTCGTTCGATTCGCCACAGTCATGCCGACTCCGGGCACACCGCCCGGACAACAGCGAGGGAACCGGTGGCCCGGGCCGCCGTGGCGCAGCGCATCCAGCCGCCGGAACCGGCACAGCCCGGCGCCGGGGTCGTCAGCCGCGGGGGAACGGGCTCGTCTGAGGAGCCGTCCGTATGAAGTCGTCGACATGGGCCTGGCGCGTGGCAGCGCGCCGACCGGCCGCCCTGCTCATGCTCTTTCTGCCGGCCGTCATGGCCGTCCTCATGCAGCCTCATGTGGCGCGGGCCGATAGACCCATGGCTCGCGCCGCAGGTCTTCAGGAGAGCCATCGCGCCGGATCGGGTCTGCCCGAGCCGGCACCCGGACCGGTGCCCGCGGTGCGGGCGGCGGTGCGGGGGCTCGATGTCAGCGGGCATCAAGGGGTGGTGGACTGGTCCGCCGTCGTTTCGGCGGGTGCCTCGTTCGTCTATGTGAAGGCGACAGAGGGCCTGACGTACCGCAACGAGTTCTTCGCACGGCAATACGGGGGTGCTGCCGATGCCGGGCTGGTGCGCGGCGCCTACCACTTCGCCCGGCCCGACACCTCCGGCGGCGACGCCCAGGCGGACGCCTTCCTTGCCGGTGGCGGGCAATGGAGGGCGGACGGGCGGACGCTGCCGGGCGCACTCGACATCGAGGGATATCCCGGGGCCGGCGTCCCGGCCTGCTACGGGCTGACCCCGGCTGCCATGGTCGACTGGATCCGCGCCTTCGCCGACCGGTACCGGGAGCGGACGGGCCGGTACCCGGCCCTGTACACCAACGCTCCATGGTGGTCCCAGTGCACCGGCGACTCCCGGATGTTCGGCACCACGCTGCCTCTGTGGGTCGCGAACCACAACGGCACCGCCCATCCCCTGCCGTCCGGCTGGTCCTCCTACGCACTGTGGCAGACCGCGGAAGCCGGGCCCTTCCCCGGCGATCAGGACGTCTTCAACGGATCGCTCCAGGATCTCCGCTCCTTCGCCGAGGGCTCCTACACCCCGCCCCCGACCGCCGGCTGGCCCCTGATCGCCCAGGGCAAGCGCGGCCCGCAGGTGGCCGCGGCCCAGTACCTGCTCAACGCTCGAGGCGCGGCCCTGGATCCGGACGGCGCATTCGGGCCCGCGACCCGGGAGGCCGTCACAGCCTTCCAGCAGTCGGCGGGGCTCTCCGCGGACGGCATCATCGGACCGAAGACCTGGCAAGCTCTCGTCCTGACGGTGCGGTCCGGTTCCAGCGGGCCTGCCGTGAAGGCGGTCCAGCACCTGCTCGACAGCCACGGCTCGACGCTGGCAGTCGACGGCATCTTCGCAGCGGCGACCCGCACTGCGGTCGTCGCCTACCAGGCAGCCTGGCGGCTCGAAGCCGACGGCGTCGTCGGCCCGGCAACCTGGCAAGCGCTCCTTTCCTGAGCTTGCCCGTGGACATTGCACCGTGGTTTCGGCGTCGAGGAGGGCGGTGGACCGGCGTCCACCGCCCTCCTCCTCTGCGGGCAGAGCCACCGGGGCACCGGGAGGTGCTCAAGCCCCTGACGGGTCATTCGCAGGGGAGGCAGAGTTCGGTCGGGCGGCGGGTGGCCGCGGGTTGCGTACCGCGGGCGGCTCCCTCTGCTCCGCGGGCTCCCCCACGCGTGAAATGGTTGAAAGCGCACATAGCTCGGCTTCTGCGCTCCGCGCCTGATGAGATGATTCCTCCTCAATGCAAGTAAGCACGCGCACAGCGGGCAGATGCGCACGCACTCGGGTCATCAGGAAAGGCCATGCGACAGTGATCGAGGGGGCAGCGCCCTGCAGGGGAGTCGATGACGGCCGGACGGCTGTTCCGGGCCCGCCCGGGGAGCAGTTGCGGCGCATGCGGCGGGAGCGGGGGGTGTCGCTGCTGCAGCTGTCGAGGCTCGCCTTCTACAGCAAGAGCTACCTGAGCCGGGTCGAGAACGGTGACAAGCCGCTGACCCTGGGGCTGGCCCGGGCGTGCGACCAGGCGCTCGGGACGGACGGGGCGCTGGAGGAGCTCGCGCGGGCGGCGAATGCCGGGGCGTGCCGCGGGGGGCGGTCCGCGGACACCGATGTCTGTCCGTACCCGGGGCTGTCCTCCTTCGGGCCCGAGGACGCGCAGTGGTTCTTCGGGCGCGAGGAGGCCGTGGCCGAGCTCGTCGCCCGGCTGGCCGAGCGGCTCGCCGGCCGCGGTCGCGGCCCGCTGACGGTCGTGGCGCCGTCCGGTGCCGGCAAGTCCTCGCTGCTGCGGGCGGGGCTGCTGCCGGCCCTTGCCCGGGGGGCGCTGCCCGTACCGGGCTCGCAGGCGTGGCCGACTGTGGTGATCAGTCCCGGTGAGCGTCCTTGGGAGACGCTGCTGGTCCGGCTGGCGGCCGTGTGCGGTGTCGGCCGGCAGGAGCTGGCCGACGCGTGGAGCGCGGGGCCGGAGACGTTCGTCAAGCAGGTGGGGGCGGGGCTCTGCCCCTCCGTCGGCCGTTCCGCTTCGGGCATGACCGGTCTGGTGGTCGTTGTCGACCAGTTCGAGGAGGTCTTCGCGCTCTGCCGGGACGGCGAGGAGCGGGCTGCCTTCATTGCCGCCCTGCTCGCGCTGTCCCACACGAGTGGGGGCGAGGACCGGCCGTGTGCCTTGGTCGTCCTCGGTGTACGAGCGGACTTCTACCATCATTGCCTCGCCGATCCCGGCCTGGCTCCGTCCCTGCAGCGGGGGCAGGTGGCCCTGGCGCCGATGGACGAGGGGAAGGTGCGCGAGGTCATCACCGGTCCGGCGCGGCGGTCCGGGCTGGCCGTGGAGGCCGGGCTGGTGGAGATCCTGCTGCGCGACGCGGGGCTCGGGCCCGGCTCCCCCGGCCGGGGCGGGGGCCTGCGGCCCGGTGCTCTTCCGTTGCTGTCGCACGCCCTGCTGTGCACGTGGCAGCACCGTGAGGGGGCGTCCCTGACGGTGGCCGGGTACCAGCTGACGGGGGGCATATCCGGTGCGGTGGCGTCGACGGCCGAGCGTGCCTACCAGTCGCTGACCGCCCCTCAGCGGGAAGCGGCCCGTCACGTCCTGCTGCAGCTGGTCAACGTCGGGGAGGAGCAGCAGGAGACCGGCCGTCCCGCACGACGGGCGGACCTGCTGCAGGTGGCCGGAGAGGGTTCCGGGGACGCCGCTGCCGTACTGGAGGCCTTCACCCAATCCCGGTTGCTGACCCACGACGCCGACCGCGTGGAGCTCGCTCACGAGGTGCTGTTGTCCGCCTGGCCCCGGCTGCGCCGGTGGGTCGACGACGATCGTGCGGGGCTCCGCGTCCACCAGCGCCTGGCGGAGACGGCCGCCGTGTGGGAGGCGGAGGGCCGCGACGGCGGGCTGCTCTACCGCGGTGGCCGCCTCGCCGCGGCGCGGGAGTGGGCGTCGGCTCCGGGACGCGTCGTGCCCGGCTCGGCGACCCGGGCGTTCCTCGACGCCAGCATCCGCCACGACGACGCGAAGGTACGGGCACGGAAGCGCCGTCTGAGGCGGTTGCGAACGCTGACCTCGGTCCTCACCGTGCTGCTGGTCCTGGCGTCGACCGCCGGGGCGCTGGCCTTCCAGCAGTGGCGCACGTCCCAGAGCAATCACCGGCTCGCCCTGTCGCGCGAGTTCGCCGCCCGGGCGGAGCTGCTGGCCCGGGAGTCCCCCGAGGCCGCGATGCTCTCCGCGCTCACGGCCTACCGGCACGCGCCCACCGTGGAGGCCCGCAGCAGCCTGCTGAGCACCTACGCCCGGCATCACGCCGACGACTTCAACGGCCACTCGGCCACCGTCAACGCCGTGGTGTACTCCCCCGACGGGCGCATCGTGGCCACCGGGAGCGACGACCACACGGTCAAGCTGTGGGATGCCGCTTCGGGAACGGTGCTGGCCACGCTCCGGGGGCACACCCACAGCGTCAACGCGCTCGCGTTCTCGCCCGACGGACGGACCCTCGCCTCCGCCAGCCATGACCGCAGCACCAAGCTGTGGGACGTCACGACGCACCGGGTGCTCGCCACGCTCACCGGCCACGAGGGCGGCATTCTCGGTGTGGCCTTCAGCCCCGACGGGCGCGCCCTGGCCACCGCCGGGCACGACCGCACGGTCCGGTTGTGGGACACGGCGACGTACCGGCAGACGGCCGTGCTGACCGGGCACACGCAGCAGGTGATGAACATCGCCTTCTCCCCCGACAACCGGACGCTGGCCACCGCGTGCAACGACCACACGATCAAGCTGTGGGACACCGCCACCTTGACGGAGTCGGCGACCCTCGAAGGGCACACCGACTCGGTGATGTCCGCGGCCTTCTCCCCCGACGGCCGGACGCTGGCCAGCGCGAGCGCGGACGGCACCGCGCGCCTGTGGGACGTGGCGTCCCGCCGGCCGGTGGCCGTGCTCACCGGCCACACCGCAGTGGTGGCCCAGGTCGCCTTCCTTCCCGACGGCCGCACCCTGGCCACCGCGAGTCACGACCGCACCATCCGTCTGTGGGATGCAACCGGCCACGAGGCGACGACCACGTTCACCAGCGAACTGCCCGTCAACGGGGTGCAGGTCAGCCCCGACGGTCGTCACCTTGCGACCGTCTCGCTGGAGGAGCCCGGCCCCGGCACTTCCGCGGGTGCCTCCGGGGAACCGCCGCGGGCCGGTATATGGGACATCGCGTCGAGCACGATGACGACCGCGCTCGGCACGCGGGTCATGCCGCGTCAGGTGGCCTTCTCCCCCGACGGGAAGGTGCTGGCCGTCGGTGATGCCAAGGGTGTGGTGAGCCTGTGGGACGTCCGCAGCCACCGGCCGGTCACCGCCCTGTCCGGGCCGTCCGAGGCCGTCACCGGGCTGGCCTTCGCCCCGGACGGCCGGACCCTGGCCGGCGCCGGTGCGGACGGGGCCGTACGCCTGTGGGACACCGCCACCCGGCGTACGAAGGCGATCCTCTCCGGTCACGTCCAAGCCGTGCTCGCCCTCGCCTTCAGCCCCGACGGCCGTTTCCTCGCCACGGCGGGCGCGGACCGTACGACACGCCTGTGGGATGTGGCGTCGCGGCGCTCGGAGGTCGTCGTCAGCGGGGACAGCGATGAAACGGTCACCCTGGCCTTCAGCCCCGACGGCCGCACCCTGGCCAAGGGCAACGCCAACGGCACGGTACGGCTCCTGGACGTGGCCTCCCGCCGCCTCGTCGCGGTCCTGCCCGGGCAGTCGGCCACCACATGGGCCCTGGCGTTCAGCCCCAACGGCCGTATCCTCGCCACGGCGGGATCGGAGGGCACCATCCGCCTGTGGGACACCGCCACCCGGCGCCGGATCCGGACCCTGACGGGTCACACCGGGGTGGTCAAGGCCCTGGCGTTCTCGCCCGACGGCCGCACCCTGGCCAGCGGCAGCGCCGACCGCACGGTCCGGCTCTGGGACACCGGCGATCACCGTACCGTCGCCACCCTGACGGGTCACGACGACGCCGTGGTCTCCCTCGCCTTCCCGCCCGACGGCCGCACGCTGGCCACGGCGAGCTCGGACCGGACCAGTCGCCTGTGGGAACTCGACCCGGACGACGTCGCAGGCCGCGTCTGTGCCCTCAGCACCGCCCACGAGTGGCACGACCTGCTGACCGACCTGCCTCCCGGGACGCCCTGTCCCTGATGCCCGGCAGCCCCTGCGGTCAGCCGATGCCGATCGGCGGCGTTCCCGTGCCCGGCTTCATGGTCTTCTCCACCAGGGGCACCTGAAGCTCGCCGGACTTGTCGTGGAACGACAGGACGGCACGCGCGGGCGTGCTCCTGTCGATGGTCCGGTCCGTCCACTCGACGAAGGCGGCATGCCGCGCGCCGTCGCAGCGCAGCTCCCTCTTGGTCTTCGTCGCCTTCAGGTACGTGGCGGGCGCGGGGACGGGCGGGAACGAGGTGAGGGTGACGTCCAGGCGCTCGGTCGCCGCCGTGCAGGCGTAGTCGAACGAGACGAGCACCGAGGGGATGGTCCCCTGACCGATGAGGATCTTGTCGATCGTCGCGGACGGCGCCTTGGCGGCGGCCTTGGCCGTAACGGCGGCTGCTGCAGGGGAAACCGCTGCGGCGAGAGTGGCCGAGACCAGTGCGTAGGTGGCAACGGCGCGAAGGGTCGTGCGCTTCACGGAGGAACTCCTCAAAAGGGTCAGGAGAAGAAGACGGTCCGGCACCCGGCCGGCAGACAACAGCTCACCGCTTGCGGGGCCATGGGGGAAGGGTTGCCCCGTTCCCCGTCATGGTGGGAAACCCGGGCAACCGCAGCGCCCCGGCGGGCGGAGCGGGAGACATCGCTGCGGGGGTGGGTGGGCGAGGTGTGAGCGGCTGGTTGTCGCTCAGCTGCTCGGCAGGACCTTGCGGAGTTCCTCGTGCAGTTCCCTTGCTGCCGCCTCGTCGGGCATCGACCGTGCCTGCGCCGCCGTGTGGAGGCGGTTCAGCTGCGTGGTGAAGGCGTGGGTGAAGGCGCCGTAGAACGGGGTGCGGGGGCGGAGGGTGGCGGTTTGGAGGGCGGGCAGGAGGGTGTCGTGGGCGTACAGGGGGCGGTGGGAGGGGTCGCGGGGCATGTCGGCGGCGTTGCCCTCGGAGTGGGCGGGGGCGCTCGGGGAGGCGCGGTCGCCGTCGCAGGAGACGGCCGGGTCGGTGTAGGCGGAGGTGCGGGTGGCGGCGAAGCCGGCGTCGAGCAGACAGCGTTCGCTGGTCCTGTCGGTGAGGAATGCGACGAGTTCCCTGGCCTTGGCGATGCGTTCCTGCGTCATGGCGGGGTTGGCGGCTATGGCCAGGTTCTGGCCTCCGAGGACGGCTCCGGGCAGGGGTGCGACGCCGAGTTTGCCGCTGCCGAGTGCGGTGTGCAGGGTGCGGTAGGCGTAGGGCCAGTGGCGCAGGAAGGCGGTTCGGCCTTCGGCGAAGTCCTTGAGGGTGCCGGCCTCGTCCGAGTCGAATGCCGAGTCGAGCGTGTGGGCGCTGCCGGTGCGGCGGCGGAATTCGGCTATGCCTCGGGTGAGGTCGGCGGGGGTGGCGGTGTAGTCGCCGTCGTCGTCGGTCAGGTGGACGCCGGCCGAGGCGAATGCCTCGGTGCCGTTGACGGTGAGGCCCTCGTAGGGGCCGAGCTGGCTCGTCCAGGCGCTGCGGTAGTTCTTCGATTTCTCGGTCTTGTCGGCGCGGGCCCAGGCGTCGACGCCGTCCATGAGGGAGGCGACGTCGTTCCAGGTCGCGTCCTTCTTGGTGAGGGCGGTGAGCTTGCTCTCCTCGATTCCGGCGCCGTCGATCAGGTAGTCGCGGCGGTAGTACAGCAGGCCGACGTCGCTGTTGTAGGGAACGGAGTAGACCTTGCCCTTCCAGCGGGCCGTGGCGGCGGCCTTGTCGATGACGTCGCCGTCGTCGACGAATTCCGGCGGTAGTTCCCTGACGAGGCCGGCGGCGGCGAATTCGGCGACCCAGGTGACGTCGAGGTTGACGATGTCGTAGCCGGCGCTGCCGGACTGCAGTGCGGCGAGGAGCTGGCTTCGTTGCAGGTCGGCGGAGCCGGGCAGGATGACGGCCTGGGCGCGGTAGGGGGAGTGCTGTTTTTCCTGCAGGGTGTTCCATGCGTCGACCAGGTGTTTGCGGATGCCGTTCTTGCCGGTGACGTCCACGCCGGTGGCGATGACGAGCTGGGTGCCGGTGAGCGGCCGTACCGAGGGCGGTCCGGCCTGTTCGCCGTTGCCTTCGCCCCCGGTGCAGGCCGTCGTCGCGCCCAGAAGGAGCACGGCGGCGCACATCCACCGGCAAAGCGTCTTTCCGTGCCTCATGGTCCTTCCCCCGTCGTGCTTACTGGCGGCCCTGTGCCACTTGGGCGATCTCGGCGTCGAGCCCCTTCGCGAGGTCGCCCCGGCCATCAAGACACGTCCCTCCGCTCGCTTCGGCCACGCGCAGGTCCAGGCGGTCCTTGAGGCAGCCGCCGGAGTCGAACGACACCATGGTCACGGGCACTTTCCGGTCGCGCACGAAGGCCAGGAGGTCGTTCTGCCGGGCGGCGTCCAGGCGGTCGTTGTCCTCGTCGTCGGTGAGCAGGACGACGAGCTGGGGATGGCCGTCGTCCTCGTCGCCGCGGGGCATCCTGTCCAGTGCCGCGCGCAGGGCGCCGCCGATGTCCGCTTCCAGGTTCATCTGCGGTGTGGCCGCGTCGATCTTCCGTCCGGCGTCGGCTGCCTTTTCCTGCTCGTTCTTGTCGGCCGTCCTCGACCAGGATCCGTGCGTGCCGAAGGGCAGGAGTTCGCGGTAGGGGGGATCCGATCCGGCCGAGGCAACGGACCACACGCCGAAGGTGTCGTCGGGGCCGAAGCGGCTCAGCGATTGTTTGAGGATTTCGCGGGCGCCGTTCGGTCCGTCCCACCACCGGCTCATGGATCCCGAGCTGTCCAGGAGGAAGGAGACCCGACTGGCGGCCGTGGCCTGCCGGTGCTTTTCGAGGGTGTCGCTCGCCTCGTCGACGCTCAGGGCACGCGGCAGGGGCGACGGCGGCGTGCTGCGGAACGCTTCGCCCTGGAAGATCGTGCGGCCGTCGTCCGAGGTGAGCCAGGCGTGGAATCGCCGGACCGCCGCCTCCCGGTCGCTTTCGTCCCGGCGGGCGCCGTTCCAGCGGACGTGGACGAACACCGGGTCGAGCGCGGGTACGTCGTCGGGGTATTCCGCCACCCGGGTCACGCCGGTCTCCCCCGCGCAACTGCGGTACTGGGCGAGGGTGGGTTCGGCCGCCAGGACCGCGGTGCGCCGGTCGGTGGCGCGTTCCTCGGCGGAGTTCCCCCGGGCCAGTGCGCACACGAGGTCCCGTCCCGTCGGCGCGGGCCGCCCCTGGCGGCGCTGCCCTCGTTCGACGGTGCGCGGCGCGTCGGTGCGGTAGAGGCCGAGGGCCGCGGCCAGGCCGGTGTCGGTGAGTGCGGGGTCCGGCCGCCGTACCTCGGCCTGCTGGTTCTTGGCTCTCATGGCCGTCATCAGTTCGGCGAGTTTGCGGCCGGTGCGTGCGCCCGCGTTCTCGGCGAGCTGTTCCGGCAGGAGGAGCACCATGGGCGCGTAGGCGAGCGGTTTGTTGTCGGATTCCAGGGTGAGCACCGACGACTGGTTGCCCGCCTCGTCCTGGGCGCGCCGTGCGGCGGCCGAGGACGCGGGGATCCACACGTCGGGTTGCGGGCCCACGGTGCCGACGGGGTTGAATCCGGCACGGCCGACGTGTGCCCATTCGCCGTACTGGGTGCGGAAGGCCTCGACGGTCTCGGCAGCCCCCGCGCTGTAGACCGTGACGCCGGTGCGGCGGCAATGGTGTTCGTCCGTGTTGGCCCGGGAGGCGACGAAGCCGTCCGCGGCCTTGCGGGTGACCGGCAGCAGGTCGGGATCGGTGAGGACGCGCAGTTCGAGGGGCGGGTGGTTCGCGCAGGAGGCGGCGGGGCCCTCGCTCTTCGCATCGCCGGTGAGCAGCCACCACAGGACGGTTGCGGCAGCGGCGGCCACGGCGGTCATCAGCGTGGCGAGGATCAGGCGACGGCGCCCGGACGGGGGTGCGGTGGCGATGCCGGTTTCCCGTACCGTACCGGCTCCTTCCCCGGCTTCGGCTCCGTCCGGGTTTGCGGTGCCGTCGCCCGGTTCCGGTGGGCGGGCGAGGATCTCGGCGGTCGCGGTGTCCTTGTGGCAGGCCTGGGGGCTCCAGCGCTTGCGGCCCACGGTCTGCCTGTCCTTGAGGCGGGCCGCGAGTCCTTCCTGCAGGGCCCCGAGGCCGACCGGTCCGCCGCCGTCGCCGACGCCCTGGGCCAGGAACCGTACGAGTTCCGCCGTGTACGGGGTGGGGGTGGCGGGGTCGCCGGCGTCGATGCGCTGGTTCTTCTGGACGGCCAGCAGCAGCGCGATGCGCTCCTGGTCCTGCTCGTCGAGTTCCTCCCAGGCGCCGGCGGCGTTGCCCGCGTAGCAGCAGTCGAGGATCACCACGGTGCGGCGGGGCCGCCGGACGCCGGAGGAGAGGCGGTTGAGCACGTCGTCCCAGCGGACCCAGCCGGGAAAGCTGGGACCGCCGTGTTCGACTTTCGCGTCGCGCAGGCCCAGCAACAGCCGGCCGTGGCTGTTCGTTCGCGTGTCGACGATGCCGTGCCCGGCGAAGTAGACGAGCAGCAGTCCGTCGGTGTGGTCCCGTGCGTGGCCGAGGCGGCTTTCGAACTTCTCCAGCCCCGGGGATTCGAGCAACTCGATCGCGTCCTCGTCGAAGACGCCGCCCGCACGCAGCACTGCGCGCAGCTGCTCGAGATTGTGCCGGACGGCCGCTATGTCACCGAGGTCGTCCGCGACTTCCAGCGGTCTTCCGCTGGAGTACTGCGTGACTCCGACGAGCAGGGCACGGTTGCGCTGCCGCCCGTGCGGCTCAGGACCCGCCATCGTGCTGATCCCGCTCGTCGTCCAGTTCTGCCCGGAACTGCGGCGGATCCTGGTCGCCGAGGGCCCGGCGGCTCGTACGCCATTCCTTGATGGAGTCCGCCACCCGGCTGACGAGCGTGGCCGCGACCGCCGAACCGCTCCAGTCGACCACGTGGAGCACGATGTCCAGCAGCGGCCCCATGGGCGCGCCGCTCTCCGCGCGCCGCGGTGCACGCTTGACCTGTACCTGGCCCTTGAACTCCGGCTCTCCCTTGAGCCATGCCTCCAGCGACGTGACGTCTCTTTCCTGCACGTGGTCCCCGGGTGCGGAAATACGCACGATGCGCCGTAATTCGCCCTCACACTCGCCCTGCGCCATAAGTGGACATGGTGGCACGGAGCGTGTCGGTCGAGGAGAGGTGTGAATGCATGTTCTTCCGGACTGCCGTGCCAAGGCTGCGGTGCCGGCCCGGTTCAGCTCGGCAGCGCCGCTTCGAGTTGCGCCAGCTCCGCTGCGCTCAGCTCGATGCTCGCGGCCCGGGCGGAGTCCTGGATGGAGGCGGGGCGGCTGGCTCCCGGCACCGGGATCACCGCCGGGGAGCGGGCCAGCAGCCAGGCGAGGGCGATCTGCTGGGGGCTGACGCCGTGCTCGGCGGCGATGCGGTGGAAGGCGGTGCCCGCCGAGGTCGCGGTGGCGGGGCCGTCGAGGGAGCTGCGGGTGATGCCGCCGAGCGGGCTCCAGGGCAGGAAGGCGAGGCCCAGTTCGGTGCTCAGCCGCAGCTCGGGCTCGCTGTCGCGCGCTGCCGGCGAGTACTGGTTCTGTACGCAGACGAGTCCGTCGCCGAGGATGGCGTGCGCCTGGCGGATCTGGGCGGTGGTGACGTTGGAGATGCCGGCGGCGCGGATCGTGCCGGCGTCGAGGAGCTCGCGCAGGGCGCCGACGGAGTCGGCCCAGGGGACGGCCGGGTCGGGCTTGTGGAGCTGGTAGAGGCCGATGGCCTCGCTGCCCAGGCGCCGGGCGGAGGCCCGGGCGGCGCGCTTGAGGTGCTCGGGGTGGCCGGTGACGGTCCAGCTGCCGTCGCCGGGGCGGCCGCGGCCGCCCTTGGTGGCCACGAGGACATCGGAGGTGTCGCCGCCGTAGCGGGCCAGGGCGCGGGCGATGAGGAGCTCGTTGTGCCCTTCCTCGCCGGCGTGCCAGTGGTAGCTGTCGGCGGTGTCGATGAGGGTGATGCCGGCGTCGAGGGCGGCGTGGACGGTGGCGATGGCGCGCTGTTCGTCCGGGCGGTGCTCGATGGACAGGGGCATGGCGCCCAGACCGACGGCGCTGACGCGGGTGTTGCCGATGCTGCGGTGGTGCATGGTGACTTGTCTTCCTCAGAGGGCGGGGACGGCGGATGCGGCGAGGGCTTCGGCGACGGCGCCGGGCAGCCAGTCGGTGGTGCGGGAGAAGGAGAAGCCCAGGTGCTTGGCGCGGGCGTTGCTCATGGCGTAGTGGCGGTCGAAGGAGAACGGTGAGGCGCTCTCGCCCTCGGCGACGGTCCGGTACAGGGGCCGGCGTCCCGTTTGTGCGGCGACGGCGGCGCCCAGGTCGCGTACGTCGAGAAGGCCGTCGGAGCAGGCGTTGAGGGGGCCGGTGAAGCCGGTGGCGGTGGCCGCCCACAGCAGCAGGTCGGCCAGCTCCTCGTAGTGGATGAACACGCTGGGCCGTACGTGGGCGTGCACGGCGATCTCCTCGCCCCGGGCGATGCGCTCGACGTAGTGCGCGAGCCGGCCGGTGAACTCCTGGGCGCCGCCGCCGAGTACGTGGGCGCTGCGTACGCAGGCGAACGCGAAGCCGGGGGCCTGGGTGAGGACGGCCTCCGCCTGGCGTTTGCCTTCGGCGTAGTGCGCCTGGAGGTACGCCTCGTCGTGCCAGGGCAGATCGGTCGCGACCCGCCAGGCGGCCGTGTCCACGTTCTCCTCCGGCACCGGGGTGTCCTCCGGCAGGGGCGCGAGGGCGGCGGTCGCCGGGTCGTAGACCTCGATCGTGGAGGTCATCACGTAGCGCCGGGTGCGGCCGGTGAAGACGCGGGCGGCGATGGCGGCCTGCACGGGGGTGTAGCAGACCTGGTCGACGACGACGTCGAAGGTGCGGGTGCCCAGCGCGGCCCTCAGGGCGGGTTCGTCGTTGCGGTCGACGACGAGGTGCTCGACGCCGGCGGGCGGCCGGGTGGAGCCGCGGTTGACGACCGTGACCTGGTGGCCGGCCGCCCGGAGGCGTTGGACGAGGAGCTTGCCGAAGTACCGGCTTCCGCCGATGACGCAGATCTTTTGCATGCCTCCATCCTGGGGATCTACCGTCACCAGCAGAAGTGATCACTTACTGACGACGTATGAAGGCACACTGTTGATCGACATCCAGCGGCTGCGCGTCCTGCGGGCGGTGGCCGAGCACGGCAGCTTCAACCAGGCGGCCGGCGCCCTGCACCTGACCCCCTCGGCCGTCTCCCAGCACGTGGCCGCCCTCGAACGCAGCCTCGGCACGCGGGTCGTCGCCCGCAGCACCCGCGGCGTCACCCTCACCCCGGCCGGCCGGATCATGGTCGGTGCCGCCGAATCGGTCGCCGCCGAACTCGCCCACGCCCGGCGGCAGGTCGACCGGCTCGGCACCGGACGCAGCCAGCTCACCGTCGCCACGTTCACCAGCGGGGGCAGGCTGCTGCTGCCCGGTGCGCTCGGCCGCCTCACGGCGGCCCATCCCGACACCGTGCTGCACGTCAGGGAGGGCGAGCCCGAGGACAGCCTGCCCCTGGTCCGCCAGGGCGCCGTGGACCTCGCGCTCGCCTACCACTTCGACGGCCCGTTGCCCGGGCCGCAAGGCCCGCATTCCGGCCTGCAGTGGACCGCGCTGCTGGAGGACCCCCTGCACGTCGTCCTGCCGGCAGCACACCCGCTGGCCGGCCGCGACGTGCTCGACCTGGCCGAGCTGGCGGCGGAGCCGTGGGTGCTCGGCTGTCTGAAGACCGAGGCGTACCTGCGCCGCTACGCCGAGCGCGCCGGCTTCGTCCCGCAGGTGCGCGGCACGACCAGCGACTACTTCTTCGCCCGCTCGCTCGTCGCCGCGGGCATGGGAATCGCCCTGGTCCCCTCCATCGCCCTGACCCCGCACGTGCCGGGCCTGCACGTCGTCCCGATCACCTCACCGGTCCCGACCCGGCACATCGGCGTCGCCACGATCGGCCGCCGGCGCGACCATCCCCAGGTCACGACCCTCGTCGACGCCCTGCGCGAGCAGGCTGCGGCGCTGAACGGGAGGGGTGGCTCGGGGACGGGGTGATTCCCTCAGCGTGCCGCCTCCTCGTCCAGCGCCGGCTCGCAGGCGGGTGCCGTGGCACGGCGGGCGGAGAGGGCGAGAAGGCCGAGGACGACGAGTGCGGCCAGGGAGGTGGCGGTCAGGAGGGTCATGGCGGCCTGCATGCCGTCGGTGAAGGTGCGCGCGAAGACGGCCTGGGCCTGGTCGGGGGTGAGGGAGGTGTGCCCGTGCAGGAGGGCGGTCGCCTGGTGGGTGTCGGCGACGACGTCCTTGGTCCAGGGGCCCGGTGCGATCTGGTGGTCGCTCAGTTCGGCGGCCAGGGTGTGGTCGCTGCTGACGCGGTAGAGGTTGACGCCTGCCGCGAGGCCGATGGCGCCGCCGAGGTTGTGGAACGTCCAGGAGGAGCCCACGGCCAGGCCGGCCTGGCGTTCGGGGACGGCGGAGAGGGCGGAGACGGTGGCGGGGCCGAGGACGAGGGCCCAGCCCAGGCCCATGGCCACGAGGGCGAGGACGAGGTGGGGCATGCCGCTGCCGGGGGTGACGGCGGACAGCAGCAGGGCGGCGGCGGTGAACGCCGTGAAGCCGGCGGCCAGGAGCCTGCGGGGGCCGTAGCGGTCGGTGAGCCGGCCCACGAAGGGCGACAGGGCGGCCATGACGGCCGTGCACGGCAGCAGCAGCGCGCCGGTGGCGTACCCGTCGTAGCCGCGGACGTCGCTGAGATAGAGCGGGAGGAGGAACAGGACGGTGGCGTAGAAGCAGGCGAGGGCGAAGTCGGAGACGATGGCGCCGAGGAAGGCGCGGTGCCGGAAGAGGCCGAAGCCGATGATGGGGTCGGCGGCGCGGCGTTCGACGGCCTGGAAGGCGATCAGGGCGCAGGCGGCGAAGGCGAGGAGGCCGAGGGTGCGGGGGCTGGTCCAGCCCCAGGTGTCGCCGAGGGTGAAGGCGAGGACCACGGCGGGGACGCCGAGGCTGATCAGGACGAGGCCGGGCCAGTCCAGACCGGGCCCGGCGTCCTCGTTGCGGGACTCGCGGACGCTGAAGGAGCACAGTCCCAGGGCGACGACGATCAGGGGGACGTTGAGCCAGAAGACCCACTGCCAGCCGAGGGCGGAGACGATGACGCCGCCGAGGAGGGGGCCGATGGCCAGTCCGAAGCCGTTGACGCCGTAGAGGGCGCCGATGGCGCGACCGCGCCGGTCGGCGGGGAAGGCGTTTTGGACGATGGCTCCGGTGGAGGTGTAGAGGATGGCTCCGGCGGCGCCCTGGACGAAGCGGAAGGCGATGAGCCAGCCGGTGGTCGGGGCCAGCCCCGCACCGAGCGAGGCCAGGCCGAAGACGACGGTTCCGGTGTAGAGGACGCGGCGCCTGCCGTAGGTGTCCGCGAGCCGGCCCATGGTCACCATGAACATCGACAGGGCGACGATGAACGTGTTGACGATGAGCTGGAGGTCGGTCACGGAGGCGCCGAGATCGGCCTGGATCCGCGGGGCGGCCGTGTTGACGATGGTCAGGTCGATGCAGCCGAGGAAGCTGATCAGGCCGACTCCGGCGAAGGCCCACCATGTGCGGTCGGTCGTGGGTGTCACAGTCCTTGTCCTCTACACCGGGGTTGGGCAGCGGCCCGTTGGTGCGCCGGTCCGTTGCACGGGCCGGCGCCGGTCGGTCAGGCGGCCAGTCCGGGGCTCAGGGCGCGCTTTTTGAACCTCAGGGACAACCATGCGGCCTTGCCGGGAAATCCGGTGGCGACGAATCGCCGACGGGTTTCGGCCATGGCGGTGGTCATCGGTTGCGGGTAGATCACATAGTCGTGTCCTCGGTGCGCCCAGGTGGGCATGATCAGCGGCAGTTCCTCGACGAGGTAGGCGAGGCAGTCGTGGAACGCCGCGAGGGTGTCCGTGTCGGGCCGGCGGGTGAGGAGCCGGTCGAGGAAGCGGGCGACGGTGGCGTGCACGGCCTGCCGGTAGTCGGGGTCGTGGTGGTAGGCGTGCTCGATGCGTTCCCGGAAGACCGGGTACATCGGGTCGCGCAGGGCCTGGTCCCAGCGCAGTACCGGGTGGTTCATGGCGAGCCGGTCGAGGATCGCGGCGTTGCGGGCGAGCCAGGCGTCGCCGGCGGCCAGGGCCTGTGCGTAGGCCTGCTCGGGCGGCAGACCGGTGTAGTTGGTGCGTTGGAGGGTGTCGGCGACGGCGATGGTCACCTGGCCGAATCCGCTGCGGTTGGCGAGGTCGACGGTGGCCTGGAGTTTGTCGCCCTCGTGGTAGCGCTGGCCGACGCTGATGAGCAGCACGGCCTTCCTGCCCTGCAGGGGCAGGAGTTTGGCGTCCTCGCCGAAGCTCGCCTTCGTCCGCCCGAGGGCGGGTGGCTGGGTGGTGTCGTTCACCGGCTCGTTCACCGTCAGCTCCACAGTTCCAGGGGACGGGCCGTCCCGGAGTAGCCGATGAAGTGGCCGAGGGTGATGCGGGGCTCGTCGCCGGAGGGGCGTACGGCGTGGATGCGGCGGGGGTTGAGCAGGAGCAGGTCGCCGGGTGCGGGCTTGACGACCTGGGCGGGCGGGCCGATCCTCGCGCGGTCGATGCCCCAGGTGCGCCCGCCCATGAGCCGGCCGTAGACCTCCTCGCCCGGCTCGGTCCCCCACAGTTCCAGCTCGCCGCCGGTGCGCGGGATGTTGAGGTAGATGTTGGCGGACAGCTGGGCTTCGAGGTGCAGGGCGTGGCCGGCGGGCAGGTTGCGCTCCAGGGCGTCGGTGTGGGGGTTGAGGTCCACGTCCTTGTGCTGGTAGCGGCAGATGCCGATGAATGCCTTGCGGCCGTCCATGTGCATGAGGTGCGCGCCTGCCTCCCAGGTCTCCTCCAGCAGCAGGCGCAGGACGTCGCTGGGTGAGGCGTAGGGGGCGAACAGCTCGCGCATGCGCTGGATGCCGGCGCGGGCCTGGCGGTGGTAGTGCTCGCGGGAGGCGTCGTCGTGGACCTCGGAGTAGGCGTAGCCGAGGCGCTGGAACTCGGTGGCCTGGGTCAGAGCACCCCGTTCGGGGTGGTCGAGGAGCGTGCGGCGGGCCGGGGCGAGGGCCTCGGCCGGGACGAAGCCGGGGACGTGCACGGCCAGTGCCGTGCCGTCGATCAGGGAGAGGATGTCCTGCTGGGACAACCGGGCAGGTGTGGTGCGCGTGACGTTGATGATGATCCCCCGTTGGTGCGGCCCCGACCGGATCGAGCGGTACGGGGCGTTGTGCCGTACTTCCATGGTGCTGGCGGCATCCATCCGGATCGTCCTGCTCTGCGACGATCTGACGGTGCGTCCTGGGGCTGGCCCGGCGTGCCCCGGACTCCTGCCGCGGGCGGAGCTCACGGGGGCGTACGGCTCCTCCCGGCGTGATGCGCCCCGGGCGCACGGGACGGGACGTGCGCGGGACGTGCGCGGGACGGCCGTCACCGCCCCGGCGACGGAGGCGGTGCGGGGGCGCTGCCGCGGTCATGGGCCGGGGGCGGAACGCGACGGGCGCGTCGTGGCTTGTCGCGCCCGCGCGGCGGCAGCCGCAGACCGGCACCGTCCCGCGCCCCTGACGCGGTGCCGTAGTGCCGCATGACGACGATGCGCCGGGGGCGGCCCGGGGTCATTCCTGGGGGACCGGTCGTCCGATCTGGTCGCACAGGGCGAAGCGCCGGACGAATGCGGCGAAGCCGTGGGGCAGTGACGCCGCCAGGTGTGCGCGGCGCTGCCAGGCGCCGCGTTGGTGCAGCAGGACCAGCGCCTGCCGGACGTGGTCCGGGTATTCGAGCGCGTGCAGGCGCACCATTTCGAGAATCATGGACTCGGGCAGGTGGACGGTGCCGAACCGCAGGCAGTTGTGCACCAGCGCGGTGCGGGCCGCGCCGAGGAACGCGGTGCACTCCTCGGGTGGTTTGAAGCGGTGCGTGATCTCGATGGCGGTGGTGTGCACGATCTCGGCGCCGGCCCGCCACGCACGGACGCTGAATTCGGGTTCGAAGCCGCCGTAGTGCACCATCCCCTCGTCGTAGCCGCCGAGCCGGGTGAACAGCGCGCTGTCGAGGACCGTGCCGGCGCTGGAGGCGATCTGCACCTGGCGGGCGGGGTCGGCCGGTGCCGCGGTGTTCCATCGCGTGCCCATGTAGGGGACGACGAGGCGGCAGCCGTGGCCGCGCCAGTCGGAGGCCCGGTCCCGGACGGTGACGGAGACGATGCGTCCGGGCGCGACGAGGCGGAGCGCCTCGTCGTCCCAGCCGGCGGAGAAGCCCGTGTGGGCGTCGGTGATGAACAGCAGCCGGCCGCGGGCGTGCCGGGCGGCGAGGTTGCGTGCGGCGCCGACGCCGAGGTGCTGCTCGGAGCGGATGACGCGGGTGCGGCGCCGGTCCGCTGCGTCGGTGATGCGGGGCCGCCGGCCGGCGGTGGAGGAGTCGTCGACGACGACCACTTCGATGCGGTCGGGCGCGGTGGCGGCCGTCAGGGCCGAGGCGACGGTCGCCCCGACCCTGTCGCCCTCGTCGCGCGCCGGCAGCACGACGCTGACGGCGGGCGTGGAGGTGTCCGCCGCCCGGTGGCTCACAGGGTGCGGCCGGCGGTGATGGTGATGGTGTGGAGGGTGATGGTGTAGTACTCGCCGCGCGTGCGCGGCAGGAGCTGGTCGGCGTGGAGCAGCCGGCGGCG
The DNA here is from genome assembly GCF_057552455.1 of Streptomyces sp. PKA51. Lineage (NCBI taxonomy): Bacteria > Bacillati > Actinomycetota > Actinomycetes > Kitasatosporales > Streptomycetaceae > Streptomyces > Streptomyces sp. PKA51. The sequence goes on from NZ_BAAJPZ010000025.1 coordinate 60,919, forward strand.
TGCCTCGCCGGTCAGGCCGCAGCGGTCGGCCAGTGCGGGTGCGTCGTCACGCAGTTCGCGCAGGACGGCCGGGTCCTCGGCCGCCGTCTGCAGAACCTGCTGGAGCGTCCTGGTCATGGTGTCTTCCTTCCCCTGTCGGGTGCGGTGGGCGGGGTGGGCCCACCGGTGGTGCGGGCCGCCAGCGGACGGTCGGCGGCAGGCGGTCGGCGTGCGCGGCGATCCGGTCGGCGTGCGGCAGCAGATCGTGCAGCAGGCGGCGCAGCTCCTCCTCGATGGGGGCGGAGGGGCGGAATCCCAGCTCGGGCAGGGCGTTGCTGTCCGGCCGGTAGTGGTGGCCCTCCGCTTCGGCCCTGGGGTTGGCGACGGGCAGGATGCGCGCGTCGATGCCCAGGCAGTGCGCGGCCGCCCGGACGAGTTCGGCCAGTTCCGCCACGGAGCGCACGTCGCGCAGCTGGTTGAAGACGCGGTACTCACCGGGGTCCGGGGGGTTCTCCAGGGCGAGCGTGAGGCACTGGAGGGCGTCGGCGAGCGACAGGACGCCGCGGCGCTGGGTGCCGGAGCCGTAGGGGGTGAGGGGGTGGCCGATGACGGCCTGGCAGCAGAAGCGGTGCACCGCGGTGCCGAAGGCCTCGTCGAAGTCGAGGCGGCTGCTCAGCCGGGGATCGCCGGCCGGGCACCAGCTGCCGTACACGACGCCCTGCATCACGTCGGTTGCGCGCAGGCCCCACAGGCGGCAGGCGAACGCCACGTTCTGCGAGTCGAAGACCTTGCTCCAGTGGTACCAGGAGCCGGCCTGCCGGGGGAACGGCAGCGTGTCGCGCCGGCCGCGGAACTCCACCTCGAAGAAGCCCTCGGGGATGTCCACGTCCGGAGTGCCGTACTCCCCCATGCTGCCCAGCTTGACGAGGTGGGCCTCGGGGCAGTGGTCGCGCATCGCGAACAGCAGGCCGAGGGTGCCCGAGACGTTGTTGTCCTGTACGAACTGCGCGTGCCGGTGGTCCATCATCGAGTACGGCGCGGAGGGGCATTCGGCAAGGTGCACCACCGCGTCCGGGGCGAAGGCGGCGAGCGCGCGCCCCAGTGCGTCGTGGTCGCGCAGGTTCACCGGGGCGAAGGGCAGGGGCGTGCCGAAGTGCTCCCGGAAGGCCGTGAGCCGCTCGTCGATCGCCGCGACGGGCACGGCGCTGTCCGACCCCATTTCCGCGACCCATGCGCGCCGCAACAGGGCGTCCACGCCGGCCGTCCGGTGTCCGCGCGCGGCGAGGTGCTGCGCGAGCGGCCAGCCGAGATACCCGTCGATCCCTGCGATGAACACCCGCATGGCACCGACGCCCCCCTCCCTGGCGGAAGCGGGCCACGAGTGCGTGGCTCGCTTCCAGCACAGCACGAGAAAGGGGCAGCACGTCAGGAATTCACCCGAATGAGGGTATAGGGGGTGGAGGTGTCACGCCTCCGTCGTCCCGTTCCGGCGCGCCACGACCGGCTCGTCGTCGGCGAGCTCGGTGAGGGCCAGGACGGCGGCGTGCTCCTGAGCGCCGAGGCCGAGCGGCTGCTCGCCGCGTTCCTCGGATGCGGCATACAGCCGGCGCTGGCCCTCGGCCCAGGCGCGCAGCACGTCGCGGGCCTGGTCGGGGGTGAGGTCGAGCGCGGCGGCGGCCTCGTTCCAGGTGGCGCCGAGCCGCAGGGCGTCGAAGAGGTACATGCCGCGGCCGTGCTCCATCTCGCGGCAGACGGCTTCGCGCAGGGCCAGCACCGCGAGGGCGTCGGCGGCCGTGGCCGGGGCGGCGCCCGGCGGGGCCCCGGCGGGGAGCAGGCGGTCGGTCAGCCGGTCGGCGTGCTGCTGGTGCTTCTGCGCCAGCCACGTCAGCGGCGTGGCCGGTGGGACGTCGCCGGGCCGGGAGACCTGGAGCTCTTGCCAGTGGTGGTACGCGTCGGTGCTCATGATCACCTCTGTCCGGGGATCCGCGCCGGTTCACTTCCCGCGCAGAGCTCTCGCGTACACCGGCGTACGCCATGCGCCACGCCGGAGGCCCCCCTCGTGCGCCGAGGGGACGGCGGCCCAGGGTCTGCCCGGCGGATGTTCGTCACGCGGCGCCCTGCAGGGGCGCGGGGCAGTGTCGACCTGCGGCTGCCGCCGCGTGGGCGCGATCGGCGGCGACGGCCCGCGGCCGACACGCCACCCCAGGGCCGACTGCGGGCGCGTCGTGGCTTGTCGCGCAGTTCCCCGCGCCCCTGACGGGGCGCCGTGGTGGCGCGGGACGAAGATCCGCCGGACACGGCCTAGAGCGTGTCCGCCGTGAGGACGATCTTGCCTTGTACGCGGCCCGTCTCGCTGAGGGCGTGGGCCTCGGCGGCCTTCTCCAGGGGCAGGACGTGGTCGACGGCGGCCCGCAGGGCACCGCGTTCGACCAGGGCGGTGATCTCGTTCAGGTCGGTACCGGACGGGGTGAAGCCGAACTCGACGTAGCGCAGGCCGCGGTCGCGGGCCTGGTCGCGGACGGCCGTGCGGTCCACTCCGGTGCCGCGTATGTCGACGAGGATCCCGTCCGGGGCGAGGGTCTCCAGCGACCGCGGTCCGTAGTCGCCGCTGATGGGGTCGAGCACGACGTCGATGTCGCGTGCCGCTGCGGCGAAGTCCGTGGTGGTGTAGTCGATGAGTTCGTCGGCCCCCAGCTTCTTGAGGAAGCCGTGCTTGTCCTTGCGGGCCGTGCCGATGACGTAGGCGCCGTGGGCCTTGGCGACCTGTACGGCGAGGTGGCCGACTCCGCCGGCCGCCGCGTGCACGAGCACCCGTTGCCCGGCACGGATGGCCGCCACGCGGACGAGCGGTTGCCAGGCGGTGAGACCGGCGGTGGGCAGCGCTGCGGCGTGCACCGGGTCGAGGCCGGCCGGGGCGGGTGCGAGGGAGGTCTCGGGGACGGCCACGTACTGGGCGTAGGCCCCGCGCGGCGGGAGCACGACCCCGTAGACGGCGTCGCCGATGCGGAATCGGTCCGCCTGCTCGCCGGTGGCCTCCACGACTCCGGCCAGGTCCAGGCCGAGGGTGAACGGCGGTGGGCCGAACCGGCGCAGGTGCCCGGCGCGCCGCTTCCAGTCGGCCGGGTTCACGCCGGCGGCGCGGACCCGTACCAGCACCTCACCGGGTCCGGGTACGGGGCGGTCGGTCTCGACGACCTCCAGGACCTCGGGGCCGCCGAAGACCTGCTGGCCGATCGCGCGCATGCGGGTGCTCATCTCGTTCTCCTCCACAGGGGACGCCTTCACAGGGGACGCCTTCACAGGGGACGCCGGTGCGCCGGGGGCTCCCGGGGCGTGCTCCCATCCTGGAAGGAGGAGATATCTGTTGTGAAGTAGGCACCTGTTTGATATCCAGGTACCTCATGGATACCAAGGGACGGGCGAACATCTCGGAACCGGCGTTGACCTACCGGCGCGACTGCCCCTCGCGCACGGTGGTCGAGGTGCTCGCCAACAAGTGGGCGCTGTACGTCCTGGCCGCTCTGCGCCGCCGCGACGGGCCGATGCGGTTCAGTGAGCTCCGGCGCGTCCTGGACGGCGTCACGCAGAAGATGCTGACCCAGACGCTGCGCGCTCTCGAACGTGACGGCCTCGTCAGCCGCACCGTCTACCCGACGGTCCCCCCGCGCGTGGAGTACGCGCTGACCCCGCTCGGCACCGAGGCGGGGCAGCTGACCGGCGCCATCGCGGACTGGTCCATGGCGCACGCCCGGCAGATCCTCGCGGCCCGCCGGGACTTCGACGACCGCAGCACGGTGGAACCGTCCCCGGTCCGCTGAGGCCGGTCCTGCTCGCTGGTTGTCAGGCGTCCTCGATGTCCGAGATGAGCTTGGTGCTCAGGTCGCTCTGCACCGCCAGCCGGGTGTGGCCGGCGTCGGGTCCGGTGCCCCAGGTGAGCGTGACGGTGGTGAACAGGTGTCCGGCGCCGGAGTCGTGGTAGCGGACTTCCCAGTGCGTGGGGACGTCCTGGGCCCGCAGGACGCCGTCGGCGTGGTTGGCCTCTTCCCAGGCGGCCAGCCGTTGGCGGAGGTCCTCGGTGAGGTAGTGGGCGCGCAGTTCGTCGCCCAGGTCGTCGGTTCCGTCGTCCACGGCGTCGATGTAGGCGCCGTAGAAGTCGGCCACGCGGTCGACTGCGGAGTCCGGGCTTCCGCCGCGGACCGTGCTGGCCGCCTGCTCGTCCGGCATGAATTCCCCCTTGAGGCTTGTGCAGTTCGGTCCCCGCCCGGCGACAATCTGCCCTTGTTCTGGTGGAATCAGTCCTTTGAGGTGACATATAGCCGAACGTGACGGTCTGGCCTCTGCCCGCGTTCCGGGCGGCCGACGGGGTGCCTGCAGTGGGCCCGTGGGGGCGACGAAAGGGCCCCTATGATGCACCGATGACGTCGATCAAGCAGTTCCAAGTCACCTTCGACTGCGCGGAACCCGAGCGCGTCGCCCGTTTTTGGTGCGAGGTGCTGGGCTACGTGGCCCCGCCGCCCCCGGAGGGGTTCGCCACGTGGGACGACTTCCGTCGCACCCTGCCTCCCGAGCAGCGGGGCGCATGGTTCACCTGCAGCGATCCCTCGGGTGTGGGCCCGCGGCTGTACTTCCAGCGCGTTCCCGAGGGCAAGGTCGTCAAGAACCGGGTGCACCTCGACGTGCGGGTCGGCACCGGGCTCGTGGGTGAGGAGCGGCTGGCCGTGCTCGAGGCCGAATGCGCACGCCTGGTCGCACTCGGCGCGGTACGCGTGCAACTGCTGCTTGCCGATGAGGAGAACGAGTCGTGCATCGTGATGCAGGACGTCGAGGGCAACGAGTTCTGCCTCGACTGAGCGCTCGCGAACAGGTGGGGTCCGCCCGGCTCGTCGGCGGCGGGGAGCCGGCGAGCCGGGCGGGCCTTGCCCGTCACAGGGCCTGGGGGAAGTCGAAGACGCGCTCCGGGTCGTACTGCCGCTTCAGCTTGGTCAGTCGGTCCGCCGCGTCGCCGTAGTAGGCGGTGCGCCAGTTCTTCAGGCCCGGGTCCGTGTAGTTCTGGTAGGCGGCGCCGGAGGCGTGGGGGCGCATCGCTGCGTGCATGCCGTCGAGCCAGGCGGTCTGTGCCGTGCCCGTCCCGCCGGCCGCCCACGACGTGAGGTACTGGGCCAGCATCCGCGACCTGCGGTGCACGAAGGCCGTCCCCAGCGGCTTGATGCGGTTGATCGCCCCTCCCAGGGCCGTCAGTTGCACCGAGATGCCGCCGCCCTTGACGCCGCGCCCGAAACCTTCCACCTGGTCGAGCAGGGTGCGTACGCCCGTCGCGTCCAGCGAGCGGTCGAAGAAGTCCGAGCGGGCCGTGTACGTCTCGCGCTCCAGTCGGCCGGAGGACTCGCGGCCGGGCGTGGTGCCCGGCAGGTGGCACTGCTCGGTGGACTTGTCGCCGCAGCCGGCGTAGGCGCGGACGGTGTCGAGGTAGGAGTGGCGTCGCAGGCGGGGGGTGCCGATGCCGGCGCTGCCGCCGCTCGCCGCGGCCACTTTGCCGGTCAGTTCGTCGAGGGCGTTCTCCAGGTCCCCGTACGAGCCGATGGTGAACGCGGCCACGGAGATGTGGGGCGAGCCGCCGCCGGCGGCCGACAGGTCGCAGGCGGACCAGATCTCGTCCGGCCGGCTCGGCCCCCACTCCTGCCAGGCCTGGAGGACGGCCGCGGCCTTGGACCAGGGGAAGGAGACGTAGCCGGTCACGCCCTCGCCCACGGGGCGGGTGCGGAAGCGCAGTTCGGTGACGACGCCGAAGTTGCCGTTGCCGGCGCCGCGCAGGGCCCAGAAGAGGTCGGTGTTCTTCCACATGGCGTCGCAGTCGACGGTCCTGCCGTCGGCGGTGACGAGGGTGGCGCCGGTCAGGTTGTCGCACGTGAGGCCGTAGGCACGGGAGAGGATGCCGTGGCCGCCGCCCAGGGTGAGCCCGGAGACACCGACGGTGGGGCACGAGCCGGCCGGGATGGTGACGCCGTGCGCGGCCAGCGACGTGTAGACGTCGACGAGTTTGGCGCCGGCGCCGATGACGGCGGTGGACGCGGACGGCGTACGGATGGTCTTGAGTCGCGAGACGTCGATGACGAGCCGGTCGTTGCCGCTGGACCAGCCGGCGTAGCTGTGACCGCCGTTGCGTATGGAGACCGGTATGGAGAAGCGGCGGGCGAAGCCCAGGGCCGCGGAGACGTCCGCGGTGCCGGCGACGTAGGCGATCGCGGCGGGGCGCAGCCCGTCGAAACGGGTGTTGTACAGCTGGCGGGCGGCGGGGTAGTCGGCGTCGTCGGGGCGGACGAGGCCGCCGGCGAGGCCCTTGCCGAGAGCGGTCCAGTCGGCGGCGGCGGCCTTTTGCGTACCGGCCGCCCCTGCCCTGCCGGTGGCGACGGTGGTGCCCCAGGCGGCGGTCGCCGCCGCTGCCGTACCTGCTGCCAGGAGTGTGCGCCTGCTGATGGGCCTGCTGATGGCCATGCCGAATACCTGCCTTGGTGCTGTGCGTGTGCGCCCATATGCGCTTGACCGGATCCCCGTTGATCAAACAGATGGTGCGGGGCGGGGAAGTGGTTCCCCTGCGCTGCGCGTTCGGGAAAGGACAGGCGTAGCCTGGAAGTGGTGCGGCACGGGCTTCCGCCCTTGCCCGCACGGTGTGACATGTCAGCGCACGCCCTCTCGGCAGTGCGCCGGGCGCCGGGAACCCGCCGAGCCTGCTGGGCGGTTTCCTCGCTCGCGTGAGCCCGAGGCAGACACTCCCGAGGCAGACACTTCCGCGGACGGCTTCTCGCACGCCTCTCCTGTGGTTCTCCGGCGCAGCCGTAGCAACTCCTCCTTCGAGGAGGGAGACCCATGGTCGAGTACGAGACCCACTACGCGAAGGCCGACACAGGGCGTGCCCGCGAGCTCGCCGCCACGACGTCCCCGTACACGATCGCCGTGCAGTTCCTCGGTGGGTTGAACGAGGCGCAGAAGGCCGCGTTCGCCACGGCGGCGGACCGCTGGGCGAAGGTCATCGTCGGGGACCTGCCGGACGTGAGCGTCGACGGCGAGGTCGTCGACGATCTCCTTGTCCTGGCCCAGGGCACCTCGATCGACGGGCCGGGGAACATCCTGGGAGAAGCGGGACCGACGGTGCTGCGACCGGCGAACGGGCCCGGTGCGTTCCTGCCCGCGAAGGGCGTGATGTCCTTCGACACGGACGACCTGCAGCAGATGCAGACCAAGGGCACGCTGGTGGACGTGATCACCCATGAGATGGGGCACGTCTGCGGCTTCGGCACCCGCCCCTGGACGGAGAAGGGAGTGCTCCACGGAGCCGGCACCGACAACCCCGTCTTCCGCGGACAGAAGGCCATGGAGGAGTACGGCAAACTGGTCGGCGCGGGGCATCCGCGGCCCGTACCGGTGGAGAACCAGGGCGGACCGGGCACGCGTGACGGTCACTGGCGCGAGACGGTGTTCGCCAATGAGCTGATGACCGGATTCGTCGCCAATCCCCCGAACCCGCTGAGCCGTCTGACGGTGGCCAGCCTGGGCGACATCGGCTACGTCGTCGACATCGAGGCCGCCGACGCCTACATGCTGCCCAACCATCTGGAGATGGCCGAGCGGGGCGAGCTGCGCACCCACGCGGCGCCCGTCGGCGCCGGCACGGTGCAGCGCACCATTCCGGTGGTCCTGCCCGAGGACAGCCTGCTGGCGGCGGCGTGAGGGCGAACGCCCATGAACGGTGAGCGGGAGCGCCGGGCCCGGGACGGGCGCGAGGACGCACGGGGAGAGGAGAAGCATGCCGTCCTGAGGCCCGACGCCACCGTCCTCGGCTCCGAGGCGGTCATTCCCCGCGACAACGTCGTGCGGCCGGCGCCCAACCGGTTCAGCCACGTCCTCCAGGAGGTGCACCCGTACTGGTTCGAGCGGTCCGAGCGGGCTCCCGAGCCCGACGGAATGCTGCCGGCCGGGACCCCGGTGCTCCTCCTGCGCGAGGAGGGCGACCACTGCCGGGTGGTCACCGGCACGGGGCTGTACGTGACGGTCGGCCGGGCGAACCTGCGGAGGCTGCCGGAGAGCACGTGACGGGCCGCCAGGAGCACGACCGGAAGGCTGCGAGGTCCGCCGGCTGTGTGAGGCATCCCTCTCCCGTCGTCGTGGCGCCGGTGGCCCGGGAAGGTCGACCATGTCGTCATGACCTTCTCGCCCCGCCCGCCGCACACCGATGACCGACCGGATCCGACGGGACGGACCCCCGCGACCGGTGGAGAGCCCGCCTCCGCCCGCGGATACCTGCTGGACAACGCGCGCGTCGAGGCGGGCGAGCGATTCGTCTGGCTGGCCGAGCTGTTCGACGGCGTGACGCGCGGGCACTTCGATCGACTGGGGATCGGGGCCGGCTCGCGCTGCTGGGAAGTGGGGGCCGGTGGCCCCGGTATCCCGCAGGCGCTCGCGGCGGCCGTCGGTCCGACCGGGCACGTGCTGGCCACGGACATCGACCCGTCGTGGCTGGAGGCGGGCGACGGGTACGAGGTACGCCGGCACGACGTCGCCGCCGATCCGCCCCCGGAGCCGGGGACGTTCGACCTGGTGCACGCCCGGCTCGTGCTGGTCCATGTACCCGACCGGGCCCGCGCACTGGCCACGATGGCGGCAGCGCTGCGGCCCGGCGGCTGGCTGCTGGTCGAGGACGCCGATACCGCTCTGCAGCCACTGGCGTGCCTGGACGACAGCGGTCCCGCGCAGCGGCGGGCCAACCGGCTGCGCGACGCGGTACGGGAGCTGCTGGCGCGCCGCGGTGCGGATCTGCGCTACGGCCGGACACTGCCGCGGGCCTTGCGCGAGGCCGGCTTGGTCGATGTCGCCGCGGCGGGCACGTTCCCGGTCGGCGGACGGGCCTGCGACCAGCTGGAGGCGGCGACCATCCGGCACGTGCGCGGCGAGCTGCTCGCGGCCGGCCTGGCCGACGACGCCGAGATCGACGCGCACCTGGCCGCCATCGACGCGGGCGCGCTCGACCTGACGCTCGCGCCGCTGATCTCGGCCTGGGGACGCCGTCCGGGCTAGCGCCCGAAGACAGGGTGTCGTGCTTCGCCCGGGCCTCGAGGTGGCGCGTCGGCTGCGGGCCGTCGGTGGCCGATCGCGCAGTTCCCCGCGCCCCTACGGGGCACTGCATGATCCGCCGGACACGCCCTGGGCCGTCTTTTCGGGGCCGTCCAGGGCCTTATCGGCGGCGAGGCGGCCCGCGACCTTGAAGGCCAGTTCGTGGGAGCCCCATGCTTGGGCCCGGGCTTGTCGCAGCACCGCCCGCGTGGCGAGCGTGATGCCGTGTTCGGGCAGGCGCAGCTGTTCCTCGATTCCCGCCGCGACCTGGGGGCATCTGCCGCTGGTGAACGCCCCCTTCGCGGACTTCACCTGGGGCCACGCCCGGCACCCGGCCGCCGCGGTCGGCCTGGACGGCGCCAACGAGGCCGCTGTCGCGCGGGTCCTGGACGCGCTGCCGACCTGGGCCGAGCACGGGCCGGAGGCCCGCACGGTGCGGGGTCGTCGGCCGCACCCGCACCGCGCCCTCCCGGCGCCCGCAGCTGCGACATCGACCAAGCCGGCCTGGCGCAAGGCCCGCGGCAGTGTCCGGCCGTAGCGCAGGTCCGCGCCGCGGCGCGCCAGCAGCTCACGGACCGCGTCGCGCAGCCGAAGGCTCAGCAACGGAGTGGGCGGCGGGCCGTGCGGGCCCGGGCGGGGCGGGTGCTGCGGGGTGTGGGAGATATCGCGTTGCATGGACGCCGGAGGGGCCTTTACCCTGTTTTGAGTTCCGCCTGTGCCCGTTCCGGGGCCCGGCGCTGTGATTCGAGGTGACGACTTATCTCCCAGGCCAAGTAGCCGTCCGCAGTTCCCCGCGTTCTGATCGTTTGAACGTGTCCGGGGGCGGACGTCGCGCTGGCCTGAGTTGCGTCACCCACCCCCGTATTTCCCTGTCATTTTCCGGGTGCAGCTCTGCCGACTGCCCCGGGTTTCGTGTTTTCCGGCCCCGGTGCGGCTGACGGCAGGGCTCCCCGACTCCTTGGATCAGGAGCCCCACAGTGCCTTCCCCCGCGCTCGACAACGAGCCACAGCACACCACCCCACCCCCGAACCACCCCGCACCCGGCCTGTCGAAGATGGGCCTGGCGGCCTGGATCGCCCTCTTGGTGCTGCTGGGCGCCGAGCTGATGGACATGCTCGACCAGTCGGTCGTCCTGACCGCCCTGCCCGCGATCCAGGAGTCGACCGGCGCCGGACCGGCCGCGGTGCAGTGGCTGACCACCGGCTATTCCCTGCCCGTCGCCGTCGGGCTGGTCACCGGCGGGCGCCTCGGCGACCTCTACGGCCGGCGAAGGATGCTCCTCGTCGGCACCATCGTGTTCACCGCGGCCTCGCTGCTGTGCGGTCTGGCCACCGGACCGGGCGTGCTGGTCGGTGCCCGCATGCTCCAGGGCGTCGCCGTGGCCTTGATGATCCCGCAGGTCCTGGCCACCCTCCACGTCACCTTCGAGGGACAAAACCGCAGCAAGGCGTTCGGGCTGTACGGGGCGGTCCTGTCCCTGGCCAACGTCCTGGGCCCGGTGATGGGCGGCCTGCTCACCGAGGCCGATCTGTTCGGGCTGTCCTGGCGGCCGATCTTCCTGGTCAACGTGCCCGTCGGCCTCGCCGTGCTCCTCCTGGGACGCCGGTTCGTCCCCGAGTCGACCGTGCAGAAGGCCGACCGGCTCGACCTCACCGGCATGCTGCTGTCCGCACTGGCCATCGTCCTGATCGTCTTCCCGCTCAGCGAGGGGCACCTCCATCACTGGCCGCTGTGGTGCTTCGCGATGCTCGCCACCGGTCTCCTTGCGCTGGGTGTCTTCCTGCGCCACCAGCAGCGCAAGCAGAACAACGCCCCGCTCGTGCCCCTGTCCCTCTTCCGGCGCAGGCAGTTCTCCGGCGGCACGGCCGCGCAGCTGATGCACGGCCTGCTGTGCGGGCTGTTCTTCATGACCTGGAGCCTCTACCTCCAGCGCGGACTGGGCATGAGCCCCTTCCACGCGGCCCTGGCCTTCGTGCTGCTCTCCCTCGGAGAGCTGGCCGGCGCGACGCTCGCGGCGAAGAGCGGCGGGCGCTTCGCCCGCCGTCTTCCCCAGGCGGGAGCCCTCGTCGCGGCCGCTTCGATGGCTGCCTACGGACTCCAGGCCGCCGAAGGTCAGGCAGATCTGACCCTGCCGGCGATGACCGCTCCGGTGGTACTGATCGGGTTCGGCCTCGGCATGGTCGGCGGCCCGCTGGCCGACCTGTCGCTGGCCCGCGTCCCGCACGAGAACGCCGGAGCCGCCTCCGGTCTGTTCAACACCGCCATCCACCTGGGCATCGCCCTCGGCACCGCGCTGACCGCCCTGGTGTTCTTCGCCACCACCGGCGGCTCGCCCGACGCCGGACTCCACCGCGACGCGTTCATCACCGTGCTGTGGTGGGTCGGCGGCCTCCTCACCCTGATGTGGGCCCTGATGTTCTTCCTGCCCAAGCGCACGAAGAACCAGGACGGGTAAGGCGGTCGACGCACGCTCTGAAGGCAGCCCCTACGGGGCACTGCACGATCCGCCGGACACGCCCTGGGCCGTTCTTTTCGGGGCCGTCCAGGGCCTTGCCGGCGGCGAGGCGGCCCGCGATCGGGGCGGCGCCGGCGTCATAGCCGCACGTCATGTCTGTCCGGCAGGGGTTTTGGCGGCGGTGACGTAGGTGAAGGGTGCGCTGACTCCGGCGCTGTGGTGGGCGGCCGCCACCAGGGCCAGGGTCAGGCGTTTGCGGGGTTTGACGTCCAGTGCGGACGTGGCGTGGAGGGCGCCGAGTGCGATCTCGCTTCCGCAGCCGACGGCCGCGTATCCGTCCGCCGGTTCGGCTATCTGGTAGTCGTCGTAGACGACGAAGAGGCGGCCGTGTATGCCCACCAGGAACGTTCCGGCCTGTTCCTGTTCGGAGTCCTTGCGTGCCCAGCCGCCGTTCTTCAGGCAGGTGCGCAGCTTGTCGACGAAGACGGTGGCCATGAATCCGTCCAGGTCGCCCTTGGGCTTGGGTGCCTTGAAGGCGTGATGCAGGAGTTGTCCCATGCGGAAGCTGGTGGTGAAGCCCATGGCGTAGGGCCCGTTGCGGAAGATCTTCGGATCCCGGCGGACGGTGATCCTGAGGCCGGACACGCCGGCCGAGTCCCCGCCCAGATGGACGCGGTCGTTGTGCACGAGCCCCACGATCACTGTCACGTTCGCCCCCTCCGCCGTGCCACCTTTCGATCCTTCGCAGGAGGAAGCGGGCGGAAACCAGTCAGCGGCTGTCCGCACTCCCCTGGCGTGCCCGGCGCTGCACCGCGCGGGCGATGACGAGCTGGGCGGGGTCCAGGGCGGCGGCGCCGTCCTCGATCTCCCACAGGGTGTTCTGCAGGATGCGTCCGAGGGTCCAGCCGGCGGCGCGCTGCCGGTCGAGGGCGAGGACGGCGGTGAGGTGGTCGAAGCCGCGGAGCACGGCCCGTTCGGGGTCGGTGGAGGCGATCGCCTCGTGCAGGCGGGCGTCCAGGGCGGGCCACAGCTCGAACGCCGGGTCGCCTGCGAGGGGTTCGGGGTCGATGGCGAGCCAGGGGTGGCGGTCGCCGGCGAGGACGTTGCCGTCGTGCAGGTCCCAGTGCAGCAGGCGGTCGCCGGCCTCGTCGGCCAGTTCCGCCACGGCGTGGGCCCAGGAGCGGAGCAGGTGCTGCTCGGTGGGATCGTGCAGTGCGCGTACTGCCCGGGGCACCTGGTCGAGCATGGCGGCGGCGATGTCGGCCAGCTGCCGCAGTCCTTGCGGGGCGGGTACGGCGGTCAGACGGGCCATCAGCTCGGCCAGTGTCTGCAGCGCGGCGCGGCTGTCGGTCAGGGAGGCGAGGGTGCGGGAGGCGTCGAGGCGTTCCAGCAGCTGGGTGCCGCTGCCCTCGTCGTGGTCGAGCAGGCGGACGGCGCCGTCGCCGTTCCAGGCCCGCAGGCCGGCCGCAACGCCGGCGGTCTCCTCGCGGGGCTGCTGGAATTTCAGGACGGCCCGGGTGCCGTCGGCGCGCAGGACGGGCAGGACGAGCGAGGCCATACCGTGGCTGGGCGGCCCGTCCGGGCGCAGCTCCCACCGGTCGAGGAACTCCTCGCCGAGGCGGGGCAGCCCGGTGAGCCAGGCGCGCGCCCGGGGACCGTTGGCCCCGTAGGAGGCGGCGAAGGCGTCGGGGACGCGGAGGGTCGGTGTGGCGGGCATGGGTGGGTTCTCCTTCGCAGGGCCGGTGGTGAGGACGGGCAGTGCGAAGGAGTACGGGGGCGCTCGCTGACAAGGTCATAGCATGTGCCCCACGGTACCGGGGACGTCGGTGGTGCTGAAGCGAATATCGGCTCCGGCACCTGACCCGTACGTCACCGCCGGGGCGCGGGCCCCGGCGGTACGGCGTGGGGTGCCATTGACCTCGTTGCGGTCGTCAGGGCCTGAGCCGGCCGTCCATCTTCAGGCGGGGCTCTTTCCGGCCGGTGGTACGGCCGGGAGGTCGACCGTCGTGGTGACGCGGAGGAGGGCGGGCCGGCGGGGGACGGAGGCGAAGCCGAAGCGAACCGGCGGCTCGACCCGGGCGAGTTCGCCCAGGCTCGTGCCCTCCCACTGCCCTGTCGCCAGGGCGATGGGCCGCAGTTCGTGGATGCCGTAGAACTCCCGGCGGCCGGCACCCCCGCTTCCGCAGGTCCGCAGCCCCAGCAGCCGGGCCGGCGGGTCGGCGCAGCGGATCCATGCGGGATGGGCGGCCAGCGCGGGTGGTACGAGACGCAGGAGGCGTCCGGGCAGGCCGAGGGGGCCGGTGGTGAAGTGCCAGATGAGGGAGTCGCTGATCACGGACCAGTCGTTCCCGGCCCGCTGGACGGTGACCGGTTCGACGCGTACCCGGTCGAAGGCGTAGGTGGCGGCGACGAACGCGGCCGTACGGTCGGTGGGGGCGAGCAACAGCCGGGTGCCGTCGGCGTGTTCGACCATGACGTCGCTGAACGCGCCGAAGGGAGAGCGGGGCCAGTGCCCCAGCACGATGCGGGTGCCGGTGGAGGTGCCGGCTCCCGCGATCCAGCCGTCGAACCGCAGTCGCTGCTGTGTCATGGCGCCCCGGTGGTCACCCGTCCTTGCCGCCGCCCATGGCCTTGCGGACGATGTCGCGGGTGCGGTCCATCACCGCGGCCATGGGGCCGAGCATCACGTTCCTGGCCCGAAACTCCACGCCGGGGTGCGGGTGGGTCGGGGCCATGGCTTCGGCTGCTCTGACCGCTGCGGCCATGGCCGCCAGCCGGGCCGGGGAGAGGTTGGCGCGCAGGTGCCCGAACTCCATGCGCTCCTCCATCTCGGCGTGGGTGAGCACCGACTCCTGCAGCAGGACGAGCGCAGGAGCGAACCGGGGGTCCTCGGCGTCCATGTCCTCCAGACGGCCGAGGGCCTCCTTGGCCCTGCGCTCCTCCTTCAGCCGGGCGTCGACCAGGTGGTCCCCGGCCCCGCCGAGGGCCTGCCGGGCCGAGGGGTGCACGACCTCCTCCTCGGCGGTCTCGTGCACGGCCAGCAGCCGTACCAGTTCCCTGAACGTCTCGCGGCGTTCGTCGCCGCTCGCGGCGCGCACCTGCTGGAAGAGCCGGCGGATGCGTGCGTGCTGCTCTTCGAGCAGCGTCACGACGTCGTCGGGCGGGTCCTGGTCGGTCCCCTCACCGTCGGTGCTCAGGACTGGGGCCGCTTGCCGTGGTTGGCGCCCTTCATGCGGGACTTCTTCTTCTTGCGACGCCGTTTCGAGGACATGCCGTCCCTCCTCTCCCATGCACTTCCGACCAATTTATCCCTCTTGGGCGGGATGCGCCGGTCGGGCCGCGAGGTGCGGGACGGGAAAGCGGCGGGCGGTCGCGTCAGTGCCTGCCGGCCGGGACCGGCCGGCGTACGTCCGGCGCCGTCAGGCGATCGGCGCCCTCGGGCACCGGGACGGCCGCGAAGACGGCGTTCTGCTGCTCTTGGAGCTCGCGCTTGCGCTGCGGCGACGTGCCGGGCAGGCGCTGCTCCTCGTACAGCTTGTGGGTCACCTCCTGGGCGTGCTTGCTCGCCGGGGTGTGGAACTGCACCTCGAAGCGCTGGCCGGAGCGCGGTGCCCGCCATGCGCTGTTGATCGCCTTGTAGCCGTCCTTGCGCTCCCAGGTGTTCGACCACTTGACGCTGCCGTTGCCCCAGGCGACCAGGGTGGCGGAGGCGGTCCGCACACCGGCGGTGTACCTGCGGTCGGGCCACTGCAGGGTGTAGCGGACCGCGTCGTTGACCGTGGTGAGCACTTCGTTCACGTTGTGTCCCGGCGACTCCTTCAGGGCGGTGGCCACCTTGCGCTTGAGGGAGTCGGGCGACTTCAGACGGTGGTCGAAGCCGATCACCTCGGCGTGGCTGAGCCGGGCGGCGGCCCGTACCTGCGGGCTGATCGACCGCTCCGCATTGCGTGCGTGAGCCCAGTACGCGTCGACCTTCTTGTTGTCGGCGGCGTTGAGGGAAAGGCCCTCCTGGTGCCATCCGCCGCCACCGGGGGCGGCGTGCACCGGGCCCATGCCCAGAGCGGTGGCCAGTGCGGTCGCGGTCGCTGCCGTCGTGACGGTGCTCCTGATGCTCATGGGTGGCGTCGTCGTCCTCTCCGGGCCTGTGTGATCTCCGGCGGACGACTCAAGCAGAAGGAGCGGGCGCGGCAGGGCGCAGTGGGCGGGATTCAGCCTTTCGGGACATGCGCAAGGCCGTGGGCGGCATCCGGGTGAGGATGCCGCCCACGGCCTGTGCCCGTGCTCTTCCCCTGGGTGGGGTC
>NZ_BAAJPZ010000026.1:0-73066 GCF_057552455.1 Streptomyces sp. PKA51
TCATCCCGCGGATACGCTCCCCCGGCCCGGTGGACCGGGGGGCCGGGGGGCCGGGGGGGCCGGGGGGGCCGGGGGGCCGCCAGCCCGGTGGCCCGGGGGCGGCTCTCGGGGCCGCCCGACGGAGCCGGTCCGGCAAGGCTCCCGCACGCGCCGGCTCCGCCGGCACGTCAGCGGGCCGCCAGGGCGCTGCCGCTGATCATGTCGCGCCAGGCGAGGAAGTCGTCCAGGGTGCCGTCGCCGTGCAGTCGGCGCTCGGCCGCCACCGTCCAGTCGGCGGCCGTCGCCATGTCGACGCCCGCCAGCCGCAGCACCCCCCGGTGCGTGTGCTCCGGGACGTGCCCGCCGCGGCGCCGGGCCTCGGCGGCGAAGGCCGCGCCCTGGGCCAGCTCGCCGCGGTGGGGGCCGGCGTGCTCGCGCAGCCGCTCCAGTTCGGCGTCGTCGGCCCCGCCCGCGTAGGCGGCGGCCAGGCCCACGCCGCTCCACAGGTGGCCGCGGCGGTCGGCCGGGAAGGTCTCGATCACATCGGCGATCCGCTCCGGATCCGCCGACTCGACGAACCACAGGCTGCGCCCGAGCCCCTGGTGCCGCACGGCCCCCTGCGGCGTCGGCGGGCCGGAGGCCGCGAGGCGGGCCACGGTCCGGCGGCCGCCGAAGTAGCCGCGGGAGAAACCCTCGCCGTCCAGGGTCAGCCACTGCAGCAGCGGGTCGAGGCCCAGTCTGCGGCGGGCCCCGGGCAGCGGCACCCGGGCCAGGGCCCACCCGGCGCCCACGTGCACCAGATGCACGTACGGGCGGCCGGGCCCGGCGAGCAGGCCGGCCAGCCGGCGGCCCCGGGCGAGGCGGAGGCTGTCCAGCAGCGCGCAGGCCATGCCCGCGCCCTCGTAGGCGAAGCCCCGCTCACCGCCGTCCAGGGCGGACAGCCGCTCGTGGACGCGGTCGGTGCCCGTACTCTCGACGGCCGTGTTGAAGCCGGTGAGGAAGGAGCGGGCGTGGCGCTCCAGGACCCTGCGGCTCTCCGGTCTGCCGCAGTGGAAGCCGCGTACGGAGAAGTCGGCCATCTCCTCGGGCAATCGCAGGCGGCGGGCCCATCGCGGGGCGCCGTCGGCGGGATTTCCGGGCATGTGCGACCCCCGTCCTGTCCTCAAGGGTGCTGCGGCGCCGCGGAGTTCGACGGCGCGGGTCGTCGGCCGGACTCGAACACAGTGCGTATTGCTATCAGTTGCCGAAGTGACGGTCAACACACCCGGCGCGCTGTCATTGAAGTTGCTCGGTGGGGCGCAGCAGCACCTCCCCGATCGCCACGTGCCGCGGACGCGTCACCACGTGCACGATCGTCTCCGCCACGTCCTCCGGGCGCAGCGGCTCCCCCGGATCGAAGTCCCCCGCGAGGGCCTGCAGCACCTCGGGCCGGGAATGCGAGGCCAGCTCCGTCGCCACGAAACCGGGCTCGACGACGCACACCCGCACGTGCCGGCGGGCCACCTCCTGGCGCAGGGCCTCGCTGAACCCGTTCACGCCGAACTTGACCGCGTTGTAGACGGCGGTATTCGGCGTGGCGATGCGGCCGCCGACGGACGAGACGGTGACCACGTCCGCGACGCGGCGGGGGCCGTCGGCGGCGGCCCGCAGAAGATGCGGCAGGGCGGCGCGGGTCACGAACGCCGTACCCATCAGCCCCACGCGCACCATGCGGTGCCACTCCTCGGTGGGGGCGCCCTCGACGGGGCCGAGCAGCAGCACACCGGCGCAGTTGACGACGACGTCGAGGCGGCCGGTGGCCCCGACGGCCGCTTCGACGGCGGCCTGCGCGCCGGCCTCGTCACCGAGATCGCCCTCGGCGACCAGGCCGCCGGTCTCCTCGGCCAGCGTGCGCAGGCGGTCACCGCGGCGGGCGGCGAGCACGACGCTCGCCCCGGCGGCGGCCAGGGCCCGGGCGGTGGCCTCGCCGATGCCGCTGGAGGCGCCGGTGACGAGGGTGGTGGTGCCGGTGAGTGTGCTCACACTTGCCCCTTTCGGTGGTTACCGGGGGTGGTGCGGGCCGGTGGGCCGGTTGGTGCCCACCCGTTCCGCCCTGCGGAACGCCTGCCCACCAACAGGTGCGCCCAGCCGGGCGGAGCCCGGTTCGGGGCCTGGGGGCTTGCCCTCAGTTTCGGGAAGGGGCGGGGTGGGGAAGGGCCCGCCGCAGGCGCCCGCGTCACGTACCCACCAGCCCCATGAAGGCCACGCAGCGGCGTACCGCCTCCGGGTCGCCCTCGATGCGCAGGCGGCCCGACAGCAGGGCCTCGAACGGCGTGTGCATCTGCGCACCGATGCTCACGAACGTGTGCGCGTCCGTCGTGACGACCAGCGCCGCGTCCTGCGCGGGCCCGCGCCGCGTGACGGCGCGGCCGTCCGCCACCTCGATGTGGAACGTCTCGCCGTCCACCCGGAACTCGTACGCCTCCGCGACGTCCGGCACGGGTCGGCCGTGGATCATGGCCTGGACGGCCAGGATGCCCCACGACGCCCGTACCGTGCCGCCGGCCGCCTCGGCCTCGCCGAGGAAGCCCATGCCCCAGCGGGCGAGGGACAGCAGCGGCTCGCGGAGCTCCTCGCCGCGTGCCGTGAGCCGGTACTGCTTGCCGCGGCCGTCGCCGGGCACGGCGGCCGACTCGATCACTCCGCGCTCGGTGAGCGCCCGGAGCCGGTCGGAGAGCAGGTTGGGGCCGAGTCCGGGCAGGTTGCCGAGGATCTCGTTGAAGCGGGCGGGGCCGATGAGCAGCTCGCGCACGATGAGCAGCGCCCAGCGCTCGCCGACGACGTCGAGGCCGGCGGCGAGCCCGCAGAACTGTCCGTAATGGCGCTTGCTCTTCATGCCGAACCCTCAACTCCCCGCATGATTGCTTCACTTGATGGTAGCAACGGCTGTGAGCAACCTGGGAGAAGGCCGGTCGCCCGGCCGGTCACTACAGTCGGGCGGCATGGACGGATGCGACAGCACGGCCGCGCAATCGTTCGTCACCCGCTTCATGGCCGACGTCGGCGGCGGCATGGTCGCCGTCCTGTGCGCCCTCGGTGTCCGTCTCGGCCTCTTCCGCGTCCTCGCCGACGCCGGCCCCTTGCGCAGTACGGAACTCGCCGCCCGTACCGGCCTCGACGAGCGGTACGTCCGGGAATGGCTGCACGGCCTCGCGGCGGCGGAATACCTCCGCACGGACGGAACGGGAGAGGTGTTCTCGCTGCCGCCCGAGCACGCGGCGGTGCTCGCGCACGAGGAGTCGCCGTTCTTCATGGGCGGCGCGGCCCGGCTCGTGCCCGCCCTCGGCTCCATGCTCGGGCCCGTCGCCGCCGCCCTCCGCACCGGCGACGGCATCGCGCAGGACCGCTACCCCGGCGAGCTCTTCCACACCATGTGGCAGATGAGCGGCAGCTGGCTGGGCACGCTGCTGCTGCCCCAGTGGGTGCCGGCGGTCGAGGGCCTGGCCGAACGGCTCGCCGCCGGGGCTCCCGTGGCCCACATCAGCAGCGGCGGCGGCCGGGCCCTGGTCCTGCTGGCCGGCGCCTATCCGCGCTCCCGCTTCACCGGCTACGACGAGCTGCCGCTCAACGTCGAGCACGCACGGCAGGAGGCGGTGAGCGCCGGCGTCGCCGACCGCGTGGAGTTCGTCCACGGCCGGGCGGCGGACCTGCTGCCGGGCAAGGGCGACCATGCGCTGGTCCTCGCCCTGGACGTCCTGCACGACGCGCCCGACCCGGCGCAGACGCTGGCCGCGGTGCGCGCGGCCCTCGCGGACGACGGGGTGCTGCTGCTCCTGGAGAGCAACGGCGCCGACACCCCGGCCGGCAACCGCGGCCCGGCCGCGGCCCTGCTGTACGGGGCGAGCGTGCTGTACTCCCTCCCCACGGCACGGGCGGCGGGGGCGGCGGAGCCGGCGGGGATGCTGGGGCTGACGCAGGGGCGGCTGCGGGCGCTGTGCGCGGGGGCGGGGCTGGGCCGGGTACGCCGGCTGCCGGCACCGACACCGCTGAACGCGCTGTACGAGATCCGCCCGTGAGGCGGCGCCTGCGGCGGGCCGCTCCCCGGCCCCGCCCCGGAAGGAGGCTCCCGTGCTCGAACCGCTCACCGTCACCGTCCCCGTCGACCACGCGCGCCCCGACGGCCGCACCCTGGACCTCGCCCTCCTCCGCCACCCCGCCCGCTCCCCCGCGCAGCGGATCGGCACGCTTCTCGTCGCACCCGACGACCCCGGCAATCCCGGCACCGCACTCGTGCCCCAGCTCCTTGCGGCCTTGCCGCCCGAGGTGCTCGACGTCTTCGACCTCGTCGGCTTCGACCACCGATTCAGCGGCGGCAGCGCCCCGCTGACCTGCGGGCTGGCCCCCGACCAGTGGCTGTGGATCTTCCACACGCCCGCCGCGGACGCGGACGCGGAGGCCGCCTACCAACGCGCCGTCGTCGAGCGCTGCTTCGACGCCGCCGGCGACGTCCTGCCGTACCTCACCTCCCGCGACATCGCCCGCGACATCGACGCGATCCGCCTCGCCCTCGGCGAGGAGCGCCTGTCCTTCCTCGGCTACTCCTACGGCAGTTACCTCGGTGCCGTCTGGACGCAGATGTACGGCCGCACCGCCGACCGCGTCGTCCTGGACAGCGTCATCGACCCGGACTCCGTCTGGCGGCGGATGTTCCTGGACTACGCGGACAGCTGCGAGGCCACCCTGCACGACTGGGCGCGCTGGGCCGCCCGCCGGGACGAGCAGCTCGGCCTGGGGCGCACGCCCGGGGCCGTGCGGGCCGCCCTCGACGGGCTCGTGGCGCGCGCCGGCCGGGAGCCGGTGGCCGTGACCGCCGGGCTGCCGCCCGTGGACGGCACGATGCTGCGGCTGCTGACGATGGTGCTGCTCGGCAGCGACGGCGCCTGGGGTTTCCTCGGGGACCTGCTGCGGGCGGCCCTGCACGGCGACGACGCCCGCGAGGAGACCCGGCAGGCGCTCGGCGCGATGTTCGGGCGCGGCAAGGACGAGAGCGGGGCCGTGGCCCAGCTGGGCATCCTCGGCGGGGACGCACCCTGGCCGCGCGACATGAAGACCTACCGCCGCGACATGGCCGAGGCGGCCGCGCGGCGTCCGTTCATCGGCCCGGCGATGGCCGCGCCGAAGGCCGGCGCCTTCTGGCCGGTGGCCCCGCGCGAGCCCGTCACCGTCCTCGGCGCGGACAACCGGGCGGAGAGCGTGCTGCTGGTCCGTACGGAGCGCGGCATGTTCACCCCGCCCCGGGGCGCCGCGCGGCTGCACGCGCTGCTGCCGCACACCTCGCGGCTGATCACCGTGGCCGGTGCCGCGCACCACCGCGTCTTCCCGTTCCTCGGCGACGCCCCGACGAACGAGGCCGTCACCGCCTACCTCCTGAGCGGCAAACTCCCCGACGCGCAGCGGAGCACTCCATGACCCTGGACGACCCGGCCGACCTGGATGCCATTCGCCACTTCCAGTCCCAGTCACCACGCTGGTCCGCGCCCGACGAGGAGGCGCTGGCCGGCCTGGAGTGCGCCGAGGTGACGGTGCCGCTGGACTACCGCGCCCCCGGCGGGCGCACGCTCACCCTCGGCCTGGTCCGCTCGCAGGCCACCGCGCCCGAGCGGCGGCGCGGGGTGCTGCTGGTCGGCCCCGGCGACGACCTGGGCAACCGGGGGACGCTGCTGGGCGCCCAGTTGGTGCGCACCCTGCCGAAGGAGGTGCTCGCCCACTACGACGTGGTGGCCTTCGACCACCGCTTCATGGGCCGCAGCAGCCCGGTGGTATGCGGGCTGGAGCCGGAGGAGCGGTTCTGGGTCTTCCACCAGCCGCGCGACTTCGGCCACGAGGTCCGCTTCCAGGCGGAGGTGGCCGCGAAGGTCGCCGAGCACGCGCGCGACCTGCTGCCGTACGCCAGCTCCCGCACCATCGCCCGGGACATGGAGGTCGTCCGCGGGGCGCTGGGCGAGGAGCGGATCTCCTACCTGGGCTACTCCTACGGCACGTACCTGGGCGCGGTGTGGACGCAGATGTTCGGCGAGCACGCCGACCGCGTCGTACTCGACAGCATCTGCAGCCCCGACTGGGTCTGGCGCGGGCTGTTCACCGACTTCCCGCCCAACGGCGAGCGCTGCCTGGACCGCTGGACGCGCTGGGCCGCGCCCCGCCACGAGGAGCTGGGCCTGGGTGCCGCGCCCGGCGAGGTGCGGGCGGCCTACGACCGGCTGCTGGCGCGGGTCGACGCGGACGAGGAGGTGACCGTGGCGGGCTTCCCGCTGGACCGCACCCTCGCCCGGCTGATCGTCGTCGGCATGCTCAACAGCGAGCACAACTACGCCTTCCTCGGCGACATCCTGCGCTCCGCCGTCCACGGCGCGGCCCTGGAACCCGCGACCATGGCATTCCTCGCGGGGATGTTCGGGCAGCCCAAGGAGGAGAGCGGCACGGTGGCCCAGCTGGCGATCCTGGCCGGCGACTGGGCGTGGCCGCGCCGCCTGGGCCCGTACGAGCGGGACATGGCCCGGGCCGCCCGCGCGTACCCGTTCACCGGCGCCGCACTGTCGGGCATCAAGGCCCCGGCGTTCTGGCCGGTGCCGCCCGCCGAACCGGTGACGGCCCTGGGCGCGGGCAACCGGGCGCC
The DNA here is from genome assembly GCF_057552455.1 of Streptomyces sp. PKA51. Lineage (NCBI taxonomy): Bacteria > Bacillati > Actinomycetota > Actinomycetes > Kitasatosporales > Streptomycetaceae > Streptomyces > Streptomyces sp. PKA51. Next base: position 6,635 of record NZ_BAAJPZ010000026.1, read on the forward strand.
CAGCATCCTGCTGGTGCAGGCCGCCGAGGACATGTCCACCCCGCATGCGGCGGCCGTGCGCATGCACCAGGTGCTGCGGCACAACTCGCGCCTGGTCACCGTAGCCGACACCGCGCACCACCGGGTCTTCCCCTTCTATGGCAACCCGGGCGCCGACGAGGTCGTCACCGCCTACCTGGTCGACGGCACACTGCCGACGGGCGACGTCGTCCTGCCCAACCCCCGGCCGCTGGTGTGAGGAGGCGTGCCGTGCCGCACGAGCTGTACGCGCCGGAGAACCGCACCGACCCCTACCCCCTGTACGCGCGCCTGCGCGCCGAGGCCCCCGTCCACCTGATCCGCGACCCCAACGGCATCGAGCACTACCTGATCACCCGCTACGAGGACGCGCGCGCCGCCCTCGCCGACCCCCGCCTCTCCCGCGACCCCAAGCACGCCTGGGAGGCCCTGCGCCGCTCCGGCCTCTACCCCGAGGGCGGCGAGGGCTCCGAACCGCACATGCTCAACAGCGACCCGCCCGACCACACGCGCCTGCGGCGGCTGGTGGCCAAGGCCTTCACGCCACGGCGGGTGGAGGCCATGCGGCCGCGCATCCAGCAGATCACCGACGAACTCGTCGACGCGTTCGCACCCGCCGGCACCGCCGATCTCATCCCGGCACTCGCCTTCCCCCTCCCCATCACCGTCATCTGCGAACTCCTCGGCGTGCCCGTGGCCGACCGGGCCGACTTCCGCCTGTGGAGCACCGCCGCGGTCACCCCCACCTACGTCAAGGGCTCCGCGATGACACCGCCCGAGGCCAACCGGCGCCTGCGCGCGTACTTCACCGCCCTCGTCGCCGAACGCCGCCGCGCCCTGCGCACCGCGGACGACGACACCGAGGCCCAGCCCGACCTGCTCAGCGCACTCGTCGTCGCCACGACCGAGGAGGGCCGGCTCACCGAAGCGGAACTGATCTCCACCGCCGGGCTGCTGCTCGTCGCCGGCCACGAGACCACCGTCAACCTCATCGGCAACGGCATGCTCGCGCTGCTGCGCAACCGCGACCAACTACGGCTCCTGCAACGGCGGCCGGAGCTGCTGCCACAGGCGGTGGAGGAATTCCTGCGCTACGACGGGCCCGTCGAGCGGGCCATGCTGCGGGTCGCGACGGAGGACGTCGAGATCGGCGGCGTCGTGATACCGGCGGGATCGCTGGTGACCGTGGGAATGGCGGCCGCCCACCGCGACCCCGGGCACTACCCCGACCCCGACCGGCTCGACATCACCCGCGGCGACCGCTCGCACCTCGGGTTCGGGCACGGCATCCACTTCTGCGTGGGGGCGCCCGTGTCGCGGATGGAGGGACGGGCGGCGGTGGGGACGCTGCTGCGGCGCGTGCCGGATGTGGTGCTGGACGAGGCGGTGCCGCTGCGGTGGCGGCCGACGGGGGTGCTGCGGGGGCTGGAGAACCTGCCGGTGCGCTTCAGCCCTGCGGGCGGCTGATCCCCCACCCCGCCCTCTCCCCGTCTCCCGGGGGCTCCGCCCCCGGCCCCCCGGACCGGGCTCCGCCCGGTGTCCTCAATCGCCGGACGGGCTGGAGGGTGGACCTGTCAGCCACGCACGTGCACGCTCAGGACCTCCGCCGGGGCGGTGCCCGTGCTGCCGAACCAGTGGGGCGTGCTCGTGTCGAACTGCGCCGCCTCCCGCTCCCCCAGCAGGACTTCGCGCTCGCCCAGCACCAGCCGCAGCCGCCCGCTGAGCACGTACAGCCACTCGGATCCCGCATGCGACCGCAGGTCGGGTTCGGAGCGCGTCGTCGGGATGAGCATCTTGAACGCCTGCAGGCCGCCGCCCCCTGCGTACGGCGTGAGCGGCACGATCGTCGCCCCCGAGCGCGCGTGCGGTTTGAGGCGTACGCGCGGGTCGCCGACCGGTGGGGCGCCGACGAGGTCGTCGAGGGGGACCTGGTGGGCGCGGGCCAGGGGCAGCAGGAGTTCGAGCGTGGGGCGGCGGTGGCCGGATTCGAGGCGGGAGAGGGTGCTGAGGGATATGCCGGTGGTGGCGGCGAGCGCGGTCAGAGTGATGCCGCGGCGGGTGCGCAGGGCCCGCAGGCGTGGGCCCACGGCGGCCAGGACGGCGGCATCGTCGTTTGCCATAGCGGCAAGACTACTGTTCTCGTCCGCTGCCGGGAATCGACGCTGGGGTCCATGTCAAGAGCTTCTTCGGTCCGGTGGGCGCTCACCGGTCTTTCGTTGTCCATGCTGGTGTCGTCGCTCGGGACGAGCGTCGCCAATGTGGCCCTGCCGACGCTGGCGGACGTCTTCACCGCCCCGTTCCGGGACGTGCAGTGGGTGGTGCTGGCGTACCTGCTGGCCGTGACCACGCTGGTCGTGGGCGCCGGGCGGCTGGGGGATCTGATCGGTCGCCGGCGGTTGCTGCTGGCGGGGATCGGGGTGTTCACGCTGGCGTCGGCGGTGTGCGGGGCGGCGCCGGAGCTGTGGGTGCTGGTCCTCGCCCGGGCGGCCCAGGGCGCGGGTGCGGCGGTGATGATGGCGCTGACGATGGCGTTCGTCGGTGAGACGGTGCCGCGCGAGCGGACGGGCGGCGCGATGGGGCTGCTGGGGACGATGTCGGCGGTGGGTACGGCTGCGGGCCCGTCGCTGGGCGGGTTGCTGATCTCGGGGTTCGGCTGGCGGGCGGTGTTCTGGGCCCAGGTGCCGCTGGGAGTGGCAGCGGTGCTGATCGCGCGGCGTCATCTGCCCGCAGGCGGGGGGAAGTCCGGCGCGGACGGGCGGCGGCCCGGGTTCGACCTTGCGGGCACGCTGCTGCTGGCGGTGACCCTGGGGGCGTACGCGCTCGCCATGACGACGGGGCGCATGGTGCTGCTGATGGTGGCCGGCTGCGGGGCGGTGGTGTTCGTCGTGGTGGAGAGGAGGGCGGCGTCGCCGCTGGTGCGGCCGGCGACGTTCCGTGATCCGGTGCTCGGTGCGGGCCTGGCGACGAGTGTGCTGGTCTCGACGGTGATGATGACGACGCTGGTGGTGGGCCCGTTCCATCTCGCGCGGGGGCTCGGGCTGGATGCGGCGCGGGTGGGGCTGGCGGTGGCGGTCGGACCGCTGGTGGCCGCGCTGACCGGGGTGCCGGCCGGCCGGATCGTGGACCGCCTGGGTGCGCGGCGCGTGACCGCGGCCGGGCTGGCGGCGACGGCGTCGGGGGCGTTCGGGCTGTCGGTGCTGCCCGTGTCGCTGGGGGTCGTGGGCTATCTGGCCCCGTTGGTGGTGATGACGGCCGGCTACGCGCTGTTCCAGACGGCGAACAACACCGCCGTCATGGCGGATGCGGGGCCGGAGCAGCGGGGTGTGGTCTCCGGCGTGCTCAACCTGTCGCGCAATATGGGGCTGGTGACGGGGACGTCGGTGATGGGCGCGGTGTTCGCGCTCGCGTCGTCGGCGTCCGACGTCGCCACGGCCCCGGCCGGGGCGGTGGCGAGGGGGATGCACGTGACCTTCGCGGTCGCTGCGGTCCTGGTCGTGCTGGCGCTGGGCATCGCGCTGGGGGCCGGTGCGTGGGCGCGGCGCGGGGCCCGGGTTCAGGCCGTGGCGGGGGCGCCGCGCGGGTAGCGGCGTACGTAGTGCAGGTAGCGGGCGAGCGTGCGGTCGCTGCGGGTGAGGCGGCCCACCCGGAACCGCATCGTCAGCAGCACGGGGGCGTCGTCCGCGAGCATGCCCGCCATCAGGCCCGCGGCCCGCTCCAGCAGGTCCTCGTCGCCCTTGCGCACGCCGAGGACGAAGTAGGGGCGCGAGACCCCCGGCCGTACGCACCGCAGGGCGGTGAGCCAGCAGAACCAGCGGCCGTCGAGGGTGCCGGTCTGGCGGAAGATGTTGGTGCCGTGGATCTCGACGCGGACCTCCAGGCGGCTGCCGTCGGGGGTGCGGAGGGCGAGCGGGTAGCCCATGGCGTACGGGCCGGTGGTCAGCGCGTCGTTGGGGTCGCCCCGGGCCGGGTCGAGGGCGAAGTCGTGCTGGAGCTGGAAGTGCTGGACGTCCATGGTCTGGGCGGCGATGAGCCAGGGGTCGACGGGGGCCTCGTCGAGGACGGTGTGCCGCAGCACGAGGTCGTCGTCGGCGTGCTCGAGCGTGGGGAGGTCGTAGAGCGGCTTGTCGCCGTGGAAGGCCCACACGATGCCGTGGCGTTCGGCGGACGGGTGGCGCACCAGCCGCGCGCCCGGCGGTACGGGGTCGCCGATGCCCGTCGCCGTGCACCGCCCCGAGCCGTCGTACTGCCAGCGGTGGTAGCGGCAGCGCAGCCGCTCCCCCACCACGTCGCCGACCGACAGGTCCGCGCCGACGTGGGCGCAATAGGCGCTCAGTACCCGGGCCGGTCCGCCCCGGGCGCCGCGGAAGACCACGGCCCGCTCGCCCAGGAGGTCCACGCCCCGCACCGCGCCGGGGCCGACCTCGTCCGACAGGCACAGCGGGTACCAGTTCCGGCTGAAGGTCCCGTCCTGGCCCTCGCCGGGTACGGATCGGCTCATCGTCGCCTCACGTGATGAAGTCGTGCGCGGGGTTGGCCCTGGGGTAGTCGCGGAGGTAGTCGAGGTAGCGCGCCAGGGCCCGGTCGCGGCGGGTGAGCAGGCCGGGGCGGAAGCGGATGGAGCCCAGGATGGGCGTGTCGTCGTGGTAGAGGCCGAGCATGGCCTTGTGGGCGTTGTCGAGGAACGCCCGGGTGCCGGCCGCGTCGCCCTCCCCGCGCCGGACGCCGTAGGCGAAGAAGGCGCGGGAGTGGCCGGGGCGCGGGACGGTCAGGCCGGTGAGCCAGTAGCACCAGCGGCCGTTCACGGTGCCGGTCTGCAGGAAGATGTTGGTGCCGTGGATGTCGACGGCGACGTCGAAGCGTTCGCCGCTGCGCATGGTGGCCTTGAGATGGAAACCCACGCCGTGCGCGTCGATGCGGACGCTGTCGTCGGGGTCGGCGTCCAGGGTGAAGTCGTGGGACTGCGAGAGGTGGTGCAGGTCCATGGTGTGGGCGTTGACCAGCCAGGGCTCGACCGGCATTTCCTCCAGGGACGCGTTCCGCTCGTCCAGTTCGTCGTCGGGGTACGGCAGCCGGGGGAGGTCGAAGAGGGGCTTCTCGCCGTTGAAGGCCCACACGATGCCGTGCCGCTCGGCGGACGGGAAGCGGAACAGCCGCGCGCCGCGCGGCACCGGGTCCCCGATGCCGGTGGCCGCGCAGATCCCCGACCCCTCGTACTCCCAGCGGTGGAACCGGCACCGCAGCCGCTCCCCCACCACGTCGCCGACCGACAGGTCCGCGCCGACGTGGGCGCAGTAGGCGCTCAGCACCCGGGCCGGGCCGCCGCCGGCACCCCGGTAGACGGCCACGCGGCCGCCGAGGAAGTCCACTCCCACGACGGATCCGGGGCCCACGTCGGCCGACAGGCACAGGGGGAACCAGCTCTGGCTGAAGACCCCGTTCTCGCCCTCGCGCAGCATGCCGGGAATTGTTTCCGCGGCCTTTTGCGAGCGTCAACAGCCGGGCGCGTACGGCGTATTGGATGCGCAACCTGGGAGAAGTCGGTCCCCGGCCGCCCACCTAGCCTTTCATCCATGGCCTCAACCGAGCAGGCGAACAAGGAAGTCGTCCGGCAATTGATCGACGCCTGGAACGGCGGCGACCTCGCGGCCATGACCCGCTTCTGGGCGCCGGAGATGGTCCACCACGGCCGCGACGGCGAGCGGCTGCCGGCCACCGACGTGGCCGCCGAGATGGGCCGGTTCATGCAGGCGTTCCCGGACCTCAGGCTCGTCGTGCACAGCCTGGTCGCCGAGGGCGACCTGGTCGCGACGCGGCTGACGGTCGAGGGCACCCACAAGGGCGAGTACCTGGGGCTCGCGCCCACCGGGCGCAGGGTGCGCTGCCCGCTGCTGGGGCAGCTGCGCCTGGCCGGCGGCAGGGTCGTCGAGCACTGGGGCGTGGCCGACGGCCTGTACCTGCTCGAACAGCTCGGGCTGCTGCCGCCGGAACTGCTGCGGGCGACGGCCTGACGCCATGACGGGCGAGCGCCGCAAGGCCGCGTACGAGGAGACGGTCCGCGCGTTCCGCGGCGCCGTGCTGTTCACCCGGGACTTCGCGGTGATCCGGGAGGTCCTCACCCCCGACTTCGTCGACCATTTCGCCCCGCCGTGGGACCCGCCGGGCCGGGACGGCGTGGCGCACCGCTTCGGCCAGGCGGCCGGGGCGCTGACCACGCGCCGGGTGGAGGTGCTCACCTCGGTGTGCGAGGGGGATCTGCTGGCGCAGGCGATCCTGCTGCACTTCGAGCACACCGGGGAGTTCATGGGGCTGCCGCCGACGGGCCGCAGGTTCGCCATCGGCGGCTCGAACACCTTCCGCTTCCGCGCCGGCCGGATCGCCGAGCACTGGGGCGTCTTCGACGTCGCCAAGATCCCGGACCTGCTGGCCGCGGAGCCCGGCGGCACGACGGGCGGCTGGGCGTCGATGTGGGACCAGGGGCCCGGGGACCGGGCGTGAGACGTCTGCGGGTGCTGGTCGTCGGGGCCGGCCCGGCGGGCCTGGCGGTGGCGGCGCTGCTGCGCCGCGCCGGGCTGGAGGTCCGTCTCGTCGAGCGCGACGACGGCGCCCGCTCCCCGGGGTCGGCGCTCACGTTGTGGCCCAACGCGTTCACCGCGCTGGAGGCGATCGGCGCCGCCGCTGCCGTACGGGCGGCCAGCGCGCCCGCCGACGGGCTGGCGATGCGCACCCCGCGCGGGGCGGTGCTGCAGTACGTGTCCGGGGCGGTGCTGCGCTCGCGGTGCGGGGGGACGGGCCGGGCGCTGCTGCGGGCCGATCTGCTGCGCGCGCTGTGGGCGCTGCAGCCGCCGGGTGCGGTGCGCTTCGGCGCCCGCTGCGTGGGGGTGCGGCAGGACGGTGCCGGGGTGGCGGCGGTGCTCGACGGGGGCGGCGAGGAGGAGGGGGACGTCCTGATCGGCGCGGACGGCGTCCGCTCGCGGGTGCGCGGTTCGCTGTTCGGCGGGGACGACCTGCGCCCGTGCGGGTACGCGGTGGCGCGCGGGGTGGCGCGGTGGTCCGATCCGGGGCATCCGGCGCTGCTGACGCTGGGGGCGGGGCGGCAGTTCGGGCTGTTCCCGCTGCCGGAGGGGCGGATGTACTGGTTCGCGGCGTTCGCGGCGGCCGCTTCCGCGGACGGGCGGCCGCCCACCGGGGCGCGGTGCCTGCCCGTGCTGGCGCGGGACTTCGGCCGCTGGCACGCGCCCGTGCCGCAGGTGCTGGCCGCAACCGCCCCCTCGGACGTCTCCGTGACCGCCATCGTCGACCGGCGGCCGCTGCGCCGCTGGGGCGTGGGGGCGGTGACGCTGGCCGGGGACGCGGCCCACCCGAGCGCCCCGGCGCTGGGACAGGGCACCTGCCAGGCGTTCGAGGACGCGGTGGTGCTGGCGCGCTGCCTGGCGTCCGCCACGGGCGCGGCGGGCGTTCCCGCGGCGCTGCGCGCGTACGCGCTGCGCCGCCGGCGGCGGGCGCACGGGGTGAGTGTCCAGTCGCACTGGATGGGCCGGCTCGGCCAGTGGCGCCATCCGGCGCTGTGTGCCGTGCGCGACGGGCTGATCCGGGCGACACCGACCGCGGCACAGGTGGGCGCGTTGCGCACCGCCTTCACCTTCGACGCCTGAGGTTCCTTCGAGGGGGGATTGCCATGGACCGTCTTCCCGCGCACCGGGTCCTCGCGCGCGGCTGCGCGCTGCTGGTGGCCGTGCTCGCGGAGGCGGCGCTGACGCTGCCGGCCTGGGCGGTGGTGCGCCTGACCGGGGGCCGGGCACGGGCCCGGCGCCTGGTGTACCGCAGGGCGACCCGCCGCCTGCAGGCGCTGGGGCCGACGTTCGTGAAGTTCGCGCAGATCGCGGGGTCCCGGCGGGACGTGCTGCCGGGGGCGCTGTGCGACGAGCTGGCGCGGCTGCACGACCGGGTGCGCCCGATCGCGCCGCGGGATGCCGAGCGGGCGTGGCGCACGGCCTACGGCCGGGCGGTGCCGCCGTTCCTGGCCTCGCTCGATCCGGTGCCGGTGGCGGGCGGCAGCATCGCGTGCGTCTACCGCGGGGTGCTGCCGGACGGGCGGGTGGTGGCGCTGAAGCTCAAGCGGCCGGGCATCGACGGCGTGATGCGGGCGGACCTGGCCCTGATCCGGGCCCTGGTGCGCTGCGCCGAGCGGCTGCGGCTGCCGCAGCTGCGCGGGATGCCGATGGCGGATCTGGTGGGGTACGTCGGCGAGGCGATCCTCGGTCAGCTGGACTTCGGCCGGGAGCGGGAGAACATCGCGACCCTGCGGGCGAACCTGGCCGGGATGCCGGACGTGGAGGTGCCCGCTCTGCACCCCGGGCTGTGCCGGCCGACGTGCCTGGTCTTCGACTTCGTGCCCGGGCTGGATGCGGACACGCCGCGGACGCTGCCGGACGGCGAGCGGGCGCGCCTGGCGGCGGCGGTGCTGGCGGCCGCGCACCGGATGCTGTTCGTGGACGGCTTCGTGCACTGCGATCCGCATCCGGGGAACGTGTACCTGCTGCCGCAGGGGCGGGCGGTGATCCTGGACGCGGGCTACAGCGTCCGGCTGCCGGACCGGGTGCGCAAGCTGATCGGCACCTTCTTCGCGGCGCTGGCCGCGGGCGACGGGCGCACCTGCGGCGAGGTGATGCTGGCGAGCACGGCCGGCGCGGGGGCACGCCCGTGCGGGCGGGCGGCGGAGGCGTTCGTCGCGGACGTGGCGGCGCTGGTGGGCCGCTGCGCGGGGCCGGGGAAGGTCTTCGACATGGCTTCCTTCGGCAATGGCGTCTTCGAGGTGCAAAGCGCCCACCGTCTCTACGCCGCCTCGGACTTCGCCTTCCCCATCATGGCGCTGATGATTCTGCAGAGCACGGTGCGGGGGCTGTGGCCGGGTGCGGACTTCCAGCAGGTGGGCGTCGCGGCGGGCATGTGAGCAGGCGGCTGCCGCCGCCCCGGGGGAAGGCGGCGGCAGCGTCCGGTGGTGGTGCTCAGCCGGCGGGCTGGACCAGGTTGAACCCGTTGCCGTCCGGGTCGGTGAAGCTCGCGATGGTGGCGCCGAAGGGCATCTGCTGGGGCTCGGCCGTGAAGTGCACGCCCTTGCGGGCGAGTTCCTCGTGCGTGGCCTTGATGTCCTCGGTGATCAGCTGGATGTCGGTGAACGCGCCGATGCGGCCTTCCTGGTAGACGGGGAAGTCCTTGGTGCACAGCACGATGCGGGTCTGGCCGCCGGCGGGGGCGACCTCCACCCAGCGCACCGGGCCCATGCGGTGGTCCGCGCGCAGCTCGAAGCCGAGGGTGTTGACGTAGAAGTCGATGGCCTTGTCCTGGTCGTTGACGAAGACGTCGACCGTACCGATGTGCGAGATCACGGGGGTTCTCTCCTCTGGTGGTCGTTTCTAGTGGGTGGTGGCGGCCTCGCCGGCGCGGGCCGCGGGGGCGGCTTCGAGCCGGGGGGCCAGCAGGGAGATCAGCGCGCCGGCCACGACGACGGCCAGGCCGGCGAGCATGGCCACGTGGAAGCCGTCCATGAAGGCGGCGTGGCCGGCGCGGGCGGCGGCCTCGGCGAGGGGGCGCGCGGTGCCGTCGGGGACGGGGACGACGCCCTGGGCGACGACCTCGGTGGCCCCGCGCAGCTTCGCCGCGAGGGGGTCGCCGACACCGGCGTCGGCGAGGTGGCCGGCGAGCACGCCGGAGACCTTGGCCGAGATGACGGAGCCGAGGGCGGCGGTGCCGAGGACGCCGCCGAGCATCAGGGCGGTCTGCTGCAGGCCGGAGGCGACGCCGGCGAGGTGGCCGGGGGCGCTGCCGACGATCATCTCGATGGCGGTGGGCGCCACCATGCCCATGCCGACGCCGAGCGGCAGCAGGAACGGCCACAGGGCGTGGTACGAGGAGCCCTCGGTCATCCGGGACAGCCCGAGCAGGGCCACGGCGATCAGGGTCAGGCCCGCGGCGAGCGGCACCCGGGGGCCGAAGCGCTGGTTCAGGGCCGCGCCGGTGGGGGCGCCGACGCCGAAGAGCACGGTGAAGGGCAGCAGTCCGAGGCCGGCCCGCATGGGGCTGAAGCCGTGCACCTGCTGCAGGTACAGCGCGAGGTAGAAGGAGGCGCCGAAGGTGGCGAAGCCGCCGATGAGCAGGGCGGCCGTGCCGGTGGAGACGGCGCGCAGCCGGAAGAGCGACAGGGGCAGCAGCGCCTGGGCCGCCTTGTGCTCGCGCAGGACGAACGCGGCGGCGAGCAGGAGCGCCGCGGCGAAGGACAGCAGCGGGTGGGGGTGCGTCCAGCCGTGGCCGGGCACGTGGATGATGCCCCAGACGAAGGCGAACAGCGCCCCGGTCAGCAGGGCCACGCCGGGGGCGTCGAAGGAGCGGCCGGCGCCCTCGGGGCGTACGCCGCTGATCGCCCAGGCGCCGAGGGCGAGGGCCGCGGCGCACACCACGACGTTGACGAAGAAGACCCAGCGCCAGCCGAGCAGGTCGACGGTGACGCCGCCGATGAAGGGGCCGGCGGCCATGGCGAGGGCGCCGACGCCGCTCCACACGCCGATGGCGACCTTCAGCTTGTCCTTCGGGAAGGCCGTCTTGAGCACGGCGAGCCCGCTGGGGGCGAGCAGGGCGCCGCTGATGCCCTGCAGCACGCGCCAGAAGACGAGCAGGCCGATGCCGTCCGAGAGCCCCGCGAGGACGGAGCTGGTGGCGAAGCCGGCCATGCCGACGAGGAAGGTCTTCTTGTGCCCGTAGCGGTCGCCGAGTTTGCCGGCGGTGATCAGGGCGCTGGCGACGGCGAGCATGTAGCCGTTGGTGACCCACTGCAGGCTGGTGAGCTCGGTGTCGAGGTCGACGGCGATGACGGGGTTGGCCACCGCGACGACCGTGCCGTCGAGGGCCTCCATCATGGTGCCCAGGGCGACGGCGACGAGCACCACCCAGGGGGTGCCCCGGCCGGGCCGGGCCGTGGGGGCGGGGTGCGGATCGTGAGCCATGGCGGAGCGTGCCCCTCTCCTCGGTTCTCCTCGGTTCGCCTCGGATTGCTCGCGTGCCGCGCGGTCAGCCGCGGGCGTCGGTGAGGCTGAACCAGTTGCCGGAGTCGTCGCGGAAGACGGCCTCGGTGCCGTGCGGTCGCTTGACGGGTTCCTGCACGAACGTCACGCCCGCGGCGGCGAGCCGCCGGTGCAGCGCGCGGACGTCGTCGACGTGCAGGACGCCCACCCCGATGACGCCCTTGGCGACGAGGTCGCGCAGCTGGGCGGCGCTCTCCTCGTCGTACTCGGGCGGGCCGACCTTGCGCAGCACCAGCACGACGTCGGGCTGGTCCTTGGGGCCGACGGTGAGCCAGCGCAGGTCGCCCAGCGTCATGTCGTCGCGGACCTCGAAGCCGAGCTTCTCGGTGTAGAAGACCTTCGCGGACTCCTGGTCCAGGACGGGGACGGTGACGTGCGACAGGCGCGTGCTCATGGCGTTCCTTCCGGGGGTGAGCTGTGATCAGACGCTATCGACGGGCTCCCCGCGGTGACATCTCCTGGATTGCGGACCTCGGCCGGGCCGGACGCGGCGCGGCGGCCGCACATGAACAGGTAACAGCCGGGGATCGGCGGGGGGCCGCCGCGGCGCACCATTTGTTCGCGGTAGCGGGTCGGGGCGACGCCCATGAGTTCGGAGAAGCGGGAGCTGAAGGAGCCGACGCTGGAGTAGCCGACGAGGTGGCAGATCTCGGCGACGGTCAGGTTGGTGGCCCGCAGCAGGTCACGGGCGCGTTCGATGCGGCGCTGGGTGAGATAGCGGCCGGGCGTCTCGCCGAAGGCGGCCTGGAAGGAGCGCAGGAAGTGGAAGCGCGAGCAGCCGGCCTCGGCGGCCAGGGTGGCCAGGTCCAGCGGTTCGGCGTACGAGCGGTCGATGAGGTCCTTGGCCCGTAACAGGTACGGCAGCAGGGCCGAGGACAGCGGTTCCCTCTCCGGCATGGGCCCAGTATCGGGCGGGTGCCGGCGGCGGGGGCGCGGCCGGTCAGGCACGGGCGGGCGCCGCCTCGGGGACGACCTCGTCCAGGCGCCGGCCGCGGGTCTCCGGCCCGAACGCGGCGAAGGCGACGGCGGCCAGGGCCAGCGGCACGGCGCCGAGCAGCGCGGTGACGCCGAGCGGGGGCACGGTGACGGCGGCGACGGACAGGGCGAGGATGAGCACGCCGCCGGCCTTGCTGGTGCCCGCGGACCAGCTGGAGCCCAGGGCGCGCAGCGGGGTGGGGTACGCCTCGGAGCTGTAGGCGGCCATGACGGCCGCGGTGGCGCTGATGCCCCACAGCGGCACGAGCAGCAACAGCCGCAGCCCCAGGCCGTGTCCGGCGACGCTGGGGCCGAGGGCGGCGAGCGCCACCAGGGCGCCGGCGGTCAGCGCGGACAGGGCGATGACGGTGCGCCTGCTGCTCCACAGCCCGTACAGCAGGGCGGTCAGCACGTTCAGGGGCAGGCTGATCAGGGCGCTGTCGCGCAGGACGCGGTCGGAGGAGACCTCGGTGATGCCGAGCCGGCCGAGGTTGGTGGGCAGCCACATCTGGAAGCCGTACGCCATCAGGCCGGCGCCCAGGGCGAGGACGGTCAGGGCCAGCGTCGGGCCGCGGAAGGCGGCGGCGAACAGCCGGCGGTAGCCGCGGGCGGCGCCGGGCGCGGCCGCCTCGGGAGCGGCCACCGCTTCTTGGGGGCTCGTCCCCGCCGTGGCGCCGTAGCGGGCCAGGACCTGCCGGGCCTGCTCGGTGCGCCCGGTGGCCAGCAGGTAGCGGGGGGACTCGGGGATCCAGCGGTTGAGGACGATGAGCAGCAGGCCGGTGGGCAGCCCGACCAGCCACAGGATGCGCCAGCTGTAGGTGGGGGTCAGGGTGGCGGCGAGCCAGCTGGTCAGGACGTAGGCGACGGTGACGTTGCCGCCGATGAGGACCATGAGCCAGCCGCGGTGGCGCTGCGGGACGGTCTCGGCGAGGAGGGTGAAGGCGATGGGGATCAGGCCGCCCGCGGCCGTGCCCATCACGAAGCACATGGCGACGTTCCAGGCGAAGCCGGGCATGGCGCCGCACACGGAGGTCGTCGCGAACAGCACCCCGGCCAGCAGGATGGAGCCGCGCCGGCCGATGCGGTCGCCGAGCGGGCCCCACAGGAACGAGCCGGTCATGGTGCCGGTGATGCCGGCCAGCGGCAGCCAGGCGACGGGGACGTCGCCGCCGGGGTGCAGCGGCGAGGCCAGGCCGTACTCGGCGGCCACACCGGGGGCGACGAAGGACAGCGTCATCGGCTTCATCACGTCGATGGTCACCGCCAGGGACAGCACGGCGAGCAGCGCGGCGTGGGCGGGGCGCAGCGGGGCGTCGTCCAGGGCCCGGACGCGGACGGAGACGACGCGGCGGCGCAGGGCGCCGGCCTGCCGGGGCAGCAGCCCGGCGGTGACGGCGGCGAGGCCGGCCGGGATCAGGCCCATGCCGGTGAGCATGGCGGCGTCCATGGGCATGCCGGCCATGCGGTAGCCCATGTGCCGGGCGTGCAGGTACATGGGCAGGTGGAGCAGGGCGCCGGTGGTGCAGGCGGCGGCGCCGGCCCAGAAGAGCACGGGCCGCGGGAAACCGCCGCCCGTGCCGCTGCCGTACGAACGCTCTCCTCGCGCGTCGGCCATGCGTTCTGCCTACCAGCGGTCCAGGACGACGACAAGGGGTGGCGCCCCGTAGGGGCGCGGGGAACTGCGCGACAAGCCACGACGCGCCCGCAGATGTCGGCTGCGGGCCGCCGGTCCGTTCCCCGCGCCCCTACGGGGCGCTCTCGTTGAGGGCGAGGACGTTGCCGTCGGGGTCGGCGAACGTGGCCTGGCGTCCCCAGGGGGTGGCCTTGGGGCCGTCGACCTCGACGCCGCGCTCGCGCAGCCGGGCGCAGTCGGCGTCGATGTCGGTGGTGCGCAGCAGCAGGCCGCGCAGGCTGCCGGGGAGCATGCTCGGGAACCAGTCGACCAGCACCAGGGACGTGTCGGCGCCCTTGGGCGCGACCTGCAGCCAGCGGCCGTGCACGCCCGGCTGGTCGGCCAGCACCTCCAGGCCGACGGTGGAGGTGTAGAAGTCCTTGGCGCGGTCCTGGTCGGCGACGGGGACGGAGAAGAGCTGTACGTGGGTGATCGTCATGGGGCGGGAGGTTAGGAGCCGGGGGCGGTCTCCTCGCGCAGCCACGCCAGATAGTCAGCACTGCCGGTGACGACCTCGATGGCGACGACCTCCGGGACGTCGTAGGAGTGTTCGGCCTTGATGTGTGCTTCCAGTGCCCGGTAGCGGGCGGCGGTGGTCTTGTAGAGCACGCGCCATTCGGTGGCGGTCTCGATCGCGCCCTGCCAGCGGTAGACGCTGGTGAGGGGGCCGTCGATCTGGGCGCAGGCGGCCAGGCGGGCCGCGACGGCGCTCGCGGCCAGGGCCCGGGCCCGCTCGGCGCTGTCGGTGGTGGTGGCGACGAGGAGGCAGGACTCTTCGGACATGGCGCCGACCGTACCGGCCGCCGGGCGCTGTCGGTGGTGCCGCGTAGGCTCGCGGGCATGGGTTACGCAGAGCTGCGCGAATTGCAGAACGCGCTGAGCACCGCCTCGGACATCGCCTTCTCCCTGGGCGCCGAGCCGGCTCCCCATGAGACGGAGCCGCTCATGGAGGCGCTGCGCCGGGCCGTGGCCGCGGCCGGGTCCCTGGGGGGCGGCGCGGGGCTCACGGGCTGCCCGGAGCACCCCCGCGGGCCGGTGGACCCGCTCCACGGGGACAAGGAGGATCCGCTGCCGCCGGGCTGGGGCAAGTGCCTGCTGTGCAACGACCGGCGCCGGCGGGCCGGCGGCCGGCGCCGCGGCGGCAGGCTCTGACCCGCCCGGCGCCGGCGCGGGGGCTTTCAGTGGGCGAGGCCGGCCCAGAACTCCTCGAAGGACAGCACGCCGTCGCCGTTGGCGTCGCGCTTGTTGATCAGCGCCTGGGCGACGGTCTCGGTGACGTTGAAGTCGCCGAGCTCGGCCATGACGTGCTTGTACTCGGCGGCGGTGATGAAGCCGTCGCCGTCCACGTCGAAGCGGTCGAACGCCTTGCGCGCCTCGGCCTTGCGGGTCTCTTCGGTGATGTCGGCCATGTGGAGCCTCCCCTTGGATGTGCGAGTGACCGGCACAGAGTACTCACGCCGCCCGCTCAGCTCCGCACCAGGCGCAGGTAGCGGTCCCAGTCCCAGTGCGGACCGGGGTCGGTGTGGGTGGCGCCGGGCACCTCGCTGTGGCCGATGATGTGCTCGCGGGTCGCGGGGATGCCGTAGCGGGCGCAGACCGCGGCGGTGAGCCGGGCGGAGGCCCGGTAGAGGGCGTCGGTGAAGTACTCGGGGCGGTCGGTCCAGCCTTCGTGCTCGATGCCGATGCTGCGGGTGTTGTAGTCCCAGTTGCCGGCGTGCCAGGCGATGTCCTTCTCGCGCACGAACTGCCCGATGTAGCCGTCGGCGGAGGCGACCATGTAGTGGGCGGAGACCTTGGCGCGGGGGTCGCGGAAGATCCGCATGGCGTCGCCGAAGGTCTCCTCGGTGACGTGGACGACGACGAAGTCGATCGGGTGGGCCGAGGGCCGTGAGGAGACGGTGTAGTTGGCGCTGCTGGCCGGGATCCAGTGGGTCGTGGGGTAGCCGGTCGCCTCGGTGAGGGGGCCCGGGGTCTGGTCCATGGCGATGCCCTTTCGCTGGCTCCTGCATAAACATAAGACCTACCGGTCGTTAATTCATGGAATGCAAGGTCCGTGGCGCACCTCACCTTGGAATGCGGAGGTCTCGCTTTGGTCCCGGCGTATTCCTCATGACATAGTCGACGCCAGCGACCCCCATTGACCCGGGCCAGGTCGTGATCGTCGCCGCGCGGGCACACCCCTATTCCCGTGCGGCACACCGAAGGAGCCCCGTCCCGCTGCGCCGGCGGACGGGGCCCTTTCGTATGCGTACGCTTTTCGGCTTCGCACCGCTCAGCGGTCGGCCACCCGCATCTCGAACCACGTCGTCTTGCCGCGCGCCAGCAGGTCCACGCCCCACCGGTCGGAGAGGGTGTCGACGAGGAAGAGCCCGCGCCCGCTGGTGTCCAGCTCGCGCACCGGCAGCAGGCAGGGCAGCCCCCGGGAGGGGTCGCGCACCTCGATGCGCAGCCAGCCGCGCCGGCGCAGCATCCGCAGCCCGAAGAAGCGCGCCCCGGTGTGCCGTACGGCGTTGCCGACGAGCTCGGAGACGAGCAGCACGGCGTGCTCGGCGGTCCGCTCGGGCAGGCCCCAGTGGCGCTGGACGACCAGCCGGGTCAGCCGGCGGGCGCCGGCGGCGGACCGCGGGCGCGAGGGCAGCCGGATCTCGCCCAGCGCAGGATTGCCGTAGAGCTCGAACATCTTGAGCACCGGTTCGTCCGCGACGATCGGCATCGAGCCCGCGGGGTCGGCCGTGCCGACACCCCGACGTGGCTGTTCCGTTCCCTCCAGGCCCGCCATGCCCCCCATCATGGCCGTCCACGTCGCCCGCGGGAGGGGAACACCGGGATTCGATTCCACGGAGGTGACCCTTCCGGGACCCCTCGGTGACATATGCCAGTGGCCCTGGACCACCCGGCACATCCGCGCTGACCTGCACGCGAAGGCGCCCCGGAAAAGATCCACAGGGCGCCCGGTCACAGTCGTTCACAGGGTGGTGCGCCGTGGACGGAATTCCCCCACAAGTGGCACCTTCCCGGGGGACATCCGGTCCGGGCACACCACCCAACAGTCAGCAGTTCAGCCGAAGTCAGACGAATTTTGCCTTCCCCGGACCGTCCTCGACAAAGCTGCGCATTCCGATCTCCCGATCCTCGGTGGCGAACAGCCCCGCGAACCAGTTGCGCTCGATGGCCAGTCCGGTGTCGATGTCGGTCTCGAGCCCGGAGTCCACCGCCTCCTTGGCCGCGCGCAGCGCGATGGCCGGACCGGCGGCGAGCCGGGCCGCCCAGGCGTGGGCGGCCGCGTGGACCTCCGCCGCGGGCACCACGCGGTCGACGAGGCCGATGGCCAGCGCCTCGTCCGCCTTGACCTGACGGCCGGTGAAGATGAGGTCCTTGGCCTTGGACGGGCCCACCAGGCGCGCCAGCCGCTGGGTGCCGCCCGCCCCGGGGATCAGGCCGAGCAGGATCTCGGGCTGGCCGAGCTTGGCGTCCTCGGCGGCGATCCGGTAGTCGGCGCACAGGGCCAGCTCGCAGCCGCCACCGAGCGCATAGCCGGTGACGGCGGCCACCACGGGCTTGGGGATGCGGGCGACGGCCGTGAAGGAGTCCTGGAGCCCGCGCGACCGCGCCACCATGCCGGCGTGGTCCATGTGCTGCATCTCCTTGATGTCCGCGCCGGCGGCGAAGACCTTCTCGCCGCCCCACAGCACCACGGCCCGCACGTCCTCGCGGCGCGTGACCTCCTCGGCCAGCTCGCGCAACCGGTCCTGGGTGGCGATGTCCAGCGCGTTCATCGGCGGGCGGTCCAGGCGGATGGTGCCGACGCCCTCGGCTACCTCAAGGTGCACAGTCATGACGCAAGGTTAGCCACGGTTAACGCCGAGCGGCCCGGTGCGTTCGGTCACAGCACCGGGCCGCTCGGCGGCGAAGACGATTCGACGGGTCGCGTCAGGCGGCGTCCTTGACCCAGTCCGCCCAGGGCATGTTCCAGCCGTTGAGGCCGTTGTCGGGGTCGATCGTCTTGTCCTTGGAGTTCTTGACGACCACGACGTCACCGATGAGGGAGTTGTTGAAGAACCACGCGGCGGGCGTGGAGGGGTCGCCGCCGCCGCGCTCGTCGTACAGGCCGACGCAGCCGTGGCTGACGTTCTCCGAGCCGAACGTGGACTCGCCCGACCAGTAGTTGCCGTGCAGGAAGGTGCCGGAGTTCGACAGGCGCATCGCGTGCGGCACGTCCGGGATGTCGTACTCGCCGCCGAAGCCGACGGTGCGGCCGTCCATGCGCGTCACTTCGTACTTCTCGCTGATGACCATCTGACCGTTGTAGGTCGAGTGGCCGGGGGCGCCGGCGGATATCGGCACCGTCTTCAGGGGCTTGCCGTCGCGCTCGACCACCATCTGGTGGGCGGCCGCGTCGACCGTGCTGACCTGGGAGCGGCCGATGGTGAAGTGCACCGTCTTGTTCTGGGTGCCGTAGACGCCCTCGCGGCCCTGCACGCCGTTGAGGTTCATCTGCAGCGTGACCTTGGTGCCCGGCTTCCAGTAGTGCTCGGGGCGGAAGTCCAGGCGGTCGTTGCCGAACCAGTGGCCCTTGACCTCCACCGCCGGCTCGGCCGTCACCTTGATGGCGCGCATGACGGCCTTGGGGTCGGTGATGCCGCGGCTGAAAGTGAGCGACACCGGCATGCCGACGCCGACCGTGCTGCCGTCCTCCGGCGTGAAGTAGCCGACGAAGGTGTTCTCGGGGGTGAGGGTCGTGAACGTCGCGTGCTTCGCGGACGTTCGTCCCTTCTTGTCCTTGGCAATCGCGTCCACCGTGTACTTGGTGGAGGCGCCCAGGTGGCTGGTCGGCTCCCACGAGGCGCCGCCGCCGGCGATCTTGCCGTCGACGACGTTGCCCTTGCCGTCGGCGACCTTCACGGACGTCAGGCTGCCCTGCTGGGCCGTCACCTTCAGCGCCCCGCTGGTCGCCACGTCGGTGGCGCCGTCCTTCGGAGCGATGGTCACCACCGCCTGGGACGGGCCGTCGGCGGCCTTGTCGTCCCCGCCCTTGTCGTCGCCGCTGCAGCCGCTGACCAGCGTCAGCACGGCTCCCAGCAGCAGGGCGGGCAGCGCACCCCGGCGCACCCGGCGCCCCGATATGGGCTGCACCTTCATGTACGGATCGTCTCCCCTCGCACGGCCCGCAACTGCGCGGCGCCGGAGCGCGGCACACGCGCTTCATCGATAGATAACCACACGCCACCGACCGCGCTGACCGTGCGATTGTCACCGTTCGGTCCCAATGGGACAGGGTGCTGCGAACCGTGCGTCCGCGGTGAAGGCAGTGACCGAAGTGAAGCGTTAGTTTCCGGCCAGGTCAAACTCGCGTTCGCCCCTGTCGTACCGGGCCTGTCCCGGCGTCAGTCCCCGGCGGCCCGGGGGCCCAGCGCGGATCCGGCCCGCCACTGCTCCCAGGTCAGATTCCAGCCACCGAGGCCGTTGTCCGGCGCGACCACCCGCTCCGGCGAGCCGACGACCTCCACGACGTCCCCGACCAGCGAGGATGCATAGAACCAGCCCGCCGGGGTGTCCGCGCCGCCGCCCTGGACGTCGCGCAGGCCGATGCAGCCGTGGCTGGTGTTGCGGGCGCCGAAGGCGTCGGGCGGGGCCCAGTAGTTGCCGTGCAGGAAGGTGCCCGAGCCGGTCAGCCGCAGGGCGTGCGGTACGTCCGAGATGTCGTACTCGCCGCCGAACCCGACGGTGTCCCCGTTCATCCGCGTCACCGGGAACTTGTCGGTGACGACCATCCGCCCGCTGTACGTGTCGGTGCCCGCGGCGCCCGTCGTGACCGGCACCGTGGCCACCGTCCGGCCGTCGCGCACCACCTGCATCGTGTGCGCGGTCGCATCCACCCGGCTCACCTGCGAGCGCCCGATGGTGAACGCGACGGTCTTGCGCTGGATCCCGTACACCCCACGCGCGGCGCGCACGTCGCGCAGCCGCAGGTCGAGGGTGACCTGCGTGCCGGGCCGCCAGTAGGTGCGCGGACGGAAGTCCAGCCGCGAGGGGCCGAACCAGTGCCCCACCACCTCCACCGGCGGCCGGGAGGTGACGCGGATGGCGCGCTCGACGGCCGCCCGGTCGGTGACGGGCCGGCTGAACCCGAAGGAGACGATCATGCCGGTGCCGACCGTACTGCCCGGCTCGGGCGCGAAGTAGCCGACGAAGCGGTGCTCGGGCACGTAGGTGGTGAAGGTGGTGTGCCGCGCGGTGCGCCGGCCGGTGGCGTCGACGGCCACCGCGTCGACGGTGTAGCGGGCGGCGAGGTCGAGCCGCGGCGCGGCGGGCCGCCAGGTGTGCCCGTCGGCCGACACCGCCCCGGCCACCGGCCGGCTGACGCCGTCGCGCACCTCGGTGACGGTCACCTGCGTCAGCCGGCCGTGCGGCGCCCGCACCTCGAAGGGGTCGGCGGCCAGCACGCCGCGCGCCCGGTCGTGGGGGCTGATGCGCAGGATCTCGCGCGTCGCCGGGCGGGCGTCGTCCATGAGGGCGGTCTTCGGCGTCACGGTGGCGCACCCGGCGAGCGCGGCCAGCAACGCCGGCAGGGCCAGTCGCCGTGCCGCGCGCGTGAGGGCAAGTGTCACACCGGGCCCAACGACGCGCTCCCCCTGGGGAAACGTCCCTGCACTCGCTTGCTGCGGCCGATCACACGTGTGAGCGCATGGGCGGATCCGGGAAGAACAGGGGGAAGGACCCGATCGCCAGACACCCGGCCCAGGGGCCGGCCGGGTGCCCGGCGCGCTATTCGAGAGCCGCCGGAGGCGACAACGTGTCGAGCGCAGCCGAACGAGTGCCGTCCGCCGTCTGGCCGGGCGGCCCCGAGCCGCTGGGCGCCCGCTTCACCACGGGCGCCGAGTCCCCGGGCGGCGTGCCGGGCACCAACTTCGCGCTGTGGGCCGGCGGGGCCGAGGCGGTGGAGCTGTGCCTGTTCGACGACGACGGCCACGAGACGCGGCACCTGCTGACCGAACTGACCCACGAGATCTGGCACGGCTTCGTGCCCGGCGTCCTTCCGGGCACCCGCTACGGCTACCGCGTCCACGGCCGCTGGGACCCGTGGACCGGGGCCCGCTGGAACCCCGCCAAGCTGCTGCTCGACCCCTACGCCCGGGCCGTCGACGGCGAGTTCGCCGGCACCACGGCCGGCGGCAGCCGCGGCGGGCTGCCGGCCGAGGTGTACGGACACGTGCGCGACTGGCCCCAGCAGCACGTCGCCGACACCGTCCGCGACGAGCGGGACTCCGCCCCGTACGTGCCCAAGGGCGTGGTCGTCGGCCCCACCGGGCAGGACCCGGGGGCCTCGCGGCCCGGCACGCCCTGGCCCGACACGGTCATCTACGAACTGCACGTGCGCGGCTTCACCATGCGTCACCCGGGCGTGCCCGAGCCGCTGCGCGGCACCTACGCGGGCCTGGCCCACCCGGCCGCGATCGAGCACCTGACGCGGCTGGGCGTGACGGCCGTCGAGCTGCTGCCGGTGCATCAGTTCGCCAGCGAGGACCACCTGCTGCGCCGCGGCCTGCGCAACTACTGGGGGTACAACTCCATCGGCTACTTCGCCCCGCACGCCGGCTACGCGGCCTGCGGCACCCGGGGCCGGCAGGTCGCCGAGTTCCAGCGGATGGTGCGGGCCCTGCACGAGGCCGGCATCGAGGTCGTCCTCGACGTCGTCTACAACCACACCGCCGAGAGCGGCGAGCGCGGCCCCACCCTCTCGCTGCGCGGCATCGACAACCGCCGCTACTACCGGCTGCAGTCCGACCCCCGCCGCTACGCCGACTACACCGGCTGCGGCAACACCCTGCACGTCGTCCAGCCGGGCGTGCTGCGCCTGATCACCGACTCGCTGCGCTACTGGGTGACGGAGATGGGCGTCGACGGCTTCCGCTTCGACCTGGCCGCGGCCCTGGCCCGGGCCATGCACGACGTCGACATGCTCTCGCCCTTCCTCGCCGTCATCGCCCAGGACCCGGTGCTGCGGCGCGTGAAGCTGATAGCCGAGCCCTGGGACGTGGGCTCCGGCGGCTACCAGGTCGGCGCCTTCCCCCCGCTGTGGGCGGAGTGGAACGACCGCTACCGGGACGCGGTGCGCGACTTCTGGCGCGGCGCCCTGCCGGACGTACGGGATCTGGGCTACCGCCTGTCCGGCTCCTCCGACCTGTACGCCTGGGGCGGGCGGCGGCCGTACGCCTCCGTCAACTTCGTCACCGCGCACGACGG
Organism: Streptomyces sp. PKA51; assembly: GCF_057552455.1. Taxonomy (NCBI): domain Bacteria; kingdom Bacillati; phylum Actinomycetota; class Actinomycetes; order Kitasatosporales; family Streptomycetaceae; genus Streptomyces; species Streptomyces sp. PKA51. The sequence continues at coordinate 28,619 of NZ_BAAJPZ010000026.1, forward strand.
GTTCACCGTGCGCGACCTGGTGAGCTACGAACGCAAGCACAACGAGGCCAACGGCGAGGGCAACCGCGACGGCAGCGGCGACAACCGCTCCTGGAACTGCGGCGCCGAGGGCGAGACGAACGACGGGCGCGTCAAGGCGCTGCGCCGCCGGCAGATACGCAACCTGCTCACCACGCTGCTGCTGTCCACGGGCGTGCCCATGCTGGTGGCGGGCGACGAGATGGGCCGCACCCAGGGCGGCAACAACAACGCCTACTGCCAGGACAACGAGACCGGCTGGATCGACTGGTCCCTTGCCGCCGACCCCGCCTGGCGGGCCGTCACCGACCTGTGCTCCCGGCTGCTGGCCCTGCGCCGCGCCCACCCGGTGCTGCGCAGCCGCTCCTTCTTCTCGGGCCTGCCACGGGACGCGGACGGGCTGCGCGACCTGGCCTGGTTCACGCCGGAGGGCACCGAGATGACGGAGGCCGACTGGTACGCGCCGACCGCCACGCTCGGGATGTACCTCTCCGGACGGGACATCCCCCAGCGCGGCCCGATGGGCGCACCGGTGGTGGACGACAGCTTCCTCGTCGTGCTGCACGCCGGTGCGCGCCCCCTGCGCTTCACCCTGCCGGGGCCGCCCTGGGCGGATGCGTACGAACTGCTCGTCAACACCGCGCTGGAGGACCAGAGCGGCGCTCCGGGCCTGCTCCGGGAGGCGGGCACCCGCCTCTCGCTGCGCCCCCGCTCGGTGCTGCTGTGGCGGGTGGTGCACACAGCGGACGACCGTGCGGAACCGGACGGAAAACAGGAGTCGGAAAACGGGTGAGCGCACCGGTGGTCGGTCGTACTCTCCCCACTGATGACCGCGACCAGTGAACCGACGGGTGCACCATCGCGCAGGCAGGGACATCGCTCCACCGTGCGCTCGCTGCTGCGGCTGTGGCCGTACGTGCGCCCGGTGCGCGGCGCCCTGGCCCTCGCCGCGGGCGTCACGGTCCTCGCCTCGTGCCTGGTGCTGGTCATCCCGCTGACGCTGAAGTGGATCGTGGACGGGCCGGTGGCCGCCCGCGACCCCTCCGGCGTGTGGCTCGGCGGGCTGGCGCTGCTGGTGCTGGGCTTCACCGAGGCCGCCCTGTTCGGCGTGCGCCGGGTGGTGGTGGCCCGGCCGCTGGCCCGGGTGGAGGCGGACATGCGGGCCGCGCTCTACGCCCACCTGCAGCGGCTGCCGGTGGCCTTCCACGACCGCTGGCCCTCGGGGCAGTTGCTCTCCCGGGCCACCACCGACCTGATGCTGCTGCGCATCTTCCTCGCCTTCCCGCTGACCTTCCTGCTGGTCAACAGCGTGACCATCGTGGTGGGCTTCGCGATCCTGCTGCAGCAGGACTTCCGGCTGGGCCTGGTGCTGCTGGCGCCGGTGGCCCCGCTGGTGGTGCTGTGCTCGCTCTTCGAGCACCGCTACTCGCGCGCCGCCCGCTCGGCACAGGACCTGATCGGCGACCTGACGACGCTGGTGGAGGAGAGCATCCTCGGCATCCGCGTGGTCAAGGGCTTCGGCCGGCACCGCAGCAAGCAGCAGGCGTTCACCGCGCTGGCCGAGCGCCTGCGCGGCACCGAACTGCGCAAGGCGGCCCTGCTGGGCGGCCTGTGGGCCGTCATCGTCGTCCTGCCGGAACTGGCCATCGGGGCCACCTTGCTGCTGGGCGTGGTGCGGGTCGGCGAGGGCGACCTGTCGGCCGGCACGCTGGTGGCGTTCCTGTCGACGGCGCTGGCCCTGCGCTGGCCGGTGGAGTCCATCGGCTTCCTGCTGGCCGTCACCAACGACGCGGCCAGCGCCACCGACCGCTACTTCGAGGTGATGGACGCCCCCGTACCGGCCGACGCGCCCGCGCCGGTGCCCGCGGCCCGCCGGGCGCAGCCGCGCCGGCCGGACGGGCTGCGTCTGGAGGGCGTCACCTTCCGCTACCCCGACGCGCCGCCGGCGGCCCCGCCCGTGCTGCGCGGGGTGGACCTGCACGTACGGCCCGGCGAGACCATGGCCCTGGTGGGCGGCACCGGCAGCGGCAAGACCACGCTCACCGCGCTCGTCCCCCGGCTCTACGAGCCCACCGCCGGCCGGATCACGCTCGACGGCCGCGACACCGCGGGCATGCCCCGCGAGCAGCTGCGCGCCCTGGTCGCCGTGGCCTTCGAGGACCCGACGCTGTTCTCCGCCACCGCCGCCGAGAACGTCCTGATGGGCGCCCGCGGCGCCACCGAGGACGACCTGCTGCGCGCCCTGGAGGTGGCCCGGGCCGGCTTCGTCCACGAGCTGCCGCAGGGGCGCCGCACCCAGGTCGGGGAGCAGGGGCTGAGCCTGTCCGGCGGCCAGCGCCAGCGCCTCGCCCTGGCCCGGGCCATCGTCGGCCGGCCCCGCTTCCTGGTCCTCGACGACCCGCTCTCCGCGCTCGACGTGCACACCGAGGCGCTGGTGGAGGCGGCCCTGCGGGAGGTGCTGGCGACGACGACCGCGCTCGTCGTCGCCCACCGGCCCTCGACCGTCCTGCTCGCCGACCGGGTCGCCCTGCTGTCGCGGGGCCGCATCGCGGCCGTGGGCACCCACCAGGAACTGCTGCACACCAACGAGGAGTACGCCCGGCTGATGTCCGGGCCCGCGCCCGGTACCGACGGCTCGGAGGTGCCATGACCGACCCCGCCGAACGGCACCTGCCGCCCGCCCCCGCGGGTGCCTCCCGCGCCCTGCTGCGCTCGCTCCTGGCGCCCCGGCGCGGCCGGGTCCGCCTCGCGGCGGTGCTGCTGCTCGTCCAGCAGGCCGCGGTGCAGGCCGGCCCGCTGCTGGTGGCGTACGCCATCGACCGCGGCGTGCCCGCGGTGCGCCGGGGCGAGCACGGCCCGCTCGTCGCCGTCGCCGCCGGCTACCTGGCCTGCGCGCTGGCGTCGGGGCTGCTGCAACTGGCCTTCGTACGGCTGGTCGCGCGCATCGGCCAGGACGCGCTGCTGGCCCTGCGCGGCCGGCTCTTCCGCCACGGGCAGGCGCTGAGCATCGACTTCCACGAGCACTACACCTCGGGGCGGCTGATCTCGCGCGCCACCACCGACGTCGAGTCGATCCGCGAGCTGCTGGTCGACGGGCTGCAGGAGCTGATCGGCGTCGCCCTGTCGGTGCTGTACGTCTCGGCGATGCTGCTCTACCTGGACGTGCCCACCGGCATCGCGGCCCTGCTGTCCTTCGCCCCGCTGTCCGTGCTCGTGCAGTCCTACCGGCGCCGCTCGATCGTCGTCCACCGGCGCCGTTCCACGGCGATCGCGGCGGTCATCGTGAAGTTCACCGAGACCATGAACGGCATCCGGCCCGTGCAGGCCTTCCGCCGGGAGGCCGTCAACGACGCCCACTTCGAGGAGCTCAACCGCACCCACCAGCGGGCCAACACCGCCACCTCGCTGGCCATGGCCCGCTACGTCGTCTCCTCGCGCCTGGTGGCCAACGCCGCGGTGGCCGCCATCGTCGTATGGGGCGCCCACCGGGTCGCCGGCGGCTCACTGGCCCTGGGCGTCCTGGCCGCCTCCGTGCTCTACCTGCGGCGACTGTACGACCCCATCGACCGACTGGGGATGTTCCTGAACTCCTACCAGTCCGCGGCCGCCTCCCTGGAGAAGATCGCCGGGCTGCTCGCGCAGCGCCCGTCGGTGCCCGAGCCGGCCGCAGCGCTGCCGCTGCCGCCCCGCCCGGCCGGCCGGCCCGGGCGCGAGGTGGTCTTCGAGGGCGTGGCCTTCGGCTACCGCACCGGCGGCGAGGTGCTGCCCCGCTTCGACCTCACCCTGCGGGCCGGGCAGACCGTGGCTCTGGTCGGCGAGACGGGGGCCGGCAAGTCCACGCTGGCCAAGCTCCTCGCCCGGTTCTACGACCCCACGAGCGGCCGCGTGCTGCTGGACGGGGTGCCGCTGGACCGGTTGACGGGCGCCGAGCTGCGGCGCGGGGTGGTGATGGTGACGCAGGAGGCGTTCCTGTTCTCGGGCACGGTCGCCGACAACATCGCCCTGGGCCGGCCGGACGCCGACCGGGCCGAGGTGGAGCGGGCGGCCCGGGCGATCGGCGCCCACGACTTCATCAGCGCGCTGCCCGAGGGCTACGACACCGACGTCCGCAAGCGCGGCGGCCGCATCTCCGCCGGTCAGCGGCAGCTCGTCTCCTTCGCGCGGGCCCTGCTCGCCGATCCGGGGGTGCTCGTCCTGGACGAGGCGACGTCCTCGCTGGACATCCCCGGGGAGCGGGCGGTGCAGCAGGCCATGCACACCGTGCTGCGCGGGCGCACGGCACTGGTCATCGCGCACCGGCTGTCCACCGTGCAGATCGCCGACCGGGTCCTGGTGATGGCCGGCGGCCGGATCGTCGAGGACGGCAATCCGGCCGAACTGGCTGCGGCGGGCGGGCACTTCGCCGGACTGCACCGTGCCTGGCGGGACAGCCTGGTCTGAGCGCCCGCTATACGAACACCGATCTTTCGCCAACGGACATTTTCCGGCCAAGTTCTTGACGCGCTCCTGACATCGGACATGCGGCAGTGGCACTCTTCAGCTCACCTGACGCGGGGTCCCCCACATTCCCCACCTCCCCGCGGCGGACAGCTCTACCCACTTTCCCCTGGTGAATTTCCCCCCTCCTTTGTTCTGCCGTGTTCTGCCCGGCCGGTCCTCGCCGTCCGGTCACCCACCGGCCACGCCCACCGACGTGGCCACCGCAGAAGGAGTCAGAGTGAGACCCACCCCCCATCGCCGCGCCACCGCGACCGGCGCGCTCGTCGCAGCCGCCGCCCTGCTCGCCGTGGGCGTCCAGACCGGCAGCGCCACCGCCGGCACGCCCGCGGCATCCGCCGACACGGGCCGCCAGCTCGTCGCGAAGGCCGACAACGGCGCCCTGCCCGCCAAGCTGACGCCGTCCCAGCGCGCGGAGCTCATACGCCAGGCCAACGGCACCACCGCGCAGACCGCGAAGAAGCTGGGCCTGGGTGCCAAGGAGAAGCTGGTCGTCCGCGACGTCAGCAAGGACGCCAACGGCACCCTGCACACGCGCTACGAGCGCACCTACGACGGGCTGCCCGTCCTCGGCGGCGACCTGGTCGTCGACTCCGCCCCGTCGGGCAACGTCAAGACGGTCGCCAAGGCCAACAAGGCCCGCCTCGCCGTGGCCACCACCGCGCCCTCGTTCGCCGCCGCGGCCGCCGAGAAGGACGCCGTGAAGTCCGCGCAGGCGCAGGGCTCGAAGGAGACCAGGGCCGACCGCGCCCGCAAGGTGATCTGGGCCGCGAACGGCACCCCGGTCCTCGCGTACGAGACCGTCGTCGGCGGCCTGCAGGAGGACGGCACGCCCAACGAGCTGCACGTCATCACCGACGCCAAGAGCGGCAAGAAGCTCTTCGAGTACCAGGGTGTCAAGGAAGGCGTCGGCAACAGCCAGTACAGCGGCCGTGTCACCATCGGCACCTCCGGCTCCAGCGGCAGCTACCAGATGACCGACACCACGCGCGGCGGTCACAAGACGTACAACCTCAACGGCGGCTCCTCCGGCACCGGCACCCTCTTCACCGACGCCGACGACGTCTGGGGCAACGGCACCACCAGCGACAAGGCCACGGCCGGCGTGGACGCCGCCTACGGCGCCCAGCTCACCTGGGACTACTACAAGAACGTGCACGGCCGCTCCGGCATCCGCGGCGACGGCCAGGGCGCGTACAGCCGGGTGCACTACGGCAACGCCTACGTCAACGCCTTCTGGTCCGACGACTGCTTCTGCATGACCTACGGCGACGGGCAGAACAACGCCAAGCCGCTGACCTCCATCGACGTGGCCGCGCACGAGATGACGCACGGCGTCACCTCCGCCACCGCCAACCTCACCTACAGCGGCGAGTCCGGCGGCCTGAACGAGGCCACCTCCGACATCATGGCCGCCGCCGTCGAGTTCTGGGCCAACAACCCCTCCGACCCGGGCGACTACCTGGTCGGCGAGAAGATCGACATCAACGGCAACGGCACCCCGCTGCGCTACATGGACAAGCCCAGCAAGGACGGCCGCTCCAAGGACGCCTGGTACTCCGGCCTCGGCGGCATCGACGTGCACTACTCCTCGGGCCCGGCCAACCACTGGTTCTACCTGGCCTCCGAGGGCAGCGGCCCCAAGGACGTCAATGGCGTGCACTACGACTCGCCGACCTCCGACGGCCAGCCCGTCACCGGCATCGGCCGCGACAACGCCGCGAAGGTCTGGTTCAAGGCGCTGACCCAGCGCATGCAGTCCAACACCAACTACGCGGGCGCCCGCGACGCCACGCTGTGGGCCGCCGGCGAGCTGTTCGGCGTCGGCAGCGAGACGTACAACAACGTCGCCAACGCCTGGGCCGCCATCAACGTCGGCAGCCGCCTGTCGACCGGCGTCTCGGTCACCAGCCCCGGCGACCAGACCTCGATCGTCAACACCGCCGTCTCCCTGCAGATCAAGGCGAGCAGCTCCAGCACCGGCGCCCTGACCTACACGGCCACCGGCCTGCCCGCCGGCCTGTCGATCAACTCCTCGACCGGCCTGATCTCCGGCACCCCGACCACCACCGGCACCTCCAGCGTGACCGTGACGGTCAAGGACTCCGCCGGCAAGACCGGCAGCACCTCCTTCAAGTGGACGGTCAACGCCACCAGCGGCGGCAACGTCTTCGAGAACACCACCCCCGTCGCCATCCCGGACGCCGGCTCGGCCGTCACCTCGCCGATCACCGTCACCCGCAGCGGCAACGGCTCCGCCGCCCTGAAGGTGGACGTCAACATCAGCCACACCTACCGCGGTGACCTGCAGATCGACCTGGTCGCCCCGAACGGCAAGACGTGGCGGCTGAAGAACGCGGACTCCTGGGACTCCGCCGAGGACGTCAAGGAGACCTACACGGTCGACGCCTCCGCCGTCTCCGCCCCCGGCACCTGGAAGCTCCAGGTCCAGGACCTCTACGCCCAGGACGAGGGCACGATCAACAGCTGGAAGCTGACCTTCTGATCCTCTGATCGTCCGGCCTTCCGGCTCCTGTGGTCCGGGCGCCGCCCGGGGTGAGCACCGACTCCCCCGGGCGGCGCCTTCTTCATGCCCCAGGTCACCCGGGCCCCGTGGGGGCGCTTCGTCACCGCATCAGCACACCCGCCGCCTCGCCCGTCGCGTGGGACGGCACCGCCACCAGGCCGAGCTCCGCGCCGGAGGCGAGGAGGCGGTGCGAGGGCAGGATGCGCACCGTGTAGCCGAAGGGGCCGGTGCGGTCCAGGGTCAGCGGGCCCTCGTACAGCCGGCGGCCGTCCAGGCCGGGGGCGCCGGTGGCCTTCAGCGGGAAGGTGACCGTGTGGGCCAGCCTGTCGGCCTCGTCCACCCGGCCCGCGACCGCCTGCACCTCCACGTCGGCCGGGTCCAGCTCGCCGAGGGTGACGCTCACCCGCAGCGAGAGCGTCGCGCCCAGCTCGGCCGTGCCGCCCAGCGGGCCCTCCGAGACGGCTTCGACGTGGTCGACGGCCACCGCCGGCCATGCCGCGCGCACCCGGGCCTTCCAGGCGGCCAGCTCCCGCGAGGCGGCCTCGTCCAGCGCCCGGTGCGCCTCGGCGGCGGGGGCGTAGAGCCGCTCGACGTAGTCGCGCACCATGCGCCCGGCGAGCACCTTGGGGCCGAGGCCCGCGAGGGTGTGCCGGACCATCTCGATCCAGCGGCCGGGCAGCCCGTCGGCGCCGCGGTCGTAGAAGCGCGGCGCCACCCGCTGGGCCAGCAGGTCGTACAGCGCGGTCGCCTCCAGGTCGTCGCGGCGCGCGTCGTCCACGGCGGCGCCGTCGGCGGTGGGGATGGCCCAGCCGAAGTCCGGCTCGTACCACTCGTCCCACCAGCCGTCCAGGACGGAGAGGTTCAGACAGCCGTTGAGGGCGGCCTTCATGCCGGAGGTGCCGCACGCCTCCAGCGGCCGCAGCGGGTTGTTGAGCCATACGTCGCAGCCGGGGTAGAGCTTCTGGGCCATCGCCATGCCGTAGTCGGGCAGGAAGACGATGCGGTGGCGCACCCGGGGGTCGTCGGCGAAGCGGACGAGCTCCTGCACCAGGCGCTTGCCGCTGTCGTCCGCCGGGTGGGCCTTGCCCGCCACGACGATCTGCACCGGGCGCTCGGGGTGCAGCAGCAGCTCGGTCAGGCGTTCGCGGTCGCGCAGCATCAGGGTCAGGCGCTTGTACGACGGGACGCGCCGGGCGAAGCCGATGGTCAGCACATCCGGGTCGAGCACCCCGTCGATCCAGCCAAGCTCGGCGCTGCCGGCGCCGCGCTCGCGCCAGGCGGCGCGCAGCCGCTCCCGCACCTCCTCCACCAGCTGCTCGCGCAGGGTGCGGCGCAGCTCCCAGATGTCGGCGGCGGGGATGTCCGCGACGGTGTCCCAGCGCTGGGAGCCGCCCACGGACAGGGCGTCCTCGGCGCGCCCGGCGCCGATGCACCGGGCGCCGAGGCGGAAGACCTCGGGCGCCACCCAGGTGGGGGCGTGCACGCCGTTGGTGACGGAGGTGATCGGCACCTCCTCGGCGTCGAAGCCCGGCCACAGGCCGGCGAACATCTCCCTGCTGACCTGCCCGTGCAGGACGGAGACGCCGTTGGCGCGCTGGGCGAGCCGCAGGCCCATGACGGCCATGTTGAACAGGGCGGCGTCGCCGCCGGGGTAGTCCTCGCGGCCCAGGGCGAGCACCCGCTCGGCGTCGATGCCCGGCAGCTCGCCGTCCTCGCCGAAGTGCCGGGCCACCAGGTCGGCCTCGAAGCGGTCGATGCCGGCCGGCACGGGGGTGTGGGTGGTGAAGACGGCGCCGGAGCGAACGCGTTCGAGCGCGGCGTCGAAGTCGGCGCCTTGGACGACCAGTTCGCGGATGCGTTCGAGGCCGAGGAAGCCGGCGTGCCCCTCGTTGGTGTGGAAGACCTCGGGTTCGGCGTGCCCGGTCAGCCGGCAGTACGCCCGGACGGCGCGCACACCGCCGATGCCCAGCAGCATCTCCTGCAGCAGGCGGTGCTCGCTGCCGCCGCCGTAGAGCCGGTCGGTGACGTCCCGCTCGCCGGGCCCGTTCTCCTCGGTGTCCGAGTCGAGCAGCAGCAGCGGCACCCGGCCGACCTGCGCCTTCCAGATGTGCGCATGCACCGAGCGGCCCCCGGGCAGCGCGAGGGTGACCCGGGCGGGCGTGCCGTCCGCCTCGCGGAGCATGGTCAGCGGCAGCTCGTTGGGGTCGAGCAGGGGGTAGTGCTCCTGCTGCCAGCCCTCGCGGGAGAGGGACTGGCGGAAGTAGCCGTGCCGGTAGAGCAGGCCGACGCCGACCAGGGGCACGCCCAGGTCGCTGGCCGCCTTCAGGTGGTCGCCGGCCAGGATGCCCAGGCCGCCGCTGTACTGCGGCAGGGCGGCGGTGATGCCGAACTCCGGCGAGAAGTAGGCGACGGCGGCCGGCAGCCCGGGCGGCTGCTCCTGGTACCACCGGCGGCCGGTCAGGTAGTCCTGCAGGTCGTCCGCGGCGGCGGCGAGGCGGCGCAGGAAGCGGCGGTCCTCGGCCAGGGCGGCCAGCCGCTCGGCGGGCACCGACCCCAGCAGCCGCAGCGGGTCGCCAGCGGTGGCCCGCCAGCCCTCGGGATCGACGGACTGGAACAGCTCACGGGTCTCGGGGTGCCAGGACCAGCGCAGGTTGCGCGCGAGGTCGCTGAGCGGTCGGAGGGGCTCGGGAAGGACGGGACGCACGCTGAATCGACGAATGGCCTTCACGGGTCGAAGGTAGCGGTGCGCGCGCCTTTGGCGGTGGACCTTTCCCCAACCCCGCCCTTTCGCCGTTTCCGAGGGGGGTGCGCAACCGGACCGCCGGGCCGCACAATCGGCTTGTGTTGCAGGCGGATTGGCGGCGCCCGTAACTACGCGCGAGTAGTTCACGCCACCGCCGCATGCCCGGCCGGGGGCCGTGGAAGGCTCATCCGGTATACCGAGCCGACCGTCCGTCACCCAGCTGATCGCGTCATATTCCTTTCCTTCCCGCCGCCCGAGTGAACGCGGACAGGAGCCCTCGTGCCCGCACCGTCGCGACCGCCGAGACAGCCGGAACAGCCGATAGAAAGTACCGAACGCGCCAGAGTCGTCCACGGTCCCCTAGTTCCTCCAGGTGATCCCATGATCGGTCGCATTCCCGTCCTCGATCCCGGCCCGCTCGTCGACTGCGGCAGGCGCCCCGTGAAGGCGGTGGTGGGCGAGACCTTCGAAGTGACCGCGACGGTGTTCCGGGAGGGGCACGACGCGGTGGGCGCCAATGTGGTGCTGCGCGGCCCGGCGGGCCGCGGCGGCCCGTGGATGCCGATGCGGGAGCTGGCCCCGGGCACGGACCGCTGGGGGGCGGAGGTGACCCCGGACGCGGCCGGCCGCTGGACGTACACGGTGGAGGCCTGGGCGGACCCGCTGGCCACCTGGCGGGATCACGCGCGCATCAAGATCCCGGCCGGTATCGACACCGAGCTGGTGCTGGAGGAGGGTGCGCGGCTGCTGGAGCGGGCGGCGGCGGGCGTGCCGAAGAACGAGGGCCGGCAGGCGGTGCTGGGCGCCGTCGACGCGCTGCGGGATGCCGCCCGGCCGGCCGCGGCGCGGCTCGCCGCGGCTCTCGCGCCGCAGGTCACCGGGGTTCTCGCCCGGTATCCGCTGCGCGAGCTGGTCAGTGCCTCGCGTCCGGTGCCGGTGCTGGTGGAGCGGGAGCGGGCGCTGTTCGGGTCGTGGTACGAGTTCTTCCCGCGTTCGGAGGGCGCCCAGGTGCGCCCGGACCGGCCGCCGCAGAGCGGTACGTTCCGTACGGCCGCCCGGCGGTTGCCGGAGATCGCGGCGATGGGCTTCGACGTGGTCTACCTGCCGCCGATCCATCCCATCGGCACCACCCACCGCAAGGGCCCCAACAACGCGCTGACCGCGGGGCCTTACGACGTGGGCAGCCCGTGGGCGATCGGCTCCGCGGACGGCGGGCACGACGCCGTCCACCCCGACCTCGGCACCCTGGAGGACTTCGACCGCTTCGTGCGCCGGGCCCGGGAGCTGCGCCTGGAGGTGGCGCTGGACTTCGCGCTGCAGTGCTCGCCGGACCACCCGTGGGTGGACAAGCACCCGGAGTGGTTCCACCACCGCGCGGACGGCAGCATCGCGTACGCGGAGAACCCGCCGAAGAAGTACCAGGACATCTACCCGCTGGCCTTCGACGAGGACTTCGAGGGGCTGCTCGCCGAGAGCCTGCGGGTGCTGCGCTTCTGGATGGCCCGGGGCGTGCGGATCTTCCGGGTGGACAATCCGCACACCAAGCCGGTGGTGTTCTGGGAGAAGGTGCTCGCCGACATCGGCCGCACCGATCCGGACGTGGTGTTCCTGGCGGAGGCCTTCACCCGGCCGGCGATGATGCGCACCCTGGGCGCGATCGGTTTCCAGCAGTCGTACACGTACTTCACCTGGCGCAATGGAAAGCACGAGCTGACGGAGTACCTCACGGAGCTGTCGCGGGAGACGGCCGCGGCGATGCGTCCGAACTTCTTCGTCAACACCCCCGACATCCTGCACGCCTATCTGCAGGAGGGGGGCCGGGCCGCCTTCGAGGTGCGGGCCGTGCTGGCCGCGACGTTGTCGCCGTCCTGGGGGGTATACGCCGGTTATGAGCTGTGCGAGAACACCCCGGTGCGGCCGGGGAGCGAGGAGTACCTGGATTCGGAGAAGTACCAACTGCGGCCGCGCGACTGGGCGTCGGCCGAGCGTGCCGGGCAGAGCCTGGCGCCGCTGATCACGACGCTCAACCGGTTGCGGCGGCGGCACCCGGCCCTGCGCCGACTGCGGAATCTGCGTTTCCACCACGTGGACAACGACGCGGTCATCGCCTATTCCAAGCGCGCCGGTTCCTCGTGCGTGCTCACGGTCGTCAACCTCGACCCCCACCACACCCAGGAGGCGACGGTCTCGTTGGACATGCCGGAGCTCGGCCTGGACTGGCACGACTCCGTGCCGGTGCGCGACGAGCTCACCGGAGAGACCTACCACTGGGGCAGGGACAACTATGTGCGCCTCGTGCCGGGCCGTTCCCCGGCGCCTGCGCACGTGTTCTCGCTGCGACCGTCCTCACAGATCGGAGGGTCACCCACACCATGATCGTCAATGAACCCGTCCCCGACACCTTCGAGGACACGCCCGCCAAGGACCTGGATCCGGACTGGTTCAAGCGGGCCGTGTTCTACGAGGTCCTCGTGCGCTCCTTCCAGGACAGCAACGGCGACGGCATCGGCGACCTCAAGGGCCTCACCGCCAAGCTCGACTATCTGCAGTGGCTGGGCGTCGACTGCCTGTGGCTGCCGCCGTTCTTCCAGTCGCCGCTGCGCGACGGCGGCTACGACGTCTCGGACTACACCTCGGTGCTGCCGGAATTCGGCGACCTCGCCGACTTCGTGGAGTTCGTCGACGCCGCCCACCAGCGCGGCATGCGCGTCATCATCGACTTTGTCATGAACCATACGAGCGACCAGCACGAGTGGTTCCAGCAGTCGCGCACCGACCCCGACGGCCCCTACGGCGACTACTACGTCTGGGCCGACGACGACAAGCAGTACCAGGACGCGCGCATCATCTTCGTCGACACCGAGACCTCGAACTGGACGTTCGACCCGGTGCGCAAGCAGTACTACTGGCACCGCTTCTTCTCCCACCAGCCGGACCTGAACTACGACAACCCGGCCGTGCAGGAGGAGATCCTGGCCGCCCTGCGGTTCTGGCTGGACCTGGGCATCGACGGCTTCCGGCTGGACGCGGTGCCGTACCTGTTCGCCGAGGAGGGCACCAACTGCGAGAACCTCCCGCAGTCGCACGCCTTCCTCAAGCGGGTGCGCGCCGAGATCGACGCCCACTACCCCGACACCGTGCTGCTGGCGGAGGCCAACCAGTGGCCGGAGGACGTCGTCGACTACTTCGGCGACTTCGAGGGCGGCGGGGACGAGTGCCACATGGCCTTCCACTTCCCCGTCATGCCGCGCATCTTCATGGCCGTGCGCCGCGAGTCGCGCTACCCGGTCTCGGAGATCCTCGCCAAGACCCCGGCCATCCCCGCGCGCTGCCAGTGGGGCATCTTCCTGCGCAACCACGACGAGCTGACGCTGGAGATGGTCACCGACGAGGAGCGCGACTACATGTGGGCGGAGTACGCCAAGGACCCCCGCATGCGCGCCAACATCGGCATCCGCCGGCGGCTGGCCCCCCTGCTGGACAACGACCGCAACCAGATCGAGCTGTTCACCGCCCTGCTGCTGTCGCTGCCGGGCTCGCCGATCCTGTACTACGGGGACGAGATCGGCATGGGCGACAACATCTGGCTCGGCGACCGCGACGCGGTGCGCACCCCCATGCAGTGGACGCCGGACCGCAACGCCGGCTTCTCCTCCTGCGACCCGGGCCGGCTGTACCTGCCGACCATCATGGACCCGGTCTACGGCTACCAGGTCACCAACGTGGAGGCGGCGATGAGCTCGCCCGCCTCACTGCTGCAGTGGACCCGCCGGATGATCGAGATCCGTAAGCAGAACCCGGCCTTCGGCCTGGGTTCGTACACCGAACTGCAGTCCAGCAACCCCGCGGTGCTGGCCTTCCTCCGCGAACACGGCGACGACCTCGTCCTGTGCGTGAACAACTTCTCGCGCTTCGCACAGCCGACCGAGCTGGACCTGCGCGCATTCAACGGCCGGCACCCGGTCGAACTCATCGGCGGGGTGCGCTTCCCCGCCATCGGCGAGCTGCCGTACCTGCTCACCCTCGCCGGTCACGGCTTCTACTGGTTCCGGCTCCGGCACACCACGCCCCCCGCCGCCACCCCGTGACCGCCGCCTCGTGCGCGACGGGCCGACGCGTCCGGCGCGCACGGCGGTTTCCGCCCGCCACCCGTGGGCACTCGTACTACTCGTACCGCCGCTCACCGCACCACGTCGCACCGCACCGCCAGAGGGCCGTGGGCGCTGACCGTACGGACGATCCTCGCCCGACACGTCCTCATCCGCACACCGGCAAAACCCGCAATCCGGGACACTTTGCCCCATCCGTCGTGTGCCCCGGGGAAAGGACGCGACGCATGTCGGACGCATCACCCCTGCACCGCCCGGCGCCCGCGCGACCCGCGGGCAGCGGCGCCGGCGAGGCGCGCTCACTGATCGCCTCGCTCGCCCCGCTGCTCGAGGAGTGGCTGCCGCGACAGCGCTGGTTCGCCGGCAAGGGCCGCCCCCTGACCGGCTTCACCCCCGTCGCCGTCACCGAGCTGCTGCCGCCCGGCCGCGCGGACAGCCCCGCCTCGCCGGGCCTGCTCCACCTGCTCGTCCGGGCCCGCCAGGGCGCCCCGGGCCGGCCCGCCGGCCCCGGCGACGACTGCTACCAGCTGCTGCTGGGCGTCCAGGAGGCGCTGCCCCCGCACCTGGCCCCGGCCCGCATCGGCCGCCCCGAGCACGGCCCGCTGCGCGGGCTGACCGTCTACGAGGGCCTGGCCGACCCCCGGCTGGCCGCCCTCCTCCTCGAACGGCTGCGCGTGCCCGGCCGGCTCGGTCCGCTGACCTTCTCCCGCGAGGCGGACGCGGCCGTCCCCACCGGCCTCGCGCCCCGGCTGATCGGCGCCGAGCAGTCCAACTCCTCCGCCGTCTACGGGGAGCGCTTCATCCTCAAGCTCTTCCGCCGCGTCGGCCCCGGCGTCAATCCCGACCTCGAACTGCCCCGCGCCCTGGCCCGGGCGGGCTGCGCCCGCGTCCCGGCACCGGTGGCCTGGTTCGAGGCGACAGTCGGCGAGGAGGGCGCCGACGCCGCCGAGCCGATGACGCTCGGGGTCCTGCAGCCCTACCTGGCCGGCTCCACCGACGGCTGGCGCCTGGCGCTGGACTCCCTCGCCGGCACCGCGCTCGCGGGCCCCGCCGGTTTCGCCGCCGAGTCCCGCGCGCTCGGCGCGGCCGTCGGCGAGGTGCACCTGGCCCTGGCCGAGGCGCTGCCCACGGTCGTGCTGCGCCGCCCCCAGCTGGAGCACCTGGCCGCCGCGATGAGCCAGCGTCTGGACGCCGCCGCGGAGGCCGTCCCCGCCCTGCGCCCGTACCACGCGGTACTGCGCGAGACGTACGAGCTGCTGCCGGACCTCGGCCGGGCCGGGCGCACCTGGCGCGCCCAGCGCATCCACGGCGACCTGCACCTGGGCCAGGTGCTGCGCACGGCCGACGGCCGCTGGTCCCTGATCGACTTCGAGGGCGAGCCCGCCCGGCCGCTGGCCGAGCGGCGCCGGCCGCAGCCGGTGGCGCGGGACGTCGCGGGCATGCTGCGCTCCTTCGACTACGCGGCCGCGGTCGGCGGCGCGGACGGCGGCGACTGGGCGACGCGTGCGCGCACGGCCTTCTGCGAGGGCTATGCCGCCGTCCACCACGACCCCGGCGAGGACGCCGGGCTGCTGCGCGCCCACGAGATCGACAAGGCCGTCTACGAGGTGCTGTACGAGGCCCGGCACCGCCCCGACTGGCTGCCCGTGCCGCTGGCCGCCGTCCGCCGCCTCGCCGCCGGGCCCCGCGTCACGGGCGCGGCACCGGCGTGAGGCGCGATCGTCCGAACCGCATGAGCTCCACGGAACACCGGAGGGACCGCCCGTGACCGCACGACCGTCGTCCAGCACCCCGCCGCCCGGCCGGCGCGACGGGGTACCCGCGACCTTTCTGCCCGCCCCGCAACGCCGGGCCGCCCGGCCCCGGCGGGTGCCGTCCGGCGAGGCCACCGTGCGCCGCCCCGATCCGCTGGACGACGGTACGCGCGAGAAGCTGCTGCAGGGCGCCCACCACGACCCGCACGGCGTGCTGGGCGCCCACCCGGTGCCCGGCGGCGTGCTCTTCCGCGCCCTGCGGCCCTTCGCCCGCTCGGTCTCGGTGGTCGCCAAGGGACTGCGGGCCGAGCTGTTCGACGAGGGGAACGGCCTGTTCGCGGCCGTGCTGCCGCTGATCGCCGTCCCGCAGGACTACCGGCTGCACGTCGTGTACGACGACAACGAGCTGGAGGTGCACGACCCCTACCGCTTCCTGCCCGCCGTCGGCGAGCTGGACCTGCACCTCATCGCGGAGGGGCGGCACGAGCAGCTGTGGCGGGCGCTGGGCGCCGAGCCGATGCGGCACCAGGGCGTGCCCGGCACCCGCTTCACCGTATGGGCGCCCAACGCCCGCGGCGTGCGCGTGGCCGGCGACTTCAACTACTGGGACGGCACCGGCCACCCGATGCGCTCGCTCGGCGGGACGGGCGTGTGGGAGCTGTTCCTGCCCGGCGTCGGCGAGGGGGCGCTGTACAAGTTCGACATCACCCGGCCCGACGGCACGCACACCCTGCGCGCCGACCCGCTGGCCCGCCGCACCGAGGCGCCGCCGGCCACCGCCTCCATCGTGCACGCCTCCCACCACGTGTGGAGCGACGCCGCCTGGATGGAACGGCGGGGCCGGCGGCCGGTGCACCGGGCGCCCTTCTCGGTGTACGAGGTGC
The DNA here is from genome assembly GCF_057552455.1 of Streptomyces sp. PKA51. NCBI lineage: Bacteria > Bacillati > Actinomycetota > Actinomycetes > Kitasatosporales > Streptomycetaceae > Streptomyces > Streptomyces sp. PKA51. The sequence goes on from NZ_BAAJPZ010000026.1 coordinate 45,151, forward strand.
ACCTGCCGTCCTGGCGGCCCGGGCTGACCTACCGGCAGCTGGCCGAGCAGCTCCCCGCGTACGTCAAGGACCTCGGCTTCACCCACGTGGAGCTGATGCCGGTCGCCGAACACCCCTACGGCGGCTCGTGGGGCTACCAGGTCACCGGCTTCTACGCGCCCACCGCCCGGCTGGGCACGCCCGACGACTTCAAGCACCTCGTGGACGCCCTGCACCGGGCCGGCATCGGGGTGCTCATGGACTGGGTGCCGGCGCACTTCCCGCGCGACGACTGGGCACTGGCCGAGTTCGACGGCCGCCCCCTGTACGAGCACCAGGACCCGCTGCGGGCCGCCCACCCCGACTGGGGCACGCTCGAGTTCGACTACGGGCGCAAGGAGGTGCGCAACTTCCTCGTCGCCAACGCCGTCTACTGGTGCGAGGAGTTCCACATCGACGGCCTGCGCGTCGACGCCGTCGCCTCCATGCTCTACCTCGACTACTCGCGCGAAGCCGGCCAGTGGACGCCCAACGAGCACGGCGGCCGCGAGAACCTCGACGCCGTGGCCTTCCTGCAGGAGATGAACGCCACCGTCTACCGCCGCTGCCCCGGCATCGTCACCGTCGCCGAGGAATCCACCGCCTGGGACGGCGTCACCCGCGCCACCCACCACACCGGCCCCGGCGGCTTCGGCGGCCTCGGCTTCGGCCTGAAGTGGAACATGGGCTGGATGCACGACTCGCTGGAGTACATGACCAAGGAGCCGGTGCACCGCAAGTACCACCACGGCGACATGACCTTCGCCATGGTCTACGCCTACAGCGAGAACTACGTTCTGCCCATCTCCCACGACGAGGTCGTGCACGGCAAACGCTCCCTCGTGTCGAAGATGCCCGGCGACTGGTGGCAGCAGCGCGCCAACCACCGCGCCTACCTCGGCTTCATGTGGGCCCACCCCGGCAAACAGCTGCTCTTCATGGGCCAGGAATTCGCCCAGGGCGCCGAATGGTCCGAGGCCCACGGCCCCGACTGGTGGCTCCTCGACCCCTCCTACTCCGCCGAACCCGACCACCGCGGCGTACGCGACCTCGTCCGCGACCTCAACGCGGGCTACCGCGCCATGCCGGCCCTGTGGGAACAGGACACCGTGCCCGACGGCTTCCAATGGGTGGCGGGCGACGCGGCCGAGGACAACGTCCTGGCGTTCCTGCGCTTCGCGACGGACGGCGCCCCGCTGCTGGCCGTGTGCAACTTCTCCCCGGTCGTCCGGCACGCGTACCGGGTGGGGGTGCCGGTGGAGTACGGGGTGTGGGAGGAGTGCCTCAACACGGATGCGGCGCGGTACGGAGGCAGTGGCGTGACGAACCCGGACCCGCTCAAGGCGGACCGTGCCCCGTCCCACGGCCGCCCGGCAAGCATCGCGCTGACGCTCCCACCCCTGGCAACGGTATGGCTGCGGCCGGCGTAGCCGCCTGCGGCGGGGTGGTCCCCGGCCACCCGTTGGTGGGCAATCGTGCCGCAGGGCGGCACGGGTGGGCACCAACCCGCCCACCGGGCAGTACCACCCCGCGGCAGCGCTACGGCGCGAGCCGTGCCACCAAGGCGGCGGCGTCGGGCGCCGCAACGCCCGCCGCCGTCAGCGCCGTGACGGCGGCGCTGCGCCCGGCCTCGGCCGGGGCGAGCACGCCGTCGTTCACGGCCTGCATCAGCCCGAAGAGCACCTGCTCGCGCACGTACGCGAGCGCCACCGCCGGCAGCGGTGAGGTGAAGAGGCCCTCGTCCAGCCCCCGCTGCAGCATCGCCGCGCATTCGCGCCGCACGGGTTCCAGCCGCCGGTGGATGCCTTCGACGGTGACGCTGCGCTGGGCCAGGGAGATCAGCAGGCGGTAGCCGTCGGCGATCTCCCATGCCGCGAGCATGGAGCGGGCGAGCGCTTCGGCCGGGTCGGCGGCGGCGCGCAGCGCGTCGGCCTGGGCCACCGCGACGGCCTCCGCCGCGTCGTCGACGAGCGCGCCGATGAGCGCCTCGCGGCTGGGGAAGTGCCCGTAGACGGTGCGCCGCACGACGCCGGCCGCGCGTGCGATCTGGTCCATGCTCGCGTCCGCGTCGCGCAGGAGCTCGGCGAGTGCGACGTCCATGATGCGTCGGCGATTGGCGTCCGCCCTGCCGGGCCTGGTCTTCATGCCCCTCATTTTGCACACTGCCGTGCAGTCCCGTAATTTGCACACCAGTGTGTAATTGCACAGCCGTGTGCAAGTTCCGAAAGGGGTGGCCGATGGGCCTCGGGTTGTCGACTCCGGTCGACGAGATGGACGGTCCGTACAAGCGGCGCTGGGCGGCGCTCGGTGTCCTGTGCATCAGCCTGCTGATCATCGTCATGGCGAACACGTCGCTGACGGTGGCGGCCCCGGACATGGTCCAGGACCTGGGTCTGGGCAGTTCCGACCTGCAGTGGGTCATCGACGGCTACACCGTGCCGTACGCGGCCCTGATGCTGATCCTCGGCGCGGTGGGCGACAAGTACAGCCGCCGGGGCGCGCTCGTCCTGGGTCTGCTGGTCTTCGGCGCGGCCTCCGTGGCCGGTTCGCTGGTGGACAGCGGCAACGGCGTCATCGCGGCGCGCGCCGCGATGGGCATCGGCGCGGCGATGATCATGCCGGCCACGCTGTCGCTGCTGGCGGCGACGTTCCCGCGCGCGGAGCGGGCGAAGGCGATCACCATCTGGACGGCGACCGCGGGCCTGGCGATCGCGGTGGGTCCGCTGGTGGCCGGTGCGCTGCTGGAGGACCACGGCTGGGCCTCGACGTTCCTGATCAACGTGCCGATCGCCGCCCTCGGCATCATCGGTGCGCTGCTGCTGGTGCCGCCGTCCCGGGCGGCCGGCGAGAAGAAGATCGACTACGTCGGTGGTCTGCTGTCCGTGCTGTGGGTGGGCTCGCTCATCTACATGATCATCGAGGGTCCGCACTTCGGCTGGGGCGCCAAGGCGATCACCGCCGCGGTCGTGGCCGGCGTGGGCTTCGTCTGCTTCGTGCTGTGGGAGCTGCGTCACCCGAGCCCCGTGCTGGACGTGCGCCGCTTCACCCAGCGGGCCTTCGCCGGGTCGACGTCGGCCGTGGCGCTGTTCTTCCTCGCCGTCTTCGGTGCCTTCTACTACCTGACGCAGCACCTGCAGTTCGTCCTCGGCTACTCGCCGCTGGACACCGGTGTGCGCATGCTGCCGCTGGCGGGCGCGGTGTTCGTCGGCGGTGCGCTGACGGCACTGCTGACGCCGAAGGTGGGCATGAAGGTCACGGTCGCCTGCGGCATGACCGTCGGTACGGTCGCCATCGCCCTGCTGGCCCGGGTCGACGAGCACTCGACGTACAACGACTTCGTGCTGCCGCTGATCATCCTGGGCCTGGCCATCGGCCTGTCCCTGTCGCCCTGCACCAACGCCATCATGGGCTCCTTCCCGGAGGACCAGCTGGGCGTGGGCGGCGCGGTCAACAGCACGTCCATCGAGATGGGCGGTTCGCTGGGCATCGCGATCCTGGGCACCGTGCTGGCCAAGACCTACTCCTCCAACCTCGGTGACGCCGCCGCGAAGGCCGCGGCCGCGGGAGGCCCGAAGCTGCCGGAGAAGGCGCTGTCGGCCGCACAGGACTCGGTGGGCGCGGGCCTGTACGTCGCCAAGGAGGTCGGCAAGCAGGTCGCGACGCAGGCCGCGCCGAAGCTCGGCCCCGAGAAGGCCGCGGCGCTGGGCGCCCAGCAGGCGCACACCGTCGTCGAGGCCGTGCACAAGGCGTTCGCGGACGCGGTGGCGCACACCAGCGTCGTCGGCGCGGTGATCCTGGGCGTCGGCACGGTCGTGGTGGCGCTCCTGCTGCCGGGCCGCAAGGCCGCGGCGGCGGCCGCCGCCACCGCCACCGGCGAGGCGGCGGCGTCCGAGCGCGAGCCGGAGCCGGCCGCCCGCTCCTGACCCGCACGCACCTCCGAACCCGGCGCGCCCCCTGACAAAGCCCCGACCGTCAGGGGGCGCGTCGCATGCCCGGCGCCTGGCCGGCGTGGGCCGTGTCCGACGGCAGCGCCCCGCAAGGAGCGCGGGGCCGTGCCGATGCGGCTGCCGCCGCGTGGGCGCGACACGGCGCCCCGTCTGCGGGCACGCAGTGGCTTGTCGCGCAGTTCCTCGCGCCCCTGCGGGGCACTGCACCAGCCCACGGCGCCCCGTAGGGGCGCGGGGAACTGCGCGATCGGCCACCGACGGCCCGCAGTCGAACGCGCTGCCCCGAGGCCCGGCCGAAGCACGGCACCTCGCCTGCGGGCACGTCGTGGCTTGTCACGCAGTTCCCCGCGCCCCTGCGGCGCACTCGCACAACGGAAAACCCCCACGGCGGGGGCCCGGCGGTGCCTTACCGGGTCCCGAAGGGCCGCCGTGGGGGCGTCGGCCCTCGCCGTGGGGGTGGTCTCGGTGCGCCTCAGTGCGCGTCCGCCCCCAGCGTCGTCTCGTCGAACGGGAGGCGGCCGGACAGCACGTCCTCCACCCGCTTCGCGTCGATCTCCTTCACCCACGTGCCCACGAGCACCGTGGCCACCGCGTTGCCGGCGAAGTTCGTCAGGGCGCGGGCCTCGCTCATGAAGCGGTCGATGCCGACGATGAGGCCGACGCCGTCGACCAGCTCCGGGCGGTGGGACTGCAGGCCGCCGGCGAGGGTGGCGAGGCCGGCGCCGGTGACGCCTGCCGCGCCCTTGGAGGCGACGATCATGAAGAGCAGGAGCGAGACCTGCTGGCCGATCGACAGCGGCTGTCCCATCGCCTCGGCGATGAAGAGCGAGGACATGGTCAGGTAGATGGCGGTGCCGTCGAGGTTGAAGGAGTAGCCCGTGGGCACGGTGATGCCGACGACCGGCTTGCTGACTCCGAGGTGTTCCATCTTGGCGATGAGCCGGGGCAGGGCGGATTCGGACGAGGACGTCGAGAGGATCAGCAGGAATTCCCGGCCCAGGTACTTCAGCAGCGCGAAGATGTTCACGCCGGCCACCACCCGCAGCAGGGTGCCGAGGACGACCACGACGAACAGCAGGCAGGTCGTGTAGAAGCCGATCATGATCACGGCGAGGGACTTGAGTGCATCGACGCCCGTGGCGCCGACCACTGCGGCCATCGCGCCGAACGCACCGACCGGCGCCACCCACATGATCATCGCCAGCACCTTGAACACCAGCCGCTGCAGGTGCCCGATGCCGCGCAGCACGGGTTGCCCGCTCTCGCCCAGGGCCTGCAGGGCGAAGCCGACGAGCAGGGCGACGAGCAGGGTCTGCAGCACCTGGCCGCCGGTCAGGGCGGAGACGAGCGTGGTGGGGATGACGCCGAGCAGGAAGTCGGTGGTCGAGGCGTGGGCGCCCTTGGCCTGGGCCTCGCCGGCGTGGCGGAGGCTGTCGGTCAGGTGGAGCCCGCTGCCGGGTTCGAGGATGTTGCCGACGAGCAGTCCGATCGCCAGGGCGACGGTGGACATCAGGACGAAGTAGCCGAGGGCCAGTCCACCCACGGCACCAACCTTGGCCGCCCGGCGTACGGAACCGATCCCGAGCACGATCGTGCAGAAGATGACCGGCGAGATCATCATCTTGATCAGGTTCACGAAGCCGGTGCCGAGCGGCTTGAGCTCGACCGCGACACCGGGCGCCAGCAGGCCGACGGCGATGCCGGCGAGCACGGCGGCGATCACGGCGAGGTACAGGTAGTGCGTGCGGTCCGGCCGGCGGGTGCCGGCCGCTGTCGCCGGGGGTGACTGCGTTGTCACTTCGGTCTCCGTCCGGTCCGGATGCGGTGGGGGGTCGCGGAGACTATGCACGGCCGTTGTGACGGCGGTCACCGTTGCGTGCATTACGTTCACAAACAGGCCACCCGGCACACTGTCGGCCATGACCCCCCGCATACGCCTCCCCCGCAGCCTGGCCGGCCGGCTCTTCGCCGTGCAGATCGTGCTGGTCACCGCCGTGGTGGCCGGCTGTGCGGGGCTCGCGTACCTCTCGGACCGCGCCGAGGCGAAGGAGACGGCCCGGCGCCAGGTGACGGCGACGGCCACCGCCGTCGCCGCGTCCCCGGCCGTGGGGGCCGCGGCCCTGGCGCCGGATCCCTCCGGCGCCCTGCAGGCGTACGCCGAGCGGGTCCGGCGCGACACCGGCGTGGACTTCGTGACGATCATGTCGCCGGGCGGTGTCCGCTGGACGCACCCGGACCCGGCCCGCATCGGCGAGCGCTTCCTCGGCCACACCGCGCCCGCGCTGGAGGGCCGCACGTTCTCCGAGACGTACACCGGCACGCTCGGCCCCTCGGTACGGGCCGTGGCGCCGGTGCGGGAGGCGGGCAGCGGGCGGGTGGTCGCGCTCGTCAGCGCCGGCATCACGGTGGACGCCATCAGCGCGCAGGTGCGCCGCCAGGTGGTCGTGCTGCTCGCAGTGGCGCTGGCGGTGCTGACGGTGGGCGGCGTGGGCACGTACCTGCTGGGCGCGCGGATGCGCCGGCACACCCACGGGATGAACGCCGCCGAGCTGGGCCGGATGCACGACTACCACGAGGCCGCGCTGCACGCGGTGCGCGAGGGGCTGTTGCTGCTGGACGGGCAGCGCCGGCTGGCGCTCGCCAACGACGCCGGACGGGAGCTGCTCGACCTGCCGGCCGACGCGGTCGGGCGCCACGTGACCGCGCTCGGGCTGCCGGACGGCCTCACCGAGGCCCTGCTGGCCCCCGGCCCGGGCATGGACGAGGTGCATCTGACCGCCGAACGGATCGTGGTCGTCAACACCTCGCCGGTCTCCAGCGGCCAGCAACGCGGCACGGTCGTCACCCTCCGGGACCACACCGAACTCCTGGCGCTCTCCGGCGAGCTGGACTCGGTACGCGGCTTCGCCGAGGCCCTGCGCTCGCAGGCGCACGAGGCCGCCAACCGGCTGCACGCGGTGGTCTCGCTGATCGAACTCGGGCGCGCCGCGGAGGCGGTGGAGTTCGCCACCGCCGAGCTCGAACTCGCCCAGGCCCTCACCGACCGGGTCGTGGCGGCCGTCGCCGAGCCCGTCCTGGCCGCGCTGCTCCTCGGCAAGGCCGCCTGGGCCAACGAGCACGGCGTCGCACTGGAGCTGACCGACGACACCCGCGTCGACGACGGCCTGCTCCCGCCCGGCCTGCCCGCCCGCGACCTGGTCACCGTCCTCGGCAACCTCGTCGACAACGCCGTCGAGGCCGCCACCGGCAGCGGCGCCCACCGGGCCGGGCGCGTCACCGTGACGGTGCGCACGGACGCCGGCGCCGGCGAACTGCTGCTGCGCGTCGGCGACAACGGCCCCGGCATCGCCCCCGAGGCGGTGGCGGAGGTCTTCCGCCGCGGCTGGTCGACGAAGGAGCCGCCGCCCGGGGCGGCACCGGGGCCGTACGGGCGCGGGCTCGGCCTGGCGCTGGTGCGGCAGGCCGCCCGGCGCCACGGCGGGACGGTCGCCGTCGGCAGCTCCCCGTGGGGCGGTGCGGAGTTCACCGTCCGCCTGCCGCTGCGGTCCGCGGCGGGCGTCGTGCGCGAGGAGGTGGGGGCGTGAGCACGATCCGGGTCCTCGTCGTCGAGGACGATCCGGTGGCCGCCGCCGCGCACGCGCTGTACGTGGGGCGGGTGAGCGGCTTCACGGTCGCGGGCACGGCCTATACGCTGGCGGACGCCGCGCAGTTCCTCAAGCGCTCGGCGGTCGACCTGCTGCTGCTCGACCTCTTCCTGCCCGACGGGCACGGCCTGCACCTGCTGCGCTCACTGCGCGCCGCCGGCCACGGCGCGGACGTGATCGCGGTGACCTCCGCCCGCGACCTGGCGGTCGTGCGCGAGGGCGTCTCGCTGGGCGTCGTGCAGTACGTGCTCAAGCCCTTCACCTTCGCGACGCTGCGCGACCGCCTCGTGCGCTACGCGGAGTTCCGGGCGGCGGCCGGCGAGGCCAGCAGCCAGGACGAGGTCGACCGGGCGCTGGCCGCGCTGCGCGCGCCGCAGCCGGCGGCCCTGCCCAAGGGGCTGGCCGGGGACACCCTGCAGTCGGTCATCGCCACGCTGCGCGACGCCGGCGAGGAGGGCGTGACCGCGACGGGCGCGGCCGCCGCCCTGGGCATCTCCCGTATCACCGCCCGCCGTTACCTCGAACACCTCGTGAGCACCGGCTGTGCCGTGCGCGCCCCGCAGTACGGCCAGATAGGCCGCCCCGAGCTGCGCTACCGCCGGCTGCCCGGGCGCTGAGCGCGTGCCGTGCGGCCGCAAGGGGAACGTACGACTCGACGCCCCGTACGTCCCGGGGCCCCGTACGTGCAGGAGGTCGTGCCGTGCGTACCACCGCCCCCGTGCTCCTCGTCGCCCTCGGTGCCCTCGCCGCCGTCACGTCGTGCGGGAGCGGGGGCGCGGGGGGCGACCCGGACACCGTCAAGGTCGCCTACCAGCGCAGTACGGACAACAAGGTCCGGCACATGGACGACTTCCTCGCCACGGTCAAGCAGCAGTTCGAGAAGGAGCATCCGGGCAAGAAGCTGCGGCTGCTGCCGATCCAGGCGTCGGAGAACGACTACGCGGCCAAGATCCAGCAGATGATGCGCTCGCCGCGGACCGCCCCCGACGTGGTGCGCGAGGACACCTTCCGCATCGACTCCGACGCCACCAGCGGCTACTTGAGACCGCTGGACGACAAGCTCGCCGCCTGGCCGACCTGGGCCCGCTTCCTGCCGGCCGCCAAGGACTCCGCCCGCGCCCAGGACGGCAGGACCTACGGGGTGCCGGACGGCACCGACACCCGCGGCCTGTGGTTCGACAAGGCGCTCTTCGCGAAGGCCGGGCTGCCCGCCGACTGGGCCCCGCACACCTGGAAGGACGTCCTCGACGCCGCCCGCACCCTCAAGGCCAAGGTCCCCGGCGTCGTCCCGCTGAACGTCTACACCGGCAAGGCGGCCGGCGAGGCCGCCACCATGCAGGGCTTCGAGATGCTGCTCTACGGCACCGGCCCCGACCCGCTGTACGACCCGAAGGCGAAGAAGTGGGTCGCCGGCAGCAAGGGCTTCCGGGACTCCCTGGACTTCGTGCGCACCGTCTTCGCCGAGAAGCTCGGCCCCGCGCCCTCCGACGCCCTCGACCCCAACGTCTCCACCGTGGTCGCCGGCGACTGGCTGCCCCACGGGCGGCTCGCCATCGCCCTGGACGGCTCCTGGCTCGGCAAGACCTGGCAGCCGCAGGGCGCAGCCCCCTGGCCGCAGTGGCCGCAGGTCATGGGCCGGGCCGCCTTCCCCACCCGGGACGGCGCGGCCCCCGGCCGGGTGAGCATGTCCGGCGGCTGGTCCTGGGCGATCGGCGCCAGGTCGGCCAGGGCGGACCTCGCCTGGCAGGTGATCGAGACCCTGCAGACCACCGCCAACGCCACCGCCTGGACGGTCCGGGACGCCCAGATCGCCGTACGCGACGACGTGGCGGCCTCCCCCGCGTACCGCACCGCCCTGCCCGGCACGGACTTCTTCACCGACCTCGTGCGCGACACCCACCACCGGCCGGCGCTGCCCGTCTACCCGCAGGTCTCGGCCGCGATCCAGGAGGCCATGGAGGCCGTCACCACCGGCGACGCGGACGCGGCGACCGCCGCACGGCGCTACGACGCACGCCTGAAGGAGATCGTCGGTGCGGCGGGCGTGATCACGCGATGAGGCGCTGGCTGCCCCTGGCCCCGGCGACCGCACTGCTGCTGCTCTTCCTCGCCGGCCCCGTCGGCTACTGCGTCTACCTCGCCTTCACCGACACCCAGCTCACCGGCCAGGCCAGCGCCTCCTTCACGGGTCTGGCCAACTTCCGGCGCGCCTTCGGCGATGCGGACTTCCGCAACGCGGTGCTGCTCACCCTCGTCTTCACCCTGCTGTCGTCGGTCGTCGGCCAGAACTCCCTCGGCTTCGCCCTCGCCGCCCTGATGCGCCGCGCCTCGAAGCCCGTACGGACGGCCACCGGCACCGTCGTCGTCGCGGCGTGGGTGGTGCCGGAGATCGTCGCCGGCTTCCTGCTGTACACGTTCTTCGCCCGCCAAGGCACGCTCAACGCGATCCTGGACCGGCTCCATCTGCCCGAGCAGAACTGGCTGTTCACCCTGCCGATCCTCGTGGTCTCCTTCGCCAACGTCTGGCGCGGCACGGCCTTCTCCATGCTCGTCTACTCCGCCGCGCTCGCGGAGATCCCCACGGAGGTCACCGAGGCGGCCGAGGTCGACGGCGCCCGCGGCCTGCGCCGCTTCTGGCACATCACCCTGCCGATGCTGCGCCGCTCCATCGGCACCAACCTCATGCTCAACACCCTGCAGACCCTCTCGGTCTTCGGCCTGATCTGGGCCATGACCCGCGGCGGCCCGGGCAACCGCAGCCAGACCCTGCCGGTCTTCATGTACGACCAGGCGTTCCTGAAGTCGCTGATCGGCTACGGCACGGCGGTGGCCCTCCTGCTCCTCCTGGTCGGCGCCCTGTTCTCGGCCGTCTACGTACGCCTGCTGCGGGAGGACGTGTGAAGGACACCCCCCTGGTCCCGCGCTGCCGGCTCGGCGAACTCACCGTGATCCGCCACGGCCAGAGCACCGCCAACGCCGCCTTCGCGGCCGCCGGCGAGGACGGCCGGGCGCCGCGCGCGCTGCGCGAGACAGGCGACGCCGCGGTGCCCCTGTCGCCGCTCGGCGTGCTGCAGGCCGAGCGCTGCGGCGCCCTGCTCGCGAGCCGGCTGCCGGGACCGGACCTCGTCCTGTGCTCCCCCTACCGGCGGGCCCGGGAGACCTGGCAGATCATGGCCGCGGAGGCGGCACGCCTGGGCCGCGGCCTGCCGCCGGTCCTGGTCGACGAGCGCGTCCGCGACCGCGAGACGGGCGTCCTGGAGCTGATGACCCCGGCGGACGTGCGGGCCGAGGCGCCCGAGGAGGCGCGGCGGCGCGCCCGCACCGACGCGTGGTGCTACCGCCCGCCCGGCGGCGAGTCCCTCGCCGACGTGGCGCTGCGCGTACGGGACCTGCTCGCCGAGCTGGGCGCCGCCGTCCCCGGCGCCCACGTGCTCGTCGTGGGCCACGACGGCATCGCGGTGACGGCGCGTCACATCCTGGCCGGGATCGGCTCGCCGACCGATCTGCAACGGGTGGGCAACGCCTCGGTGTCCTCATGGGAGGGCGACGGCCGGCGGCTGCGACTGGTGGCCTACGGCGCGACGGACCACCTGGAGGGACTGCCCGTTGCGTAGATCACAGCTGCGCTTGTGGTGATCGGCTGTTAGTGTCACGGCCATGAAGCGCGCCGCCATGTTCATGGCCTCCACGACGACGCCGGAGAGTGTCCCGGCGCGCTGACAGCTGTTCTTGTCGAAAGCCCCGGGGCGAGTGCCCCGGGGCTTCGCCGTGTGGTCACTCGCTCCCCCACCCGAGGAGACCACGATGCACGACCACCGCAAGCTCGGCCGCGAACTCGACCTGTTCGACACCGACCCGCTCATGGGCGCAGGTCTGCCGTACTGGCTGCCCGACGGTGCCGCCGTACGGCACGCGCTCGAAAGCTACGTCCGCGAGAGCGAACGCCGCGCCGGCTACCGGCACGTCCACTCCCCCGTCCTCGGCAAACGGGAGCTGTACGAGATCTCCGGACACTGGGAGCACTACAGCGAGGACATGTTCCCGCCCATGGACCTCGGCGGGGAACAGGTCGTCCTGCGCCCCAGCCTGTGCCCGCACCACGCGCTGATCTACCGCTCCCGCGCCCGCAGCTACCGCGAACTGCCCCTGCGCCTCGCCGAGCTGGGCGGCATGTACCGCGCCGAGCTGTCCGGCGTGCTCGGCGGCCTCACCCGCGTACGGTCCATCCAGCTCAACGACGCGCACATCTTCTGCTCCCTGGAGCAGGTCGCAGAGGAGGCGCGGGGCGCGCTCGCCCTCATCCGCCGCGCCTACGAGGCGATGGGCATCGAGGCGGCCCGCTACCGCCTGTCACTGCCCGGGGCGGGCGGCAAGTACGTCACCGACCCGGCCATGTGGCAGCGGGCCGGCGCGCTGCTCGTCGAGGTGCTCGAGGCCGAGGGCATCGCGTACGAGGCGCAGGAGGGCGAGGCCGCGTTCTACGGGCCCAAGATCGACGTGCAGATCGCCGACGGCGCGGGCCGCGAGGCCACCCTGTCGACCGTCCAGGTCGACTTCCACCAGCCCGCGCGCTTCGACCTGAGCTACATCGGCCCCGACGGCGCGAAGCACCGGCCGGTCATGGTGCACCGCGCCGTCATCGGCAGCGTGGAGCGGGCGGTCGCCCACCTCATCGAGGTGCACGGCGGCGCGTTCCCCGCCTGGCTGGCCCCCGTCCAGGTGGCGGTGCTGCCGGTCTCGGACGCCGAACTGCCGCAGGCCGAGGCCCTGGTGCGGCGCTGCGTGGAGGCGGGCCTGCGGGCCGAGGTGGCCGCACCCGTCCAGGGCACCCTCGGCGCCCGGATCCGCGCGGCCCGGCTCGTGCCCTACCAGGCCGTGATCGGCCCCGCCGAGGCCGCCGGCGACCAGGTGTCCGTACGCCTGCGCGACGGCCGGCGCCCGGCCGCGCTGCCGGCGGCCGAACTGATCGCCCGCGTCGGCGCCGCGGTCGACGCACAGAGCGCCGAACTGTGGCCGTGACGGGGGACGGCCACTGATCCGAACGGGTGAGGAGGGGTGTGCGGGGCGGAGGGGACGGAAAGGTCGCCCGCATGCGTACGCGTACCTTCCTCGCCGCCACCGCCCTCGTCCTTGCTTTGGCCGGGACCACGGGTCCGGCCACCGCGCAGTCGCCCGCCCAGGACTGGGTGGTGAACAACCCCCGCGCCGTCGTCGTCCACCGCACCACGGGCATGTGCCTGACCGCCACGGGCGGCGCCGGCAGCCCGGTGACCACGGAAGGCTGCCGGAACGCGCCCGGCCAGCAGTTCGTCGCCGAGAGCGGCGAGATCTACCAGCGCGCCGCCGGCCTGTGCCTGGCCGCGGCCGCGGCCGGCGGCCCGGCGACCCTGCGCCGCTGCGACGGCTCGGCCGGACAGCGCTTCGCCGTCCAGGGCGCGACGATCCGCCAGGCGGACGGCGACCGCTGCCTGACAACCACCGCCCCGGGCCGCCCGGTGACCCTGACCCGCTGCGCCCCGTAAGGGGCGCGGGGCGGTGCCGATCTGCGACTGCCGCCGCGGGGGCGCGACCAACCACCGACGGCCTGCGGGCACGTCGTGGCTCGTCACGCAGTTCCCCGCGCCCCTGACAGGGCGCCGTGGTGCTCCGCGACGAGGGCGAGCGCCCGTAAGGGGCGCGGGGCAGTGCCGATGTGCGACTGCCGCCGCGTGGGCGCGATCGGCCACCGACGGCCCACAGCCGAGGCACTTGCCGACCTGCGGGCACGTCGTGGCTCGTCGCGCAGTTCCCCGCGCCCCTACGGGGCGCCGTGGTGCCCCGCGACGAGGGCGAGCGCCCCATAGGGGCGCGGGGAACTGCGCGATCAGCCACCGACGGCCCGCAGTCGACGCACCACCCCGAGGCCCCGGCACGTCGCGGCTTGTCGCGCCCACGCGACGAGGGCGAGCGCCCCATAGGGGCGCGGGGAACTGCGCGATCGGCCACCGACGGCCTGCAGTCGACGCACCGCCCCAGGGCGAAGGGCGGCACTGCGCCCCTACGGGGCGCTCCGGCGGGTGATGCGGCCGCCCAAGGCTTGCGCCGCGCCCGCCGCCGCGGGCAGCAGGGCGAGGCCCAGGGCCGGGGAGGCGGCCGGGACGCCGGCCCGGCGCAGGCGGGCCAGGGCCCAGACGCTGTAGGGCACGACGATCGTGGGGGACGTCGCCACTCCCGGCGTGTAGCCCCGGTAGGCGGCGGCCTGCCCCATGTGCACCAGCCCGTGCAGGCCGAAGCCGGTCAGGACCGTCCGGAAGAAGGCGCTGCGCCCCTGGGTGCGTGCCCCGTCCGCCGCGGCCGCCGCGATGAGCAGCGCCATCAGCCCGATCGCGACGTTCACTTGCGGCTGGGTGACCTCCACCCGGGACCACACGCGCCGGGGCACGCGGGGGAAGCGGGCCGCCAGGCGTGGGACGGCCTTCTTGGACCAGGGGGCCATGGTCAGGAGCTCCTCCAGGTCGTTGGCCGCCCAGGCGGCGAACAGCCCCCAGTAGACGGCGGCGGGTATGGCCTCGCGTGCTTCCCCGTCGGGTGTGCGGTCCATCGGCTGCTTCTCCTCGGTGTTCCCGGTGTCCTCGGCGTCAGGCGGGCACGGGCGGCGACGCGGGCGCCGGCCATACGTAGCGGATGTCCGGTTCGCGTTCCTCGTTGCGCCGCCCGTCGGTGCGTTCGGTCGCGACGAAGCCGTGCCGCTCGTAGAACCGCCGCGCGGGCCCGTTGCACTGGAAGGTCCACAGCGCCAGGCCCTGCGGCCGCTGCTGCTTGGCCAGTTCGACGAACCGGTCGCCCAGCCCCCGGCCGCGCCGGCGCGGATCCAGGTACAGCTGCTCCAGCTCGGATCCCTGCAGCACCAGCAGCCCGAGGATCTCGCCCGCGGCCTCCGCCACCCAGGCCCCGCCCTGCGGCACCACGACATGCCGGAACCACTGCCGTACGGCGGCGTCGTCGTGCACGCGTCGTACGTCCGGCAACGCCGCGGCGAAGGACCTCAGCCACACGTCGGCCATGAGGGCCGCATCGGAGTTCCGGGCGCGCCGGAGCACGACGTCGTCGATCACCACAGCGCGGACTGTCCCACGTACGGCACGACGACGCACCCGATTTACCGGGGGCGGGCCGGCTGCTAGCGCGGGTTGAAGACGACGCTGGCGAAGTGCGCGCCGCTCGGCGCGGACTGGCCCGGGGCGAGCCGTGTCGCGGATCCCTTGCACCGCTTGTCGCTGTAGACGACGACGGGCCCCTTGGTGGCGTTCTGTGCGCCGCGGGCCTCCTGGCCCATGTCGAAGCACTTGTTGTCGGGCGGGTTCTGGATGGAGTACGCCTTGTTCTTGGGCCCCACCCAGGCGAACGTCCCGCTCGCGGCGGTCGCCGTACCCGCGGTGGTGGTCGTGACGAGAGCGAGCCCGCCGAGTACGACGGCGAGCGAACGGCAAAGACGCATGTTCTGTCCTTCGTGAGCGACGAGGGCTACCGACACCCAAACCAACGGTCGAGCCGTTTCGAAGGAAACGGTCCGGAACCGGGGAGGTCAGGTGAACAGCAGGGTGGAGGGCCCGTCGACCACTTCGACGCCCTTGTCCGTGGCGCAGTCCGGCACGTTCAGCGCGAGCTGCGCGCCCGGTGAGGCCACCCGGCTGCCCTTGTACTTGCCCTCGACCACCGTGCCCTCGACCAGGGAAAGGACCTCGCCGGCCGCGGGCTGGACGACGTTGCGCCGGCCGTAGAACACCGTGCTGTGCTCACCGGTGTTCCAGGTGATCCGCTCGACGGCCTCGCTGGAGACCGACAGGCAGCCGGCCTCCCCGGCTCCCTCGATCACCGACTTGCCCCACTTCACGGCCGGGTCGCCGCCCGTACAGGTGTACGCCGCGGTGCCGCCGATCCGCGTGTGCCGCGGCCGCAGGGCCAGGCCCGGGGCGAAGCGGACCGTGGCACTGCCGACGCAGGTCACGAGGGGCCGGGAGGAGCCGCCCTCGTGCGCCGATGCCGGCAGGACGGCGGGTCCGGCCGCCAGGACCGATGCCACGGCCGCGCACCCCAGAGCCTTGCGCCAAGAACACGTCACGTTCCACCCCTTCACCACGGACCCGACGGGCGACGCACATCCTTCCCCTCCGGATCCCCCGGCTCCCGCCGCACGACGACACGGCCGGCACGAGCAGCAGCACGCCGCGCCACGGGCGCCCCCGACTTGAACCTCACGCCGCGTCAGGAGGCAAGGTGACGGCATGACCTCGACCGCTTCCCCGCCCTGGAAGGTCGGCCGGCTCGCCGAGGCGAGCGGGCTGACCGTCCGTACGCTGCACCACTGGGACACCATCGGACTGCTCAGCCCCTCCCTGCGCACGGCGGGCGGCCACCGGGAGTACACGGAGGGCGACCTGGTCCGCCTCTACCAGGTGCTGGCGCTGCGCAGCCTCGGGCTGGGGCTGGAGTCCATCGCTGGCGTGCCTCGACGCCGGGGTCGACCCCGTACGGCTCGTGCGCGACCACCTCGCTGAGGTCGAGGGGCGCATCGCCGCCCTGGAGACGCTGCGCGGGCGCCTTCGGCGGCTGGAGGCCGGGCTGTCCGACGAGGCCGGGCTGTCCGACGAGGACCGCGACGGCGGGAAGGGCGGCCTCCCGTCACCCGGCGACCTGCTGGAGGCCCTGCGGGCGGCGGGCGGCGCCGGTGGCGGCCCGGAGGCGGAGGCGGTGCTGCGCCGCCACCTGGACGCCGACGGCCGGGCGGTGCTGCGGGCGGGCGCCGCGGCCGCCGGACCCGCGGCGCACTACCTGTTGCACGTCGAGTGGCCTCAGCTCTACCGGCGCGCGCAGGAGTTGCGCACGGCGGGCGTCGCGCCGGCCGATCCGCGCGTGCGCAAGCTGGTGGCGCGCATGGACGAGCTGGGCGCGCTGTTCACGGGCGGCGACTGCCGTGTCTCCGCCGGGGTGCGCGCCGCCTGGCGGGACGACCCGGCGGCCGTCTCCGGCGATCCGCAGGCGCCCGCGGACGCCTGGCGCGACCTCGCCTCCTACCTGGACGCGTCCCGTCACGCGAGGGGGAGCTCATGACGAACTGCCTGGACATCACCGCCGCCCTCGCCCCGGCGCTGCCCCTGCTGGTGACCCTGCCGTTGTGCGCCGTGCTGGCCTCGATCGGCGTGGCCCCGTGGGCGGTCGTCTGGTCCGTGCCCGTGGCCGCCGCGGCGTACGCCGCCGTCGGCTACCTGCGTATCAGCCGCGACCTGCGGCGTCGCGGGCCCGGCGCCGGCTGAGCGGCGTGCTCACGCCGCCTGCACCGGCGGGTTCGGCTTGATGACGGCGAAGGGGGCGCCCTGGCCGTCGGCCAGCCAGGCCATGCGGCCGACGTCGGGGACGTCGGAGGCGGGCATCAGCACCGCACCGCCCGCGCCCTGCGTCACCTGCACGACCGTGTCGACGTCCTCCACGGCGAAGTACGGCAGCCAGCGCGGCTTCTCCGATTCCTCGCGCAGCGGCACCACGCCGCCGAAGGCGGCCTGCTGCTGGTCGCCCTCGGCGGTCGCCAGCACGGTGTAGGTCATGCCGGGGACCTTCAGGTCCTCGGAGCGCCAGCCGAAGATGCCGCGGTAGAAGGCCTTGGCGGCGGTGGGGTCGCCGGTGTGCAGTTCGGCCCAGCACAGGGCGCCGGCCTCCGACGCCTTCTCCAGGCCCCGGACGGCGGCCGGCTGCCACAGGGAGAAGTCGGCGCCGCCGGGGTCGGTCAGGCAGGCCATGCGGCCGGCGTCCATCACGTCGAAGGGCGCGACGCGCACGCGGCCGCCGCCCTGCTCGACGGCCTTCGTCGTGGCGTCGGCGTCGGGGGTCTGGAAGTAGACGGTCCAGGCCGTTTCGGCGCCTTCCTCCGTGAGGGGGCCGACGGCGGCGACGGTGCTGCCGTCCTTCTTGAAGAACGCATAGCCCCCGGCGTCCGGACCGGCGGACTGCGTGTCCCAGCCGAAGACCGTGCCGTAGAAGGCGGCGGCCGCGCCCGGGTCGGGGCTGCCGAGGTCGAGCCAGGTGGGAGCTCCGGTGACGAAGTCGGTGGTGAGCATGGTGGTGTGCTCCCTTCCACGGGTTCCGCCGGTTGTCCCCGCCCGTATCCGTATCAGTCTGGCACCGGGCAGCGTCCCGCGCCCGGCAAGGCCCTCACTCGAACGGAGTAGCTCTCCGATCGCAGGGCGCGCGAGCGAGGCGCACGATGAGAGGTGCCGGCAGAACAGTGATTCGCGTTCCCGATCAGGAGCAGATCATGACGACAGCCAAGGAAATCATGCACCCGGGCGCCCAGTGGATAAAGAAGACCGACACTGTGCTGCGCGCCTCCCAGCTGATGAAGGACCTCAACGTCGGCGCGCTCCCCGTGGCCGACGAGAACGAGCGGCTGTGCGGGATCATCACCGACCGCGACATCACCGTGAAGTGCGTGGCCGAGGGCCTCGACGCCTCCCGCTGCCAGGCGGCCGAGCTCTGCGAGGGCACCCCGCGCTGGATCGACGCCAACGCCGACGTGGAGGACGTCCTGCACGAGATGGAGAACCACCGCATCAAGCGGCTGCCGGTCATCGAGAACAAGAAGCTCGTCGGCATGATCAGCGAAGCCGACCTGGCCCAGCACCTCACGGACGACCAGATCGCCGAGTTCGCGGAAATGGTCTACGCCCGGGGAAGCTGACATGAAGGCCAAGGACATCATGCACAAGGGCGCCCAGTGGATCACGCGCGACGAGACGCTGTCCCGGGCGGCCCAGGTCATGGACCTGATCGGCGTGGGGGCCCTGCCCGTCAGCGACCCGAACGGCAAGCTGTGCGGGATCGTCACCGACCGCGACATCGTGGTCAAGTGCGTGGCGCGCGGCCGTGACCCGACGAAGGTCACGGCCGGCGACCTGTGCGAGGGCACCCCGCGCTGGATCGACGCCGACGCGGACGTCGACGCCGTGCTGCACGAGATGGAGACCCACCGCATCCGGCGCCTGCCGGTCATCGAGCACAAACAGCTGGTCGGCATGATCAGCGAGGCGGACGTGGCCCGGCACCTGTCCGAGGACCGCGTCGCCGAGTTCGCGAGCCACATCTACGCCGCCGCACCCTGACGATTGCCCTGCCGGTCGGCCCCCGGGGCGCCTAGCCTGGCGCCATGGCGAGCGAGGGCGGGGCGGGCGTGCGCCGCGCGGAACGGCGCCTGCGCCGGGGGCGTGTGCTGGCCGGA
Source organism: Streptomyces sp. PKA51 (assembly GCF_057552455.1). Classification (NCBI taxonomy): domain Bacteria; kingdom Bacillati; phylum Actinomycetota; class Actinomycetes; order Kitasatosporales; family Streptomycetaceae; genus Streptomyces; species Streptomyces sp. PKA51. The sequence continues at coordinate 64,008 of NZ_BAAJPZ010000026.1, forward strand.
GCCGGCGCGGCCGCGTGCTGCGGGGCGCTGGTCCTGGTGCTGGTGGCGGGCGGTTCCGTACGGGCACTGGGCTGGACGGCGGTCGCGGCGGTGTGCCTGGCGGCGGCCACGCTGCTGCCGTGGCGCCGGATCGGCGCGTACGGCGGCGGGCCGCGGCAGCGGCCGGAGCGGCCGGCGCCGCTCGGGCCGTCGCCGCGACCGGTGCAGCCGCGGCAGCCCGGAGCGCCCGTGGCCGCGGCTCGCGGCCCGGGGCGGTCCGGCTCGCACACCCTCGTGTGGGGCGGCCTGGTGGTCGTCCTGCTGGCGGGCTTGGGCGTGGTGCTGCAGCTGTCGCCCGGCGGTTCCCCTCAACAGGGCTCCCGCCCGCCGCAGGGGACCCCGCAGTGGACGCCGCCGGTCGGCTCGCCCGCTCCGGCGACGCCCACGCGGGGCACGCCCGATGTTCCGTCCGCCCCCGCCACCGCCGCACCGCCGGAGCAGGTGCCCGCCAACCCGAACGCGGGTGCCGGCGTCGGCGTCGGCGCCGGCACGGGCACGACCGGCGGCCAGGCCCCCGGGCCGTCCGACACCGTCGCCCTCCTCACCGCCCTCGGCGGCCTGCTCACCGCCGTCGGCGGGTGCGTCACCGCGACCGCCGCGGTGATCCAGGCCCGGGCCGCCGCCCGGCCCGCACCGCCCGCCCCGGAGTGACGGCGCCCTCCCTGGTCCGGGCGGGCCCGCGCTACCCTCCCGCTGTACACGGCCGCGTCCGTACCGGCCGTACGCGCCGCCGCGCCGCCCGGAGGTGCCATGCGCCCGCTCGCCGCCCGCCGCCGCTTCCGCCTCCCACGCCCCGTACGGCAGCGTCTGGCAGCCGATGCCGCGCTGCTCGTGCTCCTCGCCGCCTTCGCCGCGCCCCTGCTGTGGCTGCTGCTCGCCTCGGTGGACGCCGGGGCGGGGCTTCGGATGCGGGTGCCCCCGGAGCCGACGACGGCGAACTTCTCGGCCGTCCTGACCGACGAGATCACCTTCCGGCCCATGCTCAACAGCGTCCTGCTGTGCGGCGGGGCGACCGCGGTGACGATCGTGTGCGCCGCCCTCGCCGCGTACCCGCTCTCCCGCTACCGCTCGCGCCTGGCGCGGCCGTACCTGCTGGGGGTGCTGTTCGCGACGTGCCTGCCGATCACGGCCGTGATGGTGCCGGTGTACGGGCTCTTCGTGCGCATCGACCTGATCGACACCCTGCACGGCACCGCGCTGTTCCTGGCCACCGCCCAACTGCCCTTCGCCATCTGGCTGATGAAGAACTTCATGGACGGCGTGCCGGTGATGCTGGAGGAGGCCGCCTGGACGGACGGCGCGGGCCGCGCCCAGGCGCTGGTGCGGGTGGTCCTGCCGCTGATGGGCCCCGGGCTGGCGGTGGTGACGATCTACTGCTTCATCATGATGTGGGGCAACTTCTTCGTGCCCTTCATGCTCCTGCTCACCCCGGACCAACTCCCGGCGTCGGTCAGCATCTTCACGTTCTTCGGCAACTACGGCCAGGTGGCCTACGGCCAGCTGGCGGCCTTCTCCGTGCTGTACTCCACCCCCGTCGTCCTCCTCTACGCCCTCATCGCCCGCCGCCTGGGCGGCGGCTTCGCGCTGGGGGGCGCGGTGAAGGGGTGAGGACAGGGCCCGGTGTGGCTCTTGGGGAGGATGGCGTACGTCTGAAGTGCTACGCCGCTGCGGTACTGCGGTCCCGCAGGGTGACGGCGGATTCCGGCCTGGGGGCTGACGTCCGGGCCGGGGGGCGGGCCAAGAATTGGAATCGCTGATTCCAGCGATTCCCGGTTCCCAGGCCCCCACTCCCCGGAGGAGACCCGTGTCGTACGCGGCTGCCCGTCCAGCTCCCCCCGCATCCACCCCCACCGTCGCCGCCCGCGCCGAGGGGTTGTGCAAGGTCTACGGGCAGGGGGAGACGCGGGTCACCGCCCTGGACGCGGTCTCCGTGGAGTTCCGGCAGGGCGAATTCACCGCGATCATGGGCCCCTCGGGGTCGGGCAAGTCCACGCTGATGCACTGCATGGCCGGGCTGGACACCGTCTCGTCCGGCTCCGTACGGATCGGGGACGTCGAGCTGAGCAGCCTCGGCGACCGGCAGCTGACCCGGCTGCGCCGGGACCGGGTGGGGTTCGTCTTCCAGGCGTTCAACCTGCTGCCGACGCTGACCGCACTGGAGAACATCACCCTGCCCCTGAGCATCGCGGGCCGCCGGCCGGACGCGGAGTGGATGCAGCGGATCGTGGAGACGCTGGGGCTGTCCGGGCGGCTGGGGCACCGGCCGAGCCAGCTGTCGGGCGGGCAGCAGCAGCGCGTGGCCGTGGCGCGGGCGCTGACCTCGCGGCCGGAGATCGTCTTCGCCGACGAGCCCACCGGCAATCTCGACTCGCGCTCCGGCGCCGAACTCCTCGGCTTCCTGAAGGAGTCGACGCGCGCCCTGCGGCAGACGGTGGTCATGGTCACGCACGACCCGGTCGCCGCCTCCTACGCCGACCGCGTCGTCTTCCTCGCCGACGGCCGCATCGTCGACGACATGCACGGGCCCACGGCCGACTCCGTCCTCAACCGGATGCGCCTGTTCGACGCCAAGGGCCGCACCAGCTGAGCCTGCCGTCGCCGTCCCCGTCCCACCACACCCAGGACCCCACGTGTTCCGTACCGCCCTGCGCAATCTCCTCGCGCACAAGACCCGGCTGATGATGACCGCCCTGGCGGTGCTGCTCGGCACCGCCTTCGTCACCGGCACCCTGATCTTCAGCGACTCGGTGGGCAGCGCCTACCGCAACCGGATGGCCAAGAGCCTCGACGACGTCGCCGTCTCCGTGACCGCGGGCGGCGGCGGTCGCGCCGGCACCGACGCCGGCGAGCGGGCCGTCCTCGACGAACGGACGGCGCGGCGCATCGCCGCCCTGCCGGGCGTCGCCTCCGTACGTCCCTCGGTCACCGGCCTGCCGTTGATCGCGGACCGGAACAACGATCCCGTCGGCGGTGCCTGGGGCAGCGACGGCGCCAACTACGTGCCCGGCAAGGACGGCAAGGACAGCCGCTACCCGCTGGTGAAGGGCCGCGGCCCGGCCGCCGAGGACGAGGTGGCCCTGGACGTGAAGACCGCGGGCAGACTCGGCGTCACGCTCGGCGGCACCGTGCGGATGGCCGTCGACGGCCCGGTCGTGTCCAAGAAGCTCGTCGGCATCGTCACCACCGACAATCCGCGGGTGAGCGCGGGCGCCGGCCTGGCGCTGTTCGACACCCCGACGGCGCAGAAGCTCTTCGGCACGCCCGGCGAGTACTCCGAGCTGGTGGTCTCGGCGACCCCCGGCACCGACCAGTCGGCGCTGACCTCGAAGGTCCGCGCGATGCTGCCGAAGAGCCTGGAGGCCACGAGCGGCAAGGAGCTCGCCGCCACGCAGGGGAAGATGATCGACGAGCAGACGCGCTCCATCCGCAAGACGCTGCTGGTCTTCGCGGGCATCTCCCTCTTCGTCGGCGTCTTCATCATCGCCAACACCTTCACCATGCTGGTGGCCCAGCGCAGCCGGGAGATCGCGCTGCTGCGCGCCGTGGGCGCCTCCCGCCGCCAGGTCGTGCGCTCGGTGCTGATCGAGGCCGGGCTGCTGGGCCTGGTCGCCTCGGTCGCCGGTTTCGTCCTCGGCATGGGCGTGGCCACCGGACTGCACCCGGTGCTCAATGCGACCGGCGCGAGCCTGCCCGACGGTCCGCTGGTCGTACGGCCGTCGGCGGTGCTGTCCGCCCTGGGCGTCGGCGTCGTCGTGACGGTGCTCGCCGCGTGGCTGCCGTCCCGCAAGGCGGCACGCATCGCCCCGGTCGAGGCGCTGGCCGCCGTCGACCAGGCCCCGGCCCCGCGCGGCCTGGCCGTGCGGGGTGCGATCGGCGCGGTGCTCACCGCGGCGGGCGCGGCGCTCATGCTGTACGTGACGACGTTCAAGGACAGCAGCGGCATGCAGTACGCGATGGCCGGCTCGGCGCTCACCCTCACGGGTCTGATCGTGCTGGCGCCCCTGCTCTCCCGCCCGGTGGTGCGGTTCTTCGGCCGCCTCGCGATCCGGCTGGCCGGCGTCAGCGGCAAGCTGGCCCGGCAGAACGCCCTGCGCAACCCGCGCCGTACGGCCGCCACGGCGTCCGCGCTGATGATCGGCCTCACGCTGATCACGGGCCTGACGGTGGCCGCCGTCTCGGCGGACCGGGGCATGGCCTCGATGGGCGCGCAGGACATGACCGCCGACTACAAGGTCAGCTCCTCCAACCACCTCGGACTCTCCCCCGACGTCGCCCGGACGCTGGCCGGGCAGCCGGGCGTGGCGACGGCCGTACCCCTGCGGTCGGCCGGCTTCCAGTCGGACGGGAGCCCGGCGCTGGCCACGGCGACGGACACGCGGGCCCTGGGCAAGGTGGTCGACGTCCACGTCGTCAGCGGTTCGCTCGCCGACGTGCGGGGCACGGCCTCGGTCGCCGTCTCCGACAAGTTCGCGGCCGAGCACCGGCTGACGACGGGGGCCACGCTGCCGATGTCCTTCTACGACGGCAAGAAGGCCGCCCCGCGCGTCGTCGCCGTCTACAAGGACAACGACGTGCTGTCCTCCGTACTCACCGCTTACGCCCTGGTGGATCCGCACCTGGAGAAGGTGCGCGACGAGCAGGTGCTGGTGAAGGCCGCGCCGGGCCGGGCCCGGGAGCTCCCGAAGAAGATCAAGGAGACCCTCGGCGGCAACCCGCTCATCAAGGTCGAGAGCCAGGACGACCTGCGCCGCGCCGACGCGGGCAACATCGACGACATCCTGTACCTGATGTACGGGCTGCTGGGCATGGCCGTGGTGATCGCGGTCGTCGGCGTCGTCAACACCCTGGCCATGTCGGTCTTCGAGCGCACGCGGGAAATCGGGATGCTGCGCGCCATCGGCCTGGACCGGCGCGAGGTCAAGCGGATGGTACGGCTGGAGTCCGTGATGATCGCGATGTTCGGCGCGGTGCTGGGCGTGGCGGCCGGCGTCTTCCTGGCCTGGTCCGGCGGCCACCTGCTGCGCTCCTCCTTCCCGCAGTACGAGATGGTCGTGCCGTGGGCGCGGATCGCGGTCTTCCTGCTGCTGGCCCTGGCGGTCGGAGTCCTGGCCGCGGTCTGGCCGGCCCGCCGCGCGGCAAAACTGGACGCGCTGGAGGCGATCGGCACGCAGTAAGCGGTGCGCCCCGTTAGGGGCGCGGGGCAGTGCCGATTTGCGGCTGCCGCCGCGTGGGCGCGATCGGCCACCCACGGCCCGCAGCCGGGGCACCACCCCGGGGCACTCCCTGCGGGCACGTCGTGGCTGGTCGCGCAGTTCCCCGCGCCCCTAGAGGGCACCCTGCGCGAGGGCCCCGGCCGACAGCGCCCCGCCAGGGGCGCGGGGCAGTGCCGATTTGCGGCTGCCGCCGCGTGGGCGCAATCGGCCACCGACGGCCCGCAGCCGAACGCGTCGCCCGGGGTCCGGGCACGGCACCCGCCTGCAGGCGCATCGTGGCTGGTCGCGCAGTTCCCCGCGCCCCTGACGGGGCGCCGTGCGCGAGGACCCCCGGCCGACGGTGTCGGGCGGGGGTCCTCGCGTTACGAACGGGCGCGGGGGCGCGCTAGAAGACCGACTCCGCCTCGTCCATGCGGTTCTCCGGCACGCGCTTGAGCTCGGTGATCGCGTCCGCGAGCGGCACCATGTGGATGTCGGTGCCCTTGAGCGCGGTCATCTTGCCGAAGTCGCCGCGGTGCGCGGCCTCGACGGCGTGCCAGCCGAAGCGGGTGGCGAGGACGCGGTCGTACGCGGTGGGCGTGCCGCCGCGCTGGACGTGGCCGAGGATGACCGGGCGGGCCTCCTTGCCCAGGCGGCGTTCGAGCTCGCCGGCGAGCTTGGTGCCGATGCCGGCGAAGCGCTCGTGGCCGAACTGGTCTATGGCGCCCTTCTTGTAGTCCATCGTGCCGTCGGCGGGGTGCGCGCCCTCCGCGACGCAGATGACGGCGAACTTCTTGCCGCGGGCGAAGCGCTCCTCCACCATCTTCACCAGGTCGGCGGGGTCGAAGGGACGCTCGGGCAGGCAGATGCCGTGTGCGCCGCCGGCCATGCCGGACTCCAGCGCGATCCACCCGGCGTGGCGACCCATGACCTCGACGACCATCACCCGCTGGTGGGATTCGGCCGTGGTCTTGAGGCGGTCGATGGCCTCGGTGGCGACGCCGACGGCGGTGTCGAAACCGAAGGTGCGGTCCGTGGAGGAGATGTCGTTGTCGATGGTCTTGGGAACGCCGACCACGGGCAGGCCCGCGTCCGAGAGCATCCGGGCGGCGGTCAGTGTGCCTTCGCCGCCGATGGGAATGAGGACGTCGATGCCGTACTCACGGGCGAGCTCCTTGGAGCTCTCGCACGCCTCCCGCAGGCGGGCGCGCTCCAGGCGCGAGGAACCGAGGATGGTGCCGCCGCGGGCCAGGATGCCGCTGACGGCCTCCAGGTCGAGCTTGCGGTGGCGGCCGTCGAGCAGTCCCTTGAAGCCGTCTTCGAAACCGATGACCTCGTCACCGTGGCCGACGACGGCCCGGTGCACCACCGAGCGGATGACGGCGTTCAGACCGGGGCAGTCGCCGCCCGCGGTGAGGACTCCGATGCGCATCGTGCTGTGTCTCCTGCTCGCTACTGGTACCTGTGAGCCGGACCGATTGTTTCACGGGCCGGGCGGGCCTGTCTCACTCCCACCGCCGGACTCCTGACGCGCGCCTTAACCACAGGCACAGGTATTGTCAAGAGGGCAAGACCACCCTAACGGGTATTTCTTCGGGGCGGGCGGAACGGCCCGCACCAGGTGAACACGGCGAAGGATCAAGGAGAGCACGCGTGACGCGCAGCGTGTACGTGACCGGGACCGACCGGGGCGACGGGCGCCAGGTCATCGAGCTGGGGGTCATGGAGCTGCTGACCCGGCATGTCGACAAGGTGGGCGTCTTCCGCCCCCTCTTCCACGGCGACGGGCCGGACCGCCTCTTCGACCTGCTGCGCTCGCGCTACCGGCTGACGCAGCCGGCCGACGGCGTGGTCGGCCTGACCTACGCCGAGGCCGCCGCGCTGCAGGCCGAGCGCGGCACCGAGGAGCTGGTCTCCCGGCTGGTCGACCGCTTCCACGCGGTCGCCCGCGACTACGAGTACGTCCTCGTGCTCGGCACCGACTTCGCCGGCACCACCCTGCCCGACGAGCTGGCCCTCAACGCCCGCCTGGCCAACGAGTTCGCCGCCTCGCTGATCACCGTGGTCGGCGGCCAGGAGCAGTCGGCGGAGTCGGTGCGCGCCGAGGCCCGCAACGCCTACCGGGCGTACCAGTCGCTGGGCTGCGACGTCGTCGCCCTGGTGGTCAACCGCATCGCCCCGGGCGACCGCGAGGAGATCGCCGCCCAGCTCTCGGCGAGCCTGCCGGTGCCCTGCTACGCGCTGCCGGAGGACTCCTCGCTCTCCGCGCCGACCGTGCGCCAGATCGTGGACAAGCTGGGCGCCGAGGTGCTCCTCGGCGACGACGCGGGCCTCTCGCGCGACGCCAAGGACTTCGTCTTCGGCGGCGCCATGCTGCCGGTCTTCCTGCCCGCCCTGACCGAGGGCTGCCTGGTGGTGACCCCAGGCGACCGCGTGGACCTGATCGTCGGCGCGCTGGCCGCGCACAGCGCCGGTGCCCCGTCCATCGCCGGTGTGCTGCTGACGCTGGACGAGCGCCCGGGCCCGGACATCCTGGCCCTGGCCGGCCGCCTGGCGCCCGGCACCCCGGTGGTCTCCGTGCCCGGCGGCTCCTTCCCCACCGCCGCGGAGCTCTTTGCGATCGAGGGCAAGCTGGAGGCGTCCTCGCCGCGCAAGGCCGAGACCGCCCTCGGCCTGTTCGAGCGGCACGTGGACACCGCCGCGCTCACCCAGCGCATCTCGGTGGCCCGCTCCGAGCGCGTCACGCCGATGATGTTCGAGCACGAGCTGATCGAGCGCTCCCGCTCCGCCCGCCGCCGGGTCGTGCTGCCCGAGGGCACCGAGGAGCGCGTGCTGCGCGCGGCCGACGTGCTGCTGCGCCGCGACGTGTGCGACCTGATCCTGCTCGGCGAGGAGGACGCCGTGCGCAAGCGCGGCGCCGAGCTGGGCATCGACCTGGCCGCCGCCCAGGTCATCGACCCGCAGACCTCCCCGCTGCGCGACCGCTTCGCCGAGATCTACGCCAAGGCCCGCGCCCACAAGGGCATGACCTTGGAGCTGGCGCACGACGTCGTCGCCGACGTGTCGTACTTCGGCACCCTGATGGTCCAGGAGGGCCTGGCCGACGGCATGGTCTCCGGCGCCGTGCACTCCACGGCCGCCACCATCCGGCCGGCCTTCGAGATCATCAAGACCGCGCCGGGCGCCCAGATCGTCTCCTCGGTCTTCTTCATGTGCCTGGCCGACCGGGTGCTGGTCTACGGCGACTGCGCGGTCAACCCCGACCCGAACGCCGAGCAGCTCGCGGACATCGCCATCCAGTCCGCCGAGACCGCCAAGCAGTTCGGCGTGGAGCCGCGCATCGCGATGCTGTCGTACTCCACCGGCACCTCCGGCTCCGGCGCCGACGTCGACAAGGTCCGCAAGGCCACCGAGCTGGTGCGCGAGCGCCGCCCGGAGCTGCTGGTCGAGGGCCCGATCCAGTACGACGCCGCCGTCGACGCCCGCGTCGCCGCGACCAAGCTGCCCGGCTCGCAGGTGGCGGGCAAGGCCACCGTCCTGGTGTTCCCCGACCTCAACACGGGCAACAACACCTACAAGGCCGTGCAGCGCTCGGCCGGCGCGGTCGCGGTCGGCCCCGTTCTGCAGGGTCTGCGCAAGCCCGTGAACGACCTCTCGCGCGGCGCGCTGGTGCAGGACATCGTCAACACCGTCGCCATCACCGCCATCCAGGCGCAGGGCGAGCAGCGCAGCGAGCGCACCGAACCGTAGGCAGTCCGGCCGGGGGGGGGGGGGGGGGGCGCCCCCCCCCCCCCCCCCCCCCCCCCCCCCCCCCCCCCCCCCCCCCCC